>NZ_JBEGDG010000002.1:0-553181 GCF_040183165.1 Lysinibacillus zambalensis
AGTCGGCTTTTCTTCACTTCTACTATAAAAAAATAGTAGCACAAACCATGGCCTTGGTTTGTACTACTAATGTTAGTATGTTTTTAATGTGCTCCGCTTTATACACCATCGCCCGAAATAATTGTTCGTGTAGAACTCCATGTTATTATTAACAGCAGTAATTCTTACTTAAAACATGAACGCCTGCCTTCTGTAAGCATTTATGATTTCCCTCGAAAAAGTATTCCAAAGAAAATTGTAGTAAGATTTCTTCGCCTTATATTGTACTATCCTTCAAAAATGAAATAGCAAAGTCACGAAAACTGTTTACGACGAATGAACTTTTTCTCTTTTTATTCCAAGCAATCCCCACTGTTTGAAAGCAATCAGGATTTGAAATTTCTAATATTTTCACATTGTCTAAATACTGATCTAAAAAGGAGTGTTTAAAAATAAAAGAGATGCCCTTTCCTTCGTTCACCAATTGTAAAATAATCGATAAATCCTCACCTTCAAAAGCAATATTTGGCGTAAACCCTGCTCTTTCAAATAATTGATTTTCAGTTGCACGGAAATTTTGCCCTGTTTCTGACAAAATAAACATTTCATCCTTTGTCTCAATCAATGAAACACTTTCTTTAGCTGCTAACGGATGATTTTTCGGGACTACTAAAAATACTTCTTCTGTAAATAACGGAACCCATTGTATTCTGTCATCTTTTATAGGATTGATGACAATCATTAAATCAATTTCACCACAAACTAATTTTTGAAGTGCTAATTTATCTGGTAATAAATACTGTCGTATTTTAACATTCGGACGCTTTTTATAAAAATCATAAAATAATTTTGGCAATAGTTTTGAATTCATTACATTAATCGCTACACTATCTTCTCTAATATTAGCCAGTTCTTGAATTTCCGTTTTCGCCTCTTGTAAATCATTTAAAGCCTTTTCCACCTTTTCATAAAATATTCGTCCATATTCATTCAAACGAATAGATTTCCCTTTTCGATCAAAAAGTTGTACTCCTATATCATCCTCTAAACGACCTATCGTTTTACTTAATGAAGATTGTGAAACCTCTAATTCTAAAGCAGCTTGCGACATATGTTCCAAGCGAGCTACTACTATAAAATATTCTAATTGTGTTAATTGCATTATTACTCACCTTCTTATCCTTATTACTATAAAGGAATAAGCTCATTCATTCAAAAATATTGAATACGCTTTTTACGGAAAGCTATACTACACATGTAATGAACACTTACAAATATGTGGAGGTAATATTATGAATGGTAATGATTTTGAAGGTCGAGTTGTCCTAATCACTGGTGCAGCTACTGGTATTGGTCGTGCTACAGCAATAGCTTTTGCACGTCGTGGTGCGAAAGTTGCTATTGGCGATGTGGATGACCGTGCACAAGAAACTGTAGAACTAGTTCAACAAGCAGGCGGAGAAGCAGTTTTCTTTAAAACTGATGTAACAAGCCCAGAGCAATTAAAATCACTTGTTGAAAAGACAGTAGAAAAATTTGGCGGATTACATCACGCTTTCAATAATGCAGGTGTTTTAAATAATCCAACAAAGTTCGTTGATATTGAAGAAGGCACATTTGATAAAGTAATGGCGGTTGACGTTAAAGGCGTATTCTTTGCCGTGAAACATGAACTTGAATACATGATTGCTAATGGTGGTGGTACAATTGTAAACACAGCTTCAGTTGCTGGTATCATTGCCGATCCAAATATGGCACCATACGTAACAGCAAAACACGCAGTAACTGGTTTAACAAAAGCAGCTGCCATTGACCACGCTCAAGATGGTATCCGAGTTAACGCTGTGGCACCAGGTTTAACAGAAACTCCAATGACTCAAATGTGGAAAGATAATCCTGAAGTTTGGAGCGAAGTTGTGTCTAACGTTCCGATGGGCAGAGCTGCAAAACCAGAAGAAATTGCTGAAGTAGTAGTATTCCTTTCTTCAGACGCTGCAAGCTTCTGTAACGGCTATGTTTACGCAGCTGATGGTGGACAAGTTGCTCACTAATATTCGGAAGTAATTTTCTAGTCAATTTTTCAAATATTCATTTCAAAATATTAGAAGTATGAACATAGACCAAGATTGAAAAATCTTGGTCTTATTTGTAAACCTTCATACCTTCCCCTCTTTCTTATGTATTTGCAAAGCTTATTCGAAACTTCTTTAGCTACTACTTAATCTTGCGTTAATTCTCTTAGCCAATGTTTCCCACCTTAAATGACAAATATCGTTTCATTTTCTTCTCTGTCAAAAATATGGATTCTTTGCGATTGTTGCTTTTAAGTGCATAATAAAAGGCCTCTAACTCGAGGCCTTCTACTGACTACTTCTCGTTTATTTGAATAGATTTACTTTCATCGTCTATTACGAATTCAACTATCACACTAATATCGCCATTTCAGATGCAGGGTAGTACAATGAAAAGCATTATCTATTATCATTCTTACCTACAATATTAAAAATATCTCTTATTGTACCTATAACAACTTCTGGCTTATCAAAATGTATCGCATGCCCGGCATCTTCAACGATAATATGTTGCTTACTTGTTGACAAGTTTGCAAGCTCTTCTTGAAGTCTCATCCAAGCAGCCATAGATTCCTTTGTATGAAAAGGCTGCAAACCTCCTGTAACGACAATCAATGGGATATTTCCTAAAGATTTAGAAGTACGAACTTGCTCAAAACTTTCTTCAATTTCATTAAGAGATCCTTCTATAGTAAATTGATTATAATATGCTTCCTGAACTTCTTTTGTAAATAAGGGAGGCAATATTTTATTTTGATCCTCATGAGATGAATCTAAGAGAACCACACCTGCGACTTCCTCTGGATATTTACTTGCAAATAATCTTACATTTAATCCTCCAATTGAGTGACCTATTAATACATACGGAGGCTTTATACCTGCTTTTTTTAGTAATATACGTAAGTTATCTACACTTTGCCTACTATGCCGAGGTCTGTCATCCATTTCACTTTTTCCGATTCCTGCTCTGTCATAAATAAACATTCTTGCGAACTTTGATACTTCATCTCTAATCGGATTCCAGTTTTCTAAAGTAACTCCATATCCTGATTCGAAAACAAGTGTTGGACCATCGTGATGTTCACCTAACAATTCATAGTATAATTCGATACCACCTATATCTAGATTTAGTCCCGCTTCATTTTCAATAAAATCATTCATTTTCAAACCTCCTTTTCATTAAGATTTTAAAATAACACCATAGAGTTAATAATAATTTTTTGTTCTTTTTTCTGAAGAAAACGTTTATTAAAGGTAGGTCTTTCAAGTTTCTCTATAAAATAATGGTCCAATGTAGCAATGAAATACTATTGTTATACTACATCAAACAGCAATTTCAATAGTAATATCCTCACACACTATAATTACCCCTTTTAATCAATTCTTCTAAAATAGTTCGATTTCGACCTTTAATACCAACAAATATTTATTCATTTCATATTAATTATACCATATTTTCTAAACAATATAATTTTTGTTAAAATCATCGACCCCTCTCGTCCCTATCAATACAAATTACTACTTAAAATGTTTTGAGTAGACATTTCCTTTTCAAGTGCAAATAACATTGCCCTTTTAATATTCGTTTTTCCGCACTAGTGGCTCTAAAATTCACTAAGAATCATGCTAACCATAAAACACTTGGATACGACAGATTAATCTCATAAAAAAAAGCCAAGTTCAATTTTTATTTCGTACCTGGTCAATATCATCGTTTAACCTTTAAACCTAGCAATTCTGCAAAGCCAATTGCTTGTTCAGTGGAAATCACACAGCCACTTAAATTTTTTATCGTTACATTTAATCGTTCAAATTTACAAGTACTAATATCCACATTATTTAGTGGCGTATCGCTAAAATCAACTTCATCTATGTTACAGTTTTCAAATTTCACTTTTTTAAATTGGCAGTCGTAAAAGCTTGTACTACGTAATGATGACTGATCAAAACAAATTTGTTTAAATCTTGCTAGGCCAAAGTTACATAAATTCATGATACACCCTTCAAAAGAAACGTTTCCTAAATGGGCCTCTGAGAAATCAACACCTAACAGTTTGCAGTTTTTAAACGTAACTCGATGGATAATCCCTTCGTTAAATGTTGAGTTAGATAAGTCACAGTTTTCAAAGATTACATCCGTCATATCAATTTTATTGAAATTCGAGTGAATCAAAGATACTTTTTGAAACAGTACTTTGGATACAATTAAACGGTCAATACTATCATTCTCTCTACTTGTATTCGTAATCAATTGATGCGATAGATAAGGTTCTTCATCATAAAAAACGTCTTCAAAGGTTCCTTGAGGCAAATCATTCGGAATAAGCGGGCTTTCAATTTTAAATTTAGTCGTCATTCTTTTTGTCCTTTCTTACTTTAATTGTGATTCTTATTTTATCCCCTCTCCAATTCTTTACTATTGTTTTAAATTATAAAGGAGTTTTGTTTATTAACAAATAAGTTTTCCCCAGCTATGTATATGAATGTATGCAAAATTACCACAACCAAAAGATTGTGGTAGAAAATTATATGCATCTTCTTTATTTTTTATACCGTTTTTGGGAAGTGTTTACGTTTTGTTGTTTTTCTTGATTTGCATTGTTCATTTGCTCTTTAGTTAGTTCATTTTCTTCACGCACATCTAGATCGTCAGGGCTTAAATCTGCTCCAAATTCTACTTGTTCTTCTTCACTTGTTTTGCGCTTTTTGTTTGTCAAAATTATCACCTCCGCTATATAAATTATCCATTTTGTCGCAAATTATACTTGTGCGAATGAAAGCTAAATGTTACGCTATTTCTTCAGTAATTAGTAATTTTGGTATCATTTAGCGATAACTCATTGATAGAGCAGCTTCAATAAAAGGAGAAATACTTTATGGTCGAAAAATATGTACATCACATTTGCATCCAAACGAATACATATGCAGAATCTTTAAATTTTTACACAGATGTAGTAGGTTTTGAACTAGTACAGGAGTCGCCGAATTTCCACGATAGACATTTTAATACATGGTTAAAGCTTGGAGCCTTTTATATAGAACTCCAAACTGGGAAATTTGATGAAAATCTTGAAGCATGTAATTCAAATGCTCAAGGTATTGTACATTTTTGTTTATGGGTTGATAATCTTCTTCAAGAAGTAGAACGATTAAAGGAAATGAACGTTCATTTTATACATAAAAATGGTGAAATTATTTATAGAGTTGAAAATGGTCAGCTTTGTAAATTAATAGCACCTGAAGGAACTATTATAGAAATTCGCGATCATAAAGGGATATAACCATCACTCTTTACTTGTTTACGTTATTGCACGATTAAATATTTTCCACACATGCCCAGGTCTCATTATACAAATGAGTCCTGGGCTTTTATTTAAATGGCTAATTGCTGCTATCCTAAGATTTTCACTGCTTATAATCCTCTTATTTTTTGTCCAAACTATAAACATAACTTCTTAAGTCCTCAAAATTACACAGGAATTTCTAAAAGTAGGGATCAAAAAATGAAAAAAAAAATTACGTTACTCGTCAGTTTAACTGCAGTACTATTGCTTTCAGGATGCTGGGATGTCTCTGAACCACAAAGAATGTACTATGTTGACGGTATTGGCGTCGATTTTAAAGATGGTCAATATGAAATATATATGCAAATCATCAATTTTGCTAATGTAGCTAAATCTGAAGGACCTAGTCCTCAAGGACCACAATCAGAGATAGGGTACGCTAAAGGAAAAACGATGGAAGAAGCCTTTTTTAAATTATATCGCTCCATTGACCAAGAAGTATTTTGGGGACATTTGACTTACCTTCTTTTTTCAGAGAATGCATTAAAAAGTGAGAAAGGCATTGCTATTATTGACAGTTTTTTACGCCATCGAGAAACAAGATATCAAATATTAACTTATATTACAAAAGAACCTATTAAAGATATTTTTTTAATCACACCGTTATTAAATAAATCACTAACAGCTTCAAAACTAAGCAATCCATTGCATACAAAAGAAATTGAAACATATGTAGAGCCCGTTGATTTACGAAATCTAGTCATCGCGTTAAATGAACCGGGTCATGAGGTGAATATACCACTTGTCTCAATTAGCGAAAGTTGGGAGACGACCGAAGAGCCAACTAAGGAAACTGAATTAACAGGTGTTGGAGTAATTTCAAAAGATGGATTTAAAGGCTATCTAGATAACGGGGATGCAAGAGGTATTCAATGGATGTTTCATAAAAAAACTCGTGGAGAAGTAACCTTTAAATTAGACAATAAAGAAAAAGAATACTTAACAGTCGATTTAGAAAAATTAAGTACAGATATAAAACCAATTGTAAAAAACAATGAAGTAACATTTGAAGTTGATATAAAACTCAATGCGATCATTAATGGTTTCAAAGGAAAGATAAACACCGACCAAATAAGAAAAGGTATTATTAAGGCTGTTAAAACAGATATAACAAAAACATATGAAGAGAGCTTAAACATAGATGTTGATGTTTTCCGCTTATCCGAGCAGCTATACCGAAAAGACGTGAAAATGTGGAAAAAAATACACAAGGATGGCAAGATACCATTAACAAAAGATACAATAAGTAAATTAAATATAACCGTAAATAAAGTGAATCCTGGCCGAAAAAGTTTTGATGAAACAATAAAAGAATAGCTTTTTCAAACACAATTGTGTCAACTATCCAACGTTGTATTCAATTCACTGAAATAAATTTTCATTAAAACTTTGATTTATCATACGTTGTGTTATAATGCTGATAATGGCTCAGCCATTATTAGGGCAAGACCAATTCTGTGCTGTAGCGTTGTCATACGCTACAGCTTTTTATGTTATATTAGCTCTTTAATAATTGTTCTCATCATTCAATAATGTATATTTAAAAATATCAATACGATCGCCTTGTTCATCTAATACTGTTTCAATACGCTCCCAGCCTCTTTTTTCATAATAAACTGCAGCATTTTCTGTTTTTAAAAATACTTTTGTATAACCTATTTTTTTCATATGTTCTAGCAAAGCATTGATTAAATAAAAACCTATTTTTTGGCTTCGATATGAAGGTTCAACAAATAAAGATGCTAACCAAGGTTTAAATTGGGGTCTTTCTTTCCAATCATTTTCAAATACAGATACTGTTCCTACACATTGGCCATCTACATTTGCTATAAAAGTAATTGGAAATTTATTTACATATGTTCTTTTGAAAAATTCGACAACTTCTTCATATGTCTTTTTACTGCTTGTTGGTACTACAAATTCCTTGTAGACCATTTTTGCAACATCTTCTATATGCTGTGGCTTATTTACTAATAAATCAATTTTCATAAATCGCCCCCCTTTTTTCTTAAAACTCGTTCTTTACAACATTGAACCCTAAACTTTCAGCTTCTTGACGGTCAAAGCTCTCATCTAAATGCATACACCAAAATATTGGACGTAAATCAGGACGAACTAACTCGCTAAGTTTTCGTAATGATAAATGTACATTGCCTTCATAATCAGCTTTACAAGTATCAACATAAACATAATCGTAGGCCTTACCCGATTCATGTGGAGTTCCTAAAGATGCCTTTAGGCTATTTGTATCTCCCGTATAATAGATAAGTTTGTCATCTATACATAATTCAATGGAATAAGAAGGGATCTCTTTAACATGACTAGATCTTTCGAATAGTACGTTACAGAAATTTAATGAGTACTGTGTATCTGATTGAAATTTTTTTGTTAAACAATGAACTTCTGGGTTAATCCCATTCATGATCAACAATTCTTCAATTTTCACATCATGAACGGCATAAACTGAAACATTCGGTTTTGCCATTTCGCCATGGCAATAATAGCTATAAAATATAAAATCAGCAAGGCTTCCAACATGGTCTGCATGAGTATGCGTGATCAATACATGGATGTGTTCTATACCTTCCAGTAAATTATTTTCCTTAATGCGGTGAAAAATATTGCTACCACAATCAATCAGCAACATCTGATTCCCTGCTTTAAAATAAGCTGAATTATTACCTAATTTCGTATTAAACGCACTTCCAGAGCCAATAAATTTCAACATAATGCGAGCACCCCATTTCCATCAAGATTAAAGCTAAATATAACCTCAAGTAAGTAGTCCATACTTGAGGTTAACTATAAGAACATTATTAGATCAACAGAACTATACATTACAAATAGTCCCTTTTCAAAATGGAAAAATTAATCAAATCTACATACTTTCCTTTTTCAAATTCATGCTCTCTTAATATACCTTCTTGATAAAAATTTAATTTTTCCAATAATTTAATAGATGATATATTTTCTGGATCGACTTTTGCTTCTATTTTATTCATGTTCATCTTAGTAAAAGCAAAATGAATGATACTACTTAATGTCTCCTTCATTATGCCCTTTCCCCAGTAAGAAGGAATTAAATCATAACCAATCTCTATACGATTATGAGCCTTTTCATAATTTAAAAAACCACATGTTCCGATTACTTTTTTAGTTGTAGGTTCTTCTATAAGCCATCGTAAGCCACTCTGGTCTTCGTAAATCTTTTCATACCAATTCATTTCATTTTTTGAATCTTCCACTGAATTAAAAGGTTCCAATGGTATATATTTCACAACACTTTCAGTTGAATAAAGCTCCAAAAGATCAAAACAATCACTTTCCTGTGCTTTTCGTAATATAAAACGTTCCGTTGCTAATACAGGGAAATCCGTAAAGTTGAAATGTGCGTTCATAAGTATGCCCCTTTGCGTCTAGTAAACTCCTATTTTATAGTACCATATTAAGCAATATAAGGTATTCACTGATATATTAGAGGACCTGCTCAATAGGAATTTGAGTAAGGTCCCTCGTTACTAAAAAGTATAGATTATCATTTCACTAGCTTAATTTCAGGGCCATGATAGTGAGCTAAAAGAATTGTCTACATATAAATCTAGTTAATATACTATTTACCTTGCTCTCCTGTTATGTTCTTAAATGTTTCCAAAATTTTTTGACGTTCAGCTTCAAAGTCAATAGCTTGACTTACTTCTATCTCACTGTCATTTTGACGACGTTGATGGAACCATTCGGGGACTATCTCTTTATATTTTTGATGAGTAGATCGATTAGTATGATTTTGTCGTTGTTGTTTTTGAGCTGCAAATTGTAGTTTGTCCGCTTCTACTTCCTCAATGGATGTCACCTTCTTATTACTCCAATCTTGAAGAATCTTTTCTACGTAATTCCAACGAAGTACATTGTTTTCTATTGCTAACTTCATAGCATGTATAACAAGGTCCTCTGACAGATCATCAATCCAATGATCGATTTTGTTAGTGACATAAGCGACTGGAGAACCAAAGCCATTTTGCTCATAAAACTCGTATGCCGTTTGTGTTTTTAGAAGGTTTTCACCTGTGGTATGCCCCCTTTTATCATCATCATTATTTTTATTTAGTACATTGTTATTTAATGATTTATTATTACTTAGTAGTGGCGGTTTTTCCGTTATCGGTTTTTCCGGTGACGGATTAACCGTTATCGGCTTTTTACTATACGGTTCAGTTCTTGGTGTTTCGAACACGAACAGCTCCAATTTCCCGAATTTCCCGTGGTTTGTTCTGACCTGCGTTTTGTGAATATAGCCCGCTTTCGTTAACTCCTTTATAGTATTAGCCGTGGATTCACGACTGCATTTGCTCTTAGTAGCTAAATTTGAAGTACTAAATGACCAATCATCTGGCAATGACAACATATAAGCAAGCAAACCCTTAGCTTTCCAACTTAAACGGATGTCATTCAAAAACCCTTTGTCTAGCACAACAAAATTCTCCTTTTTACGAACCCTAAATATAGCCATGATGCCCCTCCCTGAAAATTCTTTGAGTTAAGTAAAAAAATGAGATTTCTCTCTCTTTATATACAGTTGTTTCACAAAATGAGGGACAAATATTTTCATTAAAATCACTTTAGAAAGCAGAAAAAATAGGACACGCTACAATGGCATGTCCTGTATCTTTACTTTTTATAGTCTGTTAACGTTTTATTTATATAATTCTTTATAGACGATTACTTTTAGTGCCAAAATTTCTTCGTCTGTTAATTTACCTTCCATCTCTTGAATGATCTGTTCTTTCGTCATTGAACCATTTTGTACTTTTGTTCTTATATTATTAAGCTCCGAAATACCAACTTTTTGAATGATTACTTTTGTTGCCTCTTCTTTAGTTGTAAACGGTAACTTGCTACTATCTGCAGTTTTGGCCTCTTCCATAAATGATTTTAATTGAGGGTCGCTTTCAATCGTAGTTTTAATTTCATCCATTTGACCACTTTCCTCTAATTCTGAAGAAATTGTATCAACGACTTTTTCGGATGCAAACTTCACACCATAATGATAAACCCCATAACCGATGGCACCGAGGACAATGACAATAACTAGAAGGAATTTAATGAATTTCATATTCTCACACTCCTTAATTCTACACTTTATCATACTATATAGTGTGGAGAGATGAGAAATGATATCCTTTCGAGCTTTTTAACAAACCTAAGAGGCTACAAAATCAAAATCAACAAACAAAGAAAATCTCCCGGGTTAATTTTTATGACCGGGAGATTTTGATTTATTTAACATACTTCAAATACTTTTTCACAAAATCTACGATATAAACAACTTCTTCTTCTGAAATAGAAAATCGACTGCTCACTATTCGTAGCTTCGCTGGTGATTTTAATTGTTCACGCACTTGATCAATCCTCATATATCTACATTTACGAGGATTTACACTATCTCGAATCTGCTTGTATCGAAGGTAGGCATAGCGAGCAAAAGCATTTACCATCTCTCGCTCCTGCTCATCTCGTTGTATTTTGTTCGCAACTTCATCGATCACTTCAGAATCAAAAATCCATTTACCATTTGTTATTTGCATAGTACCACCTCTTTCATTGCGTATAGTTGATGTCAAATATCGCTGCACCTTAGTGATCTGGCATTAAGATGACTTCCATTGTTTCTTTTTATAGCTATTAGATGCATAAGAAAAAGCCACACCTAGTTAAATGTGACTCTTTTTGTATTTTGTTTAGTTAATGAACCCCCAGCATCACTCGCCAGCTTTTGTGCTTTATTTCCAGATTGGCCCCTTAAAACTTGTATTTTTTTTATTAAAGGATTATACATATATATTTTCATTAACTAAAATGGAAATATAATGAGTTCCTAAATAAAAAGGAGGCAACATATGAACAATCAAACCTACGTGGACTGGGGCGGACATTATCTTAAACTGACGTGGTTACCAAATAAAAATATTCACGATTACAGCAAAGTAACAAGTGTACACGGAGTTTGTTTTCATAATGGGTATGTTTTGTTAGTTCATGTAGACGGGCGAGGATTTAACTTTCCTGGCGGTCATATAGAAAATGGAGAATCACCTGAAGAAGCATTTCATAGAGAGGCATTTGAAGAAGGCTATGTAAAGGGTCCTATCAACTATATAGGAGCAATTGAAGTCAGCCACGAAGAGAATCCTTTATACAAAGCTGATGGAAAGTACCCGTTAATCGGTTATCAAATGTTTTATTGTATGGAAGTTCAAGACTGTCTCCCGTTTCTTCGAGAACATGAAACGATTTCGCGCATTTGGGTTGAGCCGGACGAAGTACCTTATGTTATCAATGACCACGAGTTTGCAAATGTAGTATTACAAGCGGCTTTAAGTAGCAAACCTTCTTATATGTAAAAATAGTTTTGTGTGAAATGGCTCACTCCCGGTCGAAATATTTTGGTCGGGAGCCTTTTTTATGTCTTCAAATGTTTTGTTAGAAGAAGGGCCCACCCCTCTTTAAATACCTCATCTATCAACTGTTGGATTTTGCGGAGTCATGCTATTAGGTATGGGCTTCACCAAATTGCTAGATGAAAAGAATAAAACAAAGGAACAGCTTATTGAGGAAAAAGATGAAAGAAATATTGAATTAAGTCAAAACGCCAAATCAAAAGCATTTGATTTGATGATTAATTTATTCGGCTTCAGTCTTCTAGCTCTAGCGATGTTTGGTTATATGAACGAGGTTTCTTTTTTCAGTCTTATAGCTCTTTATTTTACCTGCTATGCTTATTACTTGTATCGCCTTAAAATTAATAAGGAAATCATGTAGAAAAAAGTGATGAAAACACAATTTTCAAACATCATCTATAAATTTAATTTTTTAATCTAATTCAGAGGCATTTCACTATACAAACATAGCTACCAAATCATATTAATAGTAGTGTAAAGCTAACTTAGCTTTGTCCTCCTAGTTTGTGGTTTAGGGTCACTTTGGTTCGAGTGACCCTTTTTTACTTCTCTTTCATTGTTATTTTAATTCCCCTAATATTTTTATACTTATACCGATAAATATATAAGCATTTTCAAATTTAGTGAGAGTCCTCACAGTTTATTATGATGAAATACCTTCGAAATAGATTACCTTCAGTAATAATTTGGAAAACGTATTTTTGTTTTATTCGTATATTTATTAGTCCTAAAATAAGTGAGGTGCCGAAAATGATTGCTGGCTATATTATATGTATAGTTCTTGCTTTAATCTTTGTTTTCATGGGTTATCTTACCCATATAAAAAAGAAACTGTGGCTTATTGCGGGTTACCAAGAAGAAAGTTTTTTGGGGGATAAAGATAAACTAGCTAAGCTATTTGGGCTATTCTCATACATAGTAGGTATTGCTACTTTTCTTTTACCTTTTGGTTTAGATTTTTTTGGTATCATTAGCGGTATTATTTATGCCGTTTGTATATGTCTAGGCACAATAGCAACTTTGGTCCTGAAACAAATAATGAATAAACCACTTTAAAAAGAGTCTTTCTTAGGCTCTTTTTATGTTAACCTTAGAATATAGTTTATTACATAAAAAGGAGGATATGTAATGTCTCGTAAGTTACGCCTTTGTTCCCCCATTGTTACTGCTATTTTATTTGTCATCTTTGTATTTATGAATTATTTGGGCTATTGGACAGCAGATAGGTTCATTCAAATTCTATTTTTCTTTATTATGATAGTGTCCGTTTTCAACGCGGGTATTAAAACAGAAGCAATTTTAAAAAGCAGAGGTAAAATCGAATCCTCTAGATAGCGAAGAACTTTCTAAATTTTTTATATATCCCCTTGAATTAGTCTACATTCAAGGGGATACTTTTTTGTGTATTGTAGCACAAATTTTCCCAACGTTTCGTTAGTCATTCCATCGCTTTTCTTTTATCTTGCCGAACGATGAAGAACATGTATAAGCTCGATAATAAAATGATAATGACTATTACTGCCAAGAAATATGTATCTTTCATCTTAAACAAAAATAAATTCAATGAATTTAATAATCCAGCTATCATTAAGAATAACCAATAGTTATTTTTTCTTTTCGATTGATCCCCATTTCTAAGATAACTAGCAGAAAGCCATATAAAAAAAGGTAAGTAACATACAATTGAAAAAATTAGTATGGCCCATCCGATAAATGGCATAGTACATTCACCTCCGAAAATCTTCCTTATTATATACGGTTGAAATTTGTAATGGTTTCAATTTTATTATTCTATAAAAATGATTTTTTCTCGAAATATCATAAGTAACGTGCTCTACTTTCTAAAAAAACTCAAAAATCCGAGGAACCTTTAGCGTTGGTATTCCTTTTTCTGGAGTAATTCCTCATGATCAATTTTCCTATTTTTCAACCGAAATTGAGTAAAATCTAGATGAATACCTCCCCTCCTTTCTACACATGAACATATTATAGATTGTAGAAGGGAGGGATATTTTATGGGATACTACCAAGGTGGAAATTATGGTAACTGTGGCTGTTACGGAGGATATGGCGGCGGTGGTTACGGTGGTTACGGCGGTTACGGCTGCGGTGGCGGCGGTGGTTACGGCGGCGGCTCAGCATTCGCCCTAATTGTTGTCCTCTTTATTCTTTTAATTATTGTCGGAGCAACATTCATGAATTATTAATGAAGTCTTTTACTACTATTCAGATTTTTAATAATAAAAGTTAATGCTAATTATCATTGTTACATTCAATCATTCCATACTCTCTATTGCTAAATAACATCAATAGTAATAGTAGGATAACTTACCAGCCTAACATACTACAGTTAAATCAAAAAAGGTCACTTTTGTCCGAGTGACCTTTTATTATTGATTTCAACTTCATTAGAAGGTTTTTTCATTATACGTAAGGTACTCAAAATTCTAAATCATTTATTTACATAATAAAATAAAACCGCAACAATAATATTTGGTAAAGCAATGTATAAGGAATTTATCGTGATTTTATGCCGTTCGTCCCGATGTTCTGTAGTTTCGGTAGCAAAGTTTGCCCTCATCCGATCCCCACTGGTCATGGAACCTGAAAAAACCATTGAAATGACAATAAAAATACAGCCAACTGCTCCTGGGACTACATAAATCTTTTCCATTCCCCACAAAATCTTCGATAGGAAAACACTACATAGTGATAAGAAAACACCAATTGCCAAATATTTCACCCTAAATCCCCCCTACCTTTATTTTACGCATAGTTCCTCTCTTTTGTTTCTCTATAAGGTGAATTTTTTATTGAACTAGGGTCTATGTATAATTCGAGAACATATAGCGACTTGCAAATTTGGGTAGAGCCTGTTACCTCATTGGAATCGAGTATATAAAAAACACTATACAATCATCATCGTCGATGAAAGTATAGCGTTTTATAATATAGGTTATCTTTGTTATTTAACAAAAATTTCTTCAATTTGGTCCAGCATAATTTCTGCTGCAAGGATGCCGCCAGCTGTGTTCCAAATTACATCATCAACTTTATGGACATTCCCTTTTTGTACTGCACTTAAGTTTTTCCAAAGTGGATCTTCTGTCCATTCTTTTTCAGTAGCTAATGCTGTATCATCACCTGTTGGCATGTAAGTAAAGTAGAAAAGTACATCTCCGTCCATTTTAGGAATTACTTCTTTTCCTACCTCAACAGCTAATTTTCCTAATTTTGCATTATCTTTAAATAGTTCCGCTTGCTCTGGTACACGTTTAAATCCTAATGAATCAAAAATAACGCCTGAGAATGAATCAGTATAGTAGATTCGAGATTTATCAGCCATAAAGCGTACGAATGACACCTCTTGATTCGTTTTATCGCCAAGCTTTTCTTTGACAGCTTGAACTTTATCATTATATGCTTTTAAAACTTCTTCGCCTTTAGCTTCTTGATTTACCGCTTTTGAATAAAGTTTAAAGTTGTCTTGCCAATCACCGCGTAATGTCTCTGCGAAGACTGTCGGAGCAATTTTGCTTAATTTTGCATAGTCTTTCTCTTGTCTTATTTTATTTCCAATGATTAAATCTGGTTTTAAAGAAGCAATTTTTTCAATGTTAACTTCACTCTCAACCCCAACAACTTCTACGCCTTCCAACTGATCCTTTAAATGGTCATACCAAGGATTACCTGAAAATGCTTGTACAGCACCTACTGGTTTAATACCTAGAGCAAGAAGTGCTTCTGTCCCTTCGTTTGTTAAAACGACAACTCGTTTTGGTGTGTCTTTAACTTCAGTTGTCCCCATTGCATGTTCGACACTGTAAGCATTACTCTTAGTTGAACTTTCTTCTTTCGTGTTTTCCTTGTTATTGCCACATGCAGCTAAAACAAATACAGCGACAACAGCAAGCAAAACTAGTAGTTTTTGAAATGCCTTTTGCATCTTTTCTTCCCCCAATGTATATGATAGAATGTTTAAGCAGATTCAACGATAATGAGAATCACTTTCATCTACTTGAGAACGAAATTAAGCATATTGTAAGAATCTATCATTGTCAATATTTTTTTACTAATATGCAAGCACATTCTATTGAAAGAAGAGTACAACTTTATATGATTTTAAAAAATAATTTTTCAAAAACAATTGCTTTAATCGTAGGAACATTACTCCTACTTCTTTGTATCGGAATAAGTATCGTTTACGGCTATGCAAATACGTCCATCCAAACGACTATTGACTCTTTTACACAGTTTAATCATTCAAACGAGCATATTATTATTCAAAATGTCCGTATTCCAAGAGCTCTTATCGCTACTTGTGTAGGTGCTTCCTTAGCTATTACAGGCGTGCTCATGCAGACGTTGACGAAAAATCCTTTAGCATCACCAGGAATATTAGGAATTAATGCTGGAGCTGGCTTTGCGGTCGTATTTGCTATGATTTTCTTCCATGTGTCAAGTTTACAAGCCTTTGCATGGATTGCATTTTTAGGTGCTGCAATAGCCGCTCTATCTGTTTATACTATTAGCTCGACTGGACGAGACGCGGTAACGCCAGTCAAAATAACGTTAGCAGGTGCCGCTATTAGTGCATTATTTGCTTCTTTTACGCAAGGATTACTTGCAACAAACGAAGCAGCACTCGAACAAGTATTGTTTTGGTTAGCTGGTTCAGTGCAAGGCAGAAAGCTTGAAATTCTATTATCTGTATTCCCTTATTTAGTGATTGGATGGATTGGTGCTCTATTAATCTCATCTAAAATGAATATACTTGCTCTTGGGGATGATGTAGCGAGAGGCCTAGGATTACCTTTAGGATTGATGAAGTTGATGGTAGGTATTATTGTCATTTTATTAGCAGGTGGTTCAGTTGCGATAGCTGGTCCTATAGGGTTTGTCGGAATTGTGGTACCCCATTTTGCGCGGAAGTTTGTTGGCACAGATCATCGTTGGCTTATTCCAATGGCTGCCCTATTAGGTGGTATTCTTTTACTATTAGCCGATGTGGCAGCTCGCTATATCATTATGCCTCAAGAAGTACCAGTAGGAGTAATGACAGCGATGATTGGTACCCCATTCTTTATTTACCTTGCGCGAAAAGGTGGAAAAAAATAATGAAACAGTTAAAAACAGTACGTTTATTACAAAATAAAATCTCGTTTTTACTTGATGTTAAAGCTTCTAAAAAACTTACGTTTATTAGCATCATGACACTAGCCGTTTTTTTCTTTAGTGCCTCATTTGGTGATTCGTTTATAAATCCTTTTACGGTGATCCAAACTTTGTCCGGCTACGGTTCTGAGTTCGATCAATTAATTATTGTTGATTTCAGAATGCCTAGAATTTTTCTTGCTGCTTTTGCTGGAATGGCTTTAGCAGTGGCGGGCGCTATATTACAAGGAATTATTAAAAACCCACTAGCCTCCCCTGATATTATCGGTATTTCTGCAGGTGGCGGAGCGGCAGTCGTTGGTTTTTTAGCAATGTTTAGTGATTACAATCATTCTTTAACAGTTAGTATTGAATGGTTACCCCTCGCAGGTTTTATCGGAGCAACCATTGTTGGACTTATTGTTTACGTATTTGCTTGGAAAGATGGTGTGACACCGACCCGTCTTGTGTTAATTGGTATCGGAGTCTCTGCATTTATGCAGGCCATTACGACGATGTTAATGATTATTGGTCCCATCTATCAAGCTAGTGAAGCCAATAAGTGGATTACAGGGAGCGTCAAAAGTGCTGATTGGAATCAAGTTCAAATTGTAGTTCCCTTAATACTAGTTCTACTACTTATCACATTTTTTATTACCCGACAGTTAAATGTCCAAGAATTGGGCGATGATACAGCAGCTAGTTTAGGACAGTCTGTACAAAAGGCAAGACTCTTTCTAATAATTTTGAGCTCAAGTCTAGTTGCTAGTGCGATTGCGTTTGCAGGAGCAATAGGATTTGTCGGCTTAATGGCACCACATATTGCAAGACGCATTGTAGGGCCTTCATTCGGTGTATTAATTCCTACATCTGCTGCAATTGGCGCATTACTTGTAATGGTTGCAGACATTATCGGACGAACAGCATTTAGTCCTTTAGAAGTACCAGCGGGTGTGTTTACGGCTGCCATTGGTGCTCCTTATTTCATCTATTTATTATTTAGAAACCCTAGAAAATAAAGGAGTCAAATTTCATGACTACAACTTTAGAAACTAAATCACTTACATTAAATTATGGTGATTCCAATATCATTGAAAATCTGAATTTATCTATTCCAATGAATGAAATTACTGTGCTAATTGGCGCCAATGGTTGCGGAAAATCTACACTTTTACGCTCCATTGCTCGATTATTAAAGCCTAAAAACGGCTCTGTATTATTAGATGGTCAAGATATTTTTAAATTATCGACTAAACAAGTAGCTAAAAAACTTTCTATTCTTCCGCAATCACCAGTAGCACCAGAGGGATTAACAGTACTACAGCTTGTTAAGCAAGGTCGTTACCCACATCAAAGCTGGCGCAAGCAATGGACAGAAAAAGATGAACAAATTGTGTTAAACGCCTTAAAAGCAACAGGTGTTGATCATTTACAGGATAAACCGGTGGACGAGCTTTCAGGCGGTCAACGACAACGTGCCTGGATTGCCATGACACTTGCACAGGATACAGATATTATCCTCTTAGACGAACCAACTACTTACTTAGATTTAACACATCAAATAGAAATTTTAGATTTATTATTTGAATTAAATCAACAGCAAAAACGAACAATTATTATGGTTTTACACGATATTAACTTAGCATGTCGATATGCTGACCACATCATAACGGTTCGCGACCAAGGCGTATTCCAGCAAGGAAGACCTGAAGAAATCATGACGACGACGTTGGTAAAGCATGTTTTTGATCTAGATTGTCAAATGACGAATGATCCTATTTTTGGCACACCATTATGTATTCCTTTTGGTAAAGGGCGTAAAATCTCTTATTCATAAAAATTAGACATTCCTATTGCTTCATTTACATTTAAAAACACGTAACCCCTCATTAGTACAAGATACTAAGAGGTTACGTGTTTTTTATTCTATATATGAAAGGCTAGTAGTGACGATTTATTTCTTCTCAATGCATAAGCCTATCCTAGTCAGGAAAGGCATGAGTGGCTTACTTAAAGTTTCGTAATTATTTATTCATCCCCTAAATATTCCACAACTAGCTCTTCCTCCTTGATATCCTTATCCAACGAGACCTTATAGGCTTTACCATTTGGTTTTGAACTAATGATTTTATGAATTTCTTGATCGATAAAATGGACGGCTACTCCATCGTCAGCGGCAATTCCAGATGACAGTTTATTAGCTTTCACCAAATTATGATATGCTGGTCTTCGATTGATTTCTCCATCATAATGAGGGCAATTACTACCTGGAAGAAACCCTAAACATTTTATCGGCTCTAACTCTCCCCCGAATGAATCTGTTATTCCTTCCTCAAACCAACAAATTGATCCAGCACTAATGCCTGTTAATAGGATTCCCTCATGCCAAGCAGTTTTTAAAATGCAATCTAACGACCATTCCTTCCATAAAGCCAAAAGGTTTTTAGTATTTCCTCCCCCGACATAAATGATATCCTTTTCCATAATAAAACTTTCTAAATCTCGCGTTGGAGGTGAAAAAAGTGATAAGTGGGACGGTGTGCATTGTTGTGAGTTAAAAAAAGAATAAAATCTTGCAATATAGTTTTCTGAGTCTCCGCTTGCAGTAGGAACAAAGCAGATCTTAGGATTAACTTTGTTAGACTGCTGTAAAATATATGTATCTAATAAAGGATTATGCGGCTCCATAGAAAAGCCTCCTCCTCCTAATGCGATAATTTGTTTCATCTCTTCCCACTTCCGTTCCATTTTAGTTTTTTGAAAATACTGAACTTAATTATACGACGCCGATACTATTTAATCCATTTTCTTACAACAAATTATTAGTGAGGTTTAAACCAATGCTTTAAATTTTAGTTGTATACAAAACAAATAACAGTCCAAAATGTAAGCAAATAACGCTGCACATTCCAAGCCATAATGTTATATTATTGGGAAGGAGTGTGATTATTTTGATAATAAAGGTAAGAGAAGAAGATTTTGATTTTAATGGCCCCAGTCTACATCAAAGGTGCTTTGAACCACTAATTAAAATTTATAAGGTAAGAATGTCCGAAGAAACGAATATCTATGTGAAAGAACATTTTTATGAGGAACTTTCGGAAGGCCAAAAAGCATTATTTATGTTTAATGTTTATTATACCCATATTAGTGAATCTCTTATCGAATTTTATTGGTGGAGTGCTTATTTTATGGCTCAACCTAAAAGTTGGGCAGCTATCAAAGCATGTTTAAATTATTTTAATGATGAATCCTTTCTTTTACTCCTTGAGAAAATAGAGCAAGAAATCAATTATGCCTCGGCATAATTGCGTCAGGAATCAGCTTTGTGCTTGCACAAAGAACTCCTTTCTGATTCCGTGACATCCGCCGGAGGCTTTAACTTCTTTCAACGGGTGTTTCTACACTCGCTGAAAGAAGTTAAAACGACATAATCACCCTAGTACGTTAGAGAATTTTTCAATCACTCGTGATGAATTAAATCATAACAAAGAGCTCCATGCATCATTTGAATCGATTTATGTAATGTTCGAAAATATTTATCCAACTACTATAAAAAAAATAAATAATTTCATCGAAAAGAATTTACAAGAATTTATACAAATTGAAAATTAAATAAAGGAGTTATTTTATGGCCACTATAGAAGACTTCATGAATCTTGATATTAGAATTGGTACTGTGATCCAGGCTGAGGTACTTCCGAAAGCAAAGGTTCCTGCCATTAAAATGAAAATAGATTTTGGGGAAGAAATCGGACACAAGCAATCTTCTGCTCAAATTACTAAACACTATACACCTGAAGGAATTATTCATAAGCAAGTAGTAGCAATCGTTAATTTCCCTCCCCGTCGTGTAGCAGGCTTTAAATCAGAAGTTTTAGTGATTGGTGGCGTTCCGATAGAAGGAGATGTGATTTTATTAGCGCCTGAGCAACCTGTACCAAACGGAACTAAAATTAGGTAAGTCGAGGATTTTGTGATAGTGGTATCCTATCAATAAATCACACAATTGCATCCGGAATCGTCTTTGTGCTAGGCCGATACGATTTCGGTATTGCCACACTTTGACTGTGTTCCTCTATTTTAACGGGTGTTTGGACACCTGCTGTAATAAGTTAAAAATAAATCTAGTTTGAAGGCACAAAACTAACTTTAATTGCTTCACCATCATATAAATAGTAGTGTAAAGCTAATTTAGCCTTACACCTCCTGACTTGATACTAAGGGTCACTACTATTGTGGTGGCCCTTTTTGTTTCATCCATTGCCATATGTTACAATTTTCGTTACTTAAAATTGTAAGAACAAATTCCTAATTTGAAAGGAAATTAAAAAATGAAATTTTATATAGATTGGTGCTATATCGTTAAAATCTTCAAATAAAAAATGAAAAGGAGCGTGATACATGAAGAGAAAAAGGAGAGAACATTGTGAAAAACAGACAAGCAACAACTAATGACTATGAAACTATTATAAATCTTTGGAATAGATCCGTTTCCAAAACCCATGATTTTTTAAGTTTTAAAGATAAGGAAGACATTAAAAAGGAAATCCCCATGTATTTCCCACATCTTGATGTGAGACTTTGGTTCGTGGAAAATGAATTGATAGGTTTTTCAGGTACGAATCATCAGCATTTAGAAATGCTATTTTTAGAACCTGCTGAAATTGGAAAAGGTTATGGAAAACAAATAATACAACAACTTATTAGAGATTTTAATGTAAGGTCTGTTGATGTTAATAAAGACAATGAAAACGCAAAGATGTTTTATTTGAACAATGGTTTCACAATTGTCAGCGAAGATCCAACAGATAGTTCAGGTCGCCCTTATCCAATAGTACATTTAAGATTGAAATAAATAAGAGAGGCCCCCCTCTACTTTTATCAAAATAATTTAATTTGACATTAGGCTGCAACCAAGCTTATGTTTGATTGCAGTCTTTTTTAATGAAACCCTATCTTATTCGTGGCTCCCCTTTTTTTACACTTCTGTTAATATCCAATTTAAATCATGTATTTTCAATAAAACATTCCAATAGAATGATATATATACATAATATGAAAAGAGGAATGTGTATGAACTCTGAAAAGAACTATAAATCCCTACTCTTACTAATTGGTTGGTTAAACGCTTCCTTTGCACTTGTCTTTTTTCAATTGTTTTTTGGTATTATGGCCATTTGTATGGGCATTGTTTTAAGAAGTGATTATTATGAGAAAAAGCATGGGCTTATTTTAATTATTGTTGGAATTATTGCTGGGATTGCCGGATGGATACTTAATTACTTATACTTGTAGACTAGCAAAATTGTAAAACAAAAAAGCACTAACATGTTGTACGTCAGCGCCTTCGAAACAAAATAGTACTTACTTCTTCACTTTTGAAAGTGTCATACCATCACCAATTGGAATAATAATCGACTCTAATTGAGGGTGGTTTGCTACTGCAATATTGAATTTCTTCATTAATTCCGTATAACGTTTTGGTTGGGCATTTGAGTCTGCCACACTCCCATTAGCAAGGACATTATCCGTAACGATCATTGCATCAGGTTTTGCTAACTTCACACAGTAATTTAAATAGTTTTCATAATTATCCTTATCAGCATCGATGAAGAAAAAATCGAATCGCTCATTGCCCTGCTCCAGCTTTTCGAGGCTTTGCAATGCAGGTCCTGTCATATAGCTTACTTGTTCAGCAAAACCTGCTTTCGTTAAATTACTGTAAGCTAGCTGCGCGTATTTTTCCTCTAATTCTAGCGAAGTTAATTTCCCATCACTTCCGAACCCTCTAGCTAGACAAATGCCACTATAACCCCCAAGAGCCCCTACTTCAAGAATGTTTTTAGCACCAGTCATCGAGACAAGCATTGTTAAAAGTTTTCCAGAAGAAGCAGAAACAGAAATGGCGGGCATCCCGTTTTCTTGAATGGACGTAATAACCTCCTCTAAAATAGAGTCTTGCGTATGAAACACAGAATCAATGTAAGTATTAATTATTTTCATTTACGTTATCCCCTTCTTCATCATGGTTTATAGATTTTTCATCCTGTTGATTGTCGGGTGTATCCAGCGTTTCACTTTCATGTATTTCAAATAATTGAATGAATTCATTGATGACCATATCAATAGCTTTTAATTCACCTACTAATATTGGCTGAATCGATTGGAACTCTGGTTGCTCTAATTGTTGCTTAATCGTTGCACGCTTTAAATTCATCATCTCTAAAAAAGCGATTGCTCTTCCTCGACGGAAAGTTTTAGGTCCGCGTTGATGAGAACCATCTCTTCCTCTATGACGTCCCCCTCGATGATGTCCTTCTTCTCTAAATTCCTTCATTTTTTCACTTCTCATTTTCATTCCCCTCTCTTTGTATACATTTGTATACAATATCGATTACATTTACAGTGTATACAAATGTATACAATTTGTCAATTAACCTTCTCTATTCATTTCCCGTTTCCTAATTTCATACTTTAACAACAGAAACATTAAACGTTTAAGGAATTATGTTATATGTACTTCCCTCTGTTCTTCCATTAAACTGTAAATAATAGCCATCACCATAAAACGGTAATTAATAGTTGTGTGACTTCTAGGAGTAAAGGGTTCATTGGTATTGAAGTAGAGAACTTCATGTTCAAAAGAAGGAGCGATAAAATGAAAAGGCCATTTTTAAAAATTGGTCTATTACTTGTTTTTGGCGTAGTGTTTTTAACTGGGGTGCAATCATTTTTTAATCAACAGGAAATTAATTTGGCAAGTGAAAGGTGTCTAAAAGCAGGTGGAGAACCCATTGTAGAAAGAGATCTTCTTTCATTAAATTACACCTTTGCATGTCACATCAAATAATTGATTGTATGAGTAATTTCGCATAATGTTGTGGTTTCCTCTGACTGAATATCACTTCACTTCAACAAAAAAAGCGTTAATCATTCTTTGATTAACGCTCCCTTTAATTGAACAAGATTTGCCAAGCTTCCACTACCCGCAGTCTTTTTTCTACCTCGTTTTGTCCGCATCTTATTCGTATTTAGAAATCTAATATGCAATACCTACTCGCGATTTCACATATTCCTTACTCTGAATTTGTTGATAGGCAAACTCTGCCGTATCTGCTACAGATATTTCTCCCCCACCATCCGGTAAAAAGTCTTGTTCAATGCGATAGGTACCCGTGTATTCACCGTCAGGTAAGTATGTAGGACAGACGATTGTCCAATCAGAGTCTGATTTCTTCAATAACTGATAGACTTTATGATGCTCTTCTGCCGCAAAGGTTGTTTTTCTTTTGGACTCACTCGATTGGTAACGCAATACATTTGGTGTCAGACGACTTTGTAGAATTCCCGCCGTTCCAATCGATATAATTCTTTTCACATGCTGTTTTTCCATTGCTTCAAGAATTAGCGGCATACTCTTAGTTAATGTATTGGTGCCGTCTGTGTTTAATGCACTGATCACAATATCAACATTCACCATGACATTTTCTATATCTTGTTTTTTTAATACATTTCCTTGTACAATCTGTAAATTTTCATCATTTAGGTTTAGCTTATTTTGGGTACGAACTAACGCTGTAACGCTATGTTCATCTCGTAAAGCTAGTGAAACAATGTGGCTTCCAACGCGTCCAGTGGCGCCTAAAACTAAAATTCTCAGAATAATCACCTCTTTTCTTGATTATAGCACATAGATTTTTGTATCTTGTTAGAGGCATTTAACCATTCTTACTTGTTGTGAATGCATCAATAAGTCTGACATTAACGATAAACAGTTGAAGATCATTTGTTTCCGCAATACTATTGACGATATTTTGGATTTCGCTTTCTGTACTTTTTTCTAATTTATCTAAATTATGTAATGGTATAGTGATTACTTGATTGTTTGGAGATTCAATTAAGTAGCCGATCGTACTATCTGGATAATAGCCTGCTGCTCGTAACGCTACTATAATTTTTTTTGTAAAATTCGTATTTTGTAATTTCTCTCCAATTTCTTCATTATAATTTGTATCGGGATTTTTTTGAATGGATCTTTCATTTGAAGGTTGATTATACTTAATCAAGGCAGCAGCTATTACGATCACGGAAAATAAAATAAAAAGGCTTTTATTGAACCCTCTCATATATTCTCTCCATTCCATCTTTTTAATAGAATACGCTTCTCTTTTTAAATCATGAATTTATCCGATTTTCCCGGAATGTACAGCATTGATCGAAATGATTTTTATCAATTTGCCAGGCTACCATTTAATTCACCTGGCAAATTTGTTGTAAAGGACAAAAATTACCTTAAAATTTATTTATTAACGATAACTTTCACAACAGGTTCTAATTTTCCTACATATGCATCTCCAAGATAATCCACATCTATAACTATAACTTGTGGCACGAAACGTTGAATGCTTTCTAAAAGACGTGCAGTATTTCGTCTTTTGGCAAGCTGGAAAGGTGGAAGAGTGTCTAGTCTAAAACCAAAATCTCTGTACAAAGGGCAAGAAATTACGAAAGTAGATAATATATACGCTACATTTTGTAATATTTCATCAACGCCTGAAGCATTAAAATCAAAATTATTTTTGCCGGTTACTTGATGTGTCATTCTATCAACCTTTCTACTACGATACATGGAAAGACGTTAGTAATCTTTCTGAATATGAGCTTTTCATCAAAAAAAGAGCACTTAGTTATTTATGCTAAATGCTCAAAAGTTATGAACGAGGTACACATTCGTTATTGTATGTATACGATGCAATGTATCGCTAAACAATTGCACAGTGTCAGGTTCCGTATTTGCGCTTCTTTAATTGGATTCTATCTAAATATTGCGTAATAAATGACATATAACCAGCTTAAACAACCATGTATGATGGCCCAGATGATCGAATGATTGACACTCCAAGAAATAGTAATCGCCAATACCGAGCCAAAACTAATACCACTCTTAATGACTGTTTTGTTTTCCATTTTTCTCACCTTCTTTACTTTTCTAGCTTCTGAAGTATGTCTCCTCATCTTCATTCCTCCTCATCATGCCATCACTGTAACATTGCTGTTTGAACGTAAAAATGATTTTACCGCTAATAAAAATCGCAATCTACACGCCACTCGTTTAGCTCACGATTAAAAAAGAAATAGAAATTCCCATTATCGACGATATTAAAATATGCCTTCCCGTCTGAGGCAATTTGGAGTACAAACGGAAATTCCTCACCATAATCACGACCACTTTGGCAAAAAGCTGGATAGCCACCAATTTTATGCACGGCGTATATTTCTTCAACGATATCATCGAAGTACTCAACATCCTCCTCGTGCTCTAGCCTCAAAATTTCATCTTCCACATCAGACGGAATCCCTCCCCCATCCCATGTCGGATAATCATTGTCAATCCATTTCGGAATAAGTGGGAAAGCTCGAATTCGGTCATGCTGCCAATTTTGCTGGACTAAACCTTCTAAAGAAGTATATGCTCTTATTTCAAAAAAACGGCTAAGATCATCTTCTATGAGGTGATCAAATATTTCTTCATTCATAAATAACGTTAGCAGCTCAATATGTTGAAGCGATGTGGGTACAAAAGGAAGCTCCTTTAAGAATAATGAAGCAAGTGGCTGAAACCCTTGTGGACACTCCTCTGCAGGTAATGACCATCCTACAAAGCCTATCCAGCTTTCTAGCAGGTCATATGTAGGTCTAATACCACCCGTTTCAAAAATCGTTGCTTGCCTTACTAATTGAGCCTTAATATCATCAACTTTCATCAGCTACCTCTTCATCTCGACAAATACAATCGACGACATGGTCATTTACCATTCCTGTTGCCTGCATAAATGAATAGCAAATCGTACTACCAACAAATTTAAAGCCGTCTTTTTTTAATTGCTTGCTCATACGTTCACTAATTTCTGTTGTAACAGGTACGTCTGCAATGGACGACCATTCATTGATGATCGGCTGATGGTCTACAAAGCCCCAAATATATTGAGAGAAGGATCCATACTGCTCCTGTATACGGAGAAAGGCTTGAGCATTCGTTACAACACTAGCAATTTTAAGCTTATTTCTTACAATGCGAGAATCCTGTCTAAGCTCCTGTAGCTTGTCCTCCGTATAGAGAATAATTTTCGAAGCATCAAATTGGTCGAAAGCTGCCCGGTAGCCCTCTCTCTTTTGTAAAATCGTCCACCAGCTAAGACCAGCCTGTGCTCCTTCTAAACAAAGCATTTCAAATAAATGCTGATCATCATGGACTGGGATACCCCATTCTTTATCATGGTATTCAACATATAAAGGCTCATCTTGCTTGACCCATTCACATCTTTTCATTGATATATCCTCCATTTACTATGATTCATTTAATTCCTGTAATACAAAGCCAACCTTTTTGCGTGTTTTCTCGTATCGTAACAGTTTGAAACCCAACATTTTCAAATAACTGCTTGATTTCAGGCTTAGTTTTATAAGCTTTCATATGATAATTAATTTTATAGAGCTCCGAAATGATGATAAACTTCCCATCGTCCTTCAACACTCTAAATACTTCCTTCACATCATTTGCTAAATCTGGCCAAAAATAATGCGTTTGGAATGCTGTAATCGTATCGAAAAACTTATCCTTGTACGGAATGCTTGAAACACTTGCTTGCGTTACGATCACTTTTCCATTTGTCACATCCATTAGATTGGTTTTCGTAGAATCTTTAACCGCCTGCGCAGAAAAGTCTATACCATAGATTTTACCACTTGGATTCATTTCCGATAAGGATTGAAGCGTTTTGCCACCTCCACATCCAATATCTAACACAATATCACCATCATTTACAGCTTCCTGTTTCATGAGCCAAGTATTCATACCGCTATGTGCCTTATTCATAATTCGCAACATCAATGAGCCTACGAATCCTCGTGGTTGTTTAGCTTGTTCGATTAATCGTTGTAAAAGTGTCATTTTAAAATTCCCCCTTGTCATTGTCGCTTTTAAAAACCTGCTGAGAAATATAGATTGAGAGGTCTTGTGTAGCTAGCTTTGTTAAGGCGGTTTCCTTACTTTGATCTGTAGCACCTGCAACTGCATCTCTTACAACTGTTACAGCAAAACTTCTAGCTAGAGCCCCTTTCACAGTTGCTGTGACACAACCTTCTATAAATGCACCTGTTACTATTAACTCGTTTATGTCATTATTTTTTAAATACGTTACTAAGTTAGATTATTAAATGCATCCGGTTTATTTTTTGAAAAAAACACACCATCCATTCTTAATAATCGTTCATCCAATTCAGCACCCTTACTTCCTTTTAAAGCTGTGAATTTTCGTAAAAAATTCGAAAGGATCTGCATTCGCTCAAACTCATTCCTCATATAGATGATTGGAACATTTGATTTTACAGCGCTTTTTATAAGGTCATTTATGCTATTTAAAGTTGGCTCAATTTGATGCTTTGCTACAGGCATTCTCGCTTGATCACTAAAGTAATCATTTTGAATATCGAGTATCATTAGCGCTTGCTTCAAACTACTCCCCCTCCCCTTTTTTTCTATCTTATCTCTTTACGTTCTGAAAAATAAAAAAGTTTCAAATTTTACCATTCACAAGGGATGTTTATGTTCAAAAAAAATCACAAGTGCCTTTAGGAAATAGCACTTGTGATTTTTGTCATCTATAAGTAGGATAATATAATCGTAATAAAGGTTTATTATTTTTCACACTGGTTGTCATCAATTTCAAACCATATGGAATATGTCAAAAAGATAGCTACTTATCCTACAATATTTTCTAATTTAAATATGTATTGTTCGCAATACTTCTTTCGCGCTCGTCCATTACTAGATGGATAATAAATGCAAGTTGTTGCTCGATTCGCAAATTGTTAAGATGCAGGATGTCCGCAATTGCATTTTTTTGTATCTCCTCTAATCCTGCCTTCTCAAGCATTAACATAATTTCTTCTTTTGTCAGCCCAAACATTCCTTTTTCACCTCTATTTCATCCAATTATTATTTTACAATCATTTTTCATATTACTAAAACAACGAACTAGTAAAGCATTTCATGAACTTTTTTCTTTGATTACAGGATAACATATACAAATTAAACAATCCAAAATCTACTTAAATGTAATAAAATTTTAACCTCTGCAAAAAAAACATTGTTATTTAATAATAATTTTAATACAATGCCTAAATCGATACTTGTTATTCACTAACTCTATTATAAAAATAACAAGTGCTTTTGTCGAATTTTAGAATTCGACGCTACAGTGTAAATATCATTATAAAGAAACCGTTTACATACAAATATAAATGGCTATGAACAATGAAGAAGTGTCTTTTTACGTATCCATCATATTTATTTACACCGTTATTACAGTACTTTTACCCCATAAAAAAAGTAATTTCAAAATAATTGAAACTACTTATCCTACTTATTTATTCGGTACCTATACTGTTTTATTAACATTATTCGTTGAGGCTATAATGTTAAGTTTTTGTAAATTTTCAACTTGTATTCGTAATCTTTCGTCCAGTATTTTCATGTCGGCTGCTTCTGCTTGATTTATTACACTGTGCTTTGTTTTATTATTGTCTTGCAAATAAATTATTCTCGACGATGAATCACTCTTCCACAATGCCTTTTTTGTATACCCTTCGATAAATAATTGACTTTTCCCCTGTACAATAGAGGGGATTTTTACAGAAACTAGATCTGTATACACCATCTCAAGTAAAGATTGATTGGACACCGCTAAAAATGGACGATCCGCTTCATCAATCGTACAATGCTTAAAACGGCCCATTGACTGATCAGACCAAACGATTGCATACGGCCCTTCATAACAGTTTTTAAATTTACTATTTGCTATTTCAAAAATAGCATCAATACAAGTAATCGCATTCGCACGAATATGTTCGAAAGTACAATTATCAGTAAAGAGCCGAGCGTTATTAATATAAATATGGTGACTTTCGAGCTCTCGAATTATGGTATTCTGGAGCGTAATCTTAGCGTGATCATTGCCATAAATACCACCTGCCTGCCCAATTTGAATCATGCACTGATTGAGCATTAGCCCGCTGGCGTCAACAATCATTTGAAATTGCGGGTGTTCTTGGATATTACATTCTGTCATCGATACATCCGCTTCATTAACAGCCGTTACTCCCGTCGCCTCTCCTTTTTCTATTCTACATGTACGAAACTCACCTTTACTATTTTCAATTAACAACTGTGATTTCACATTACGATGAAACTTACAATCGTACACTATCGCCTTCGATTTCTCTCCAAGAAAAAGGCCATTTCCCACTCCATCAGAAAAGATAGAATCCGTCACGAACATCTCACTTTGATGAACAACTAAGTGCGTGTCTTGATGTTGCTTGATTTCACAGCCATCCATCGATAGCTTCGTGTTCTCGAAAACTTGAATCCCTATACTTTGCCCTTGGTGAATAAGTGTATTCATCATTGAAATTGAACTGGAGGCTGCAACAATTTGTGCCTTTTGATGCCCATGAATTTCACAATCCACCATCTCCATTTTCACATTTCGTATTGCATAAATGCCATTCGCTCGCCCTTCCAACAGCATGCAATTCGTCAAGGTGATTTCACTATTTTGCACCATCATTTGAGCCTTCTTATGATGCTGGATAGTCGTATCTACAAGAATAACACTCGAACCATTATCAATACGTAAGCCAACATGATTGATAGGACTCGCTAAAATATCAACATTTTTCATCATTAAACTTCCGAAGCTTACAGTTACTTGTGTTTGCACCATTTGCTGCTCAATAACACAGTTTTCTAGCTGTAAATCTCCCTTTACATAAATACCTTGCCCTTGCGTAAAACGCAAATTTCGCATATTCACAAGTGTTTGATAGCGTATAAACACGCCACCTTTAATGATTACGTTTCCTACTCCATACAATGTAAGCCTTTGGGAAATTTCAAAGCTTTCTTCATACATTCCTTCCCGGATTTCAATAAAATCTCCTGGCTTTGCCTCTTGAATCGCCTGCCCAATGCTTTGGTATTTGTACATAATACCTCTCTTTACAACAAGTGTCGCCATCTCCACACTCCTTATCGAAGCTTATTCATGAAAACATGAAATTAATTGTCGGTTTTATTTTATTTATAGCCTCATTGAACTTCCTGTTATTCAAGTTTTGGATAAATAATTTACAACCAGCTTTTATTTAGAGCGACAAAACTATATTTGATAAAGGTATTTACTCTTTTGATTTCAACCTACTTTCTAAACCACATAATAAAATAAAACCAGCAATCACACGATTTTCTCGTCGATTGCTGGTTTAACTAATTTACATAATTCAATTGCTACAAAACACAATACTTTTAATTATAATTTAAATTTCCTAACAAGGTCATTTAAATTTTCTGCCATGCCCGCTAAATTCGCTGAGCTATTTTTGATTTCGTCCATGGAACTTGCTGCTTGTTCGATTGTTGCTGAAGTTTCTTGGATGCCTGCAGCGGATTGTTCTGATACGGCGGCAATTTCGTCCACTGATTTATTAATCGTAACGGTATTTTGTACTACCTCTTCTAGCTTTGTCATCACGCCATCAATATTCGTTGACATGGCGTAAACGGCCTCTGCAATCTGGTTGAATGTTTCATTTGTAGATGCGATTTGAGCCGTACCTTTTTCGACCTCATGATAGCCAGTTTCCAGTGAGGAAGTTACCGTGTTAGAATCTTGTTGAATTTTTTGAACGATCCCCGTTATATCGTCCACGGAGACAGATACTTGTTCGGCGAGTTTACGAACTTCGTCTGCAACGACCGCAAACCCTTTACCATGCTCCCCTGCGCGAGCCGCTTCGATTGCTGCATTAAGAGCAAGTAAATTCGTTTGTGAAGCAATATCCTGTATGACAGCTACGATTTTTGAAATTTCCTGGGTTTGTTTACTAAGTTCATCCACTTTATAAACAGAATCCTTCACAATATGATGAATGGATGTCATTTGCGCAGTTGATGCATCCATTAAACTTTGGCCCTCTTTCGTTAAAGCCATAACATGTTGGGAATATTGCTGAACATCTGTACTACTATTGTTGACGTCTGTCACCTTTAAGGTGAATTCTGTCATTGTTGTCGCTACATCTGAAGCATTGCTCGCCTGCACTTCTGTGCCACTTGCAATTTCAGTAACTGTATCGACAATTTGTTCCGTACCCGTTTTCACTTCTGTCGATGATTGCATAAGCTCTTCACTATGCGCAGCTACGTCATTAGATACTGTTTGAATTTGCTTTAATAATCGATTCAAAATATCGGACATCTTATTAGTCGCTTCTGTAAGCTGCCCTATCTCATCTTGGGATTTCACAGCAAGTGCAGGTTCACTTAAGTCACCTTCAGTAATTCGTTGCATACGATTTGTCAAAGCGATGATTGGTCTTGAAATCAGTCGAGCACTTAACAATGCAATCATAATAGTAATGATCACAATGACAATTCCTACGATACTACCTGTCAGCTGCTTAGTCTCTCCTGCACTGATAATGTCTGCGCCAGCCGCATTAATCGATTGCTTACGATGCTCAGCTAATCCTTCATAGCCTTCACGTATTTCCGTCGCCTTATCACTCATAGAAGCTAAATTTTTCGTCGCTAGTTCCTTCTGGCCTCGATCATAAACATCAAATACCTCTTTTTCCACATAGCTATTCCATTCCTTCGCCATTTCCGCAATTTTGCCGAAATCTCCTGACTCTGTAATTTCTAAACGCTTCTGTTCGTTCTCAACAGCATGCTTTACAGTATCTTCAAAAATCTTCTTATACTTTTCTTCGCCAGAAAGTACATACCCTCTAGCTGCAGCAATTCTTAGTGATATCGTTTGAGCTTGCTCATAATCTGCAATTAGTAATTGCAATTCTTCATCAACGATTTTTTCCGTTGCGTTATTGCTTTGTTGTATTGCAAAGTTATTGTAAACAAAGTAAAAAATGACGATTGCTATAACAATGCTGAAAGAAAAAACGATTCTTTTACTAATAGACTTAAAATTCATTTCAAATTCTCCTTATTTTACAATGCAAATTGTGCTTTATCATAATTTGAATACCATTAGTAATCTACCACTTTAAAGGCGAACTTGGATGAATCAGGAATTTTTTATACATTAAATGAAATAACTAGTTAATTTTTATGTAATTTATAGCATATTATATTATCTGAAAAATAAAGCAGATGGACTACTCGGACACCAAAATTAGGACTTTTAACACACATAAAAAGGAACAGCATTAAAAAACAAGCTGTTCCTTCTATTTAAAAATTAATCCCAATAGTTAAAAATAACATCCCCTATAGTTTTACTGTCAAAGTGAGAAATATAGGTCCACTCCACCTCAGATAAACTGTGCAAATCCTTATCTTGCGTCAACAATGTGTTTAATATATCAGTTGTAAGGCATTTACGCATCGGAAAATATTTGTGTAAGTGAGTTTTTGTTAAAAATTGAAAGCTTAGTTCTTCATCAAACTTAGCAAATGCAATATAAGGCATCAGCCGATGATGGAGAATTGTCAAACGCTCATCCTCCAGTTGAATCACCGCTTGCATATAAACAAAATGAGGCTGATCGATAAATTGCAACGCTTTTGCTCGTTGTTCGCTTGTCACTAGATGATAAACCATCGACTGGAAAGTACGCATATCCTGTTCGATTAGATGCTCTGCATCAAAACCTGAAATCCCTTTCGTTAATCGCAACGAATCACCCCTTTATGATTGTTTATATAAGACCTTCTAGTAAAGGTAGGTAAATTCCTTCTATAAGTATCTAATTTCTTGTTGCTAAACAGAGCAGATCGAAAATACGTATCTTATGTACAGCAATTTTTTTCATCTTGCACCTTAATTCTAAAATGCTTCTAGTTAGTTTTTCTTTTTAAACGTCCATCACTTCCACCTATAAATGGTATTATAGCAATAAAATAATAACCATAAATTGGACATTGGCTAAAAATTAGAACAACATCAAAATTTAGGTACTCATTGGTTAAAACTTATGCTATGTATATAAGTTGATATTCGTTCAACACTTGGAGATTAGCATTAGAGGAACGGAAATCAACCCTACGTTATGGTGATAACCTACTAAATTTCCAATAAAATAAAAAAACTTGAATCGAAATGATGGTTTGCCAAGTCTAATAGTCGGAAGGAGGCGATTTTCATTACTACAAAGCAACAATCATTAGTACAGTTAGCACAAAACGGAGATGAGCAAGCTTTCTATCAGCTTATTGAACAAGAGCAACATAAGCTATATCGAATGGCTTATGTTTATGTCCAAAATGAAAATGACGCCGTAGAAGTTTTTCAACAGACCATTATCCGTGCGTATGAGGGCCTACCTCAATTAAAGGATCCTCACTATTTTTCAACCTGGCTAACGCGCATTATTATTAATTGCAGTAAAACTTATCTTGCCAAGAAAAACTCTGTACAGCTTGTCGAACCACATACATTAGAGGATCTCAATAGTACATCACCTACATATATCGAAGAAGAACTAGATTTATGGCATGCACTCTGCAAGCTAGAGGAAAAATATAAAACGATTTTACTATTACGTTTTTATCAAGACTACTCGGTAAAGGATATTGCTGTGATTTTACAATGTCCTGAGGGCACAGTGAAAACTCATATTCGCAGAGGCTTACAAGCTTTACGACAACAATTAAAGGGGGCATATATAGATGAATGGGTTCAATCCGTTGAAAGGAGTTATTAATGCGATTCCAATCCCTGAAGGACGTTTAACAGAAGTGTTACGTATTGAAGGGATGTCAAAAGTCTTTCAACAAAAGCATCATACAGTCAATGCATTGAAAAATATCCATTGTACGATTTATCAAGGTGAAATGGTGGCCATTATGGGGACAAGCGGTTCTGGTAAAAGTACACTACTAAATATGATTAGTGCCATCGATGAACCGACCGAAGGTGCATTATTCTTATTTGGACAGGAAGCGCATGATATTTATAAAGAGCCAAAAGCATCGAAATTCCGTAAAGAGAATATCGGCTTTATCTTTCAATCATTCCATCTGTTGAAGGATTTATCAGTTGAAGATAATATTGCGCTCCCCCTTATCCTTAATGATGTGCCAAGTAAAGAGATTAAAGTGCGTGTACAGCAAATGATGGAAAAACTCAATATTGCCGCATGGGCGAAGCATCGACCTAATGAGCTTTCTGGTGGTCAAAAACAACGAGTAGCTATAGCACGCGCCATTATAGCAAACCCGCCAATTTTACTGGCCGATGAACCGACTGGTGCATTAGATGTGAATACGACAGATGAAATTTTAGAGCTGTTAGTAAACTTGCAAAACAAAATGAATCAAACCATTTTACTCGTGACACATGACCCTTATGTTGCTTCTTATGCAAACCGTGTATTATTCTTCCATGATGGCGCCATTGTGGATTCCTATCAAAATAAGCAAACAGTAGAGGATTTAGATTGCATTTTATCAAAGTTCAAGCTGATTACTAGAGGTGATGTGTAATGTTTACGATGCGTACCATTGCTCTAAAGCTATTCCGTGCAGCTTGGGCAAATGTATTAACGAGTATAAGTATTATTACCATTTCTATTTGCCTTGTCATGACAATGAGTGTTTACATATTGAATGCTAATAGTCAAATGAAGGAAGAAATACAAGCATTATATGGCGAAATGGATTTGCTGGTCGGTTATAATCCTGATCAACATAGGCTGTTAACTTCACAGCAAATCAAAAATTTCGAATCAATGCCTGGAATTACAAAAGTTTCTAGTGTGTCCTTAGCTCATACAAATGTTGAAAATAAAAAAAACACATCATTTTATACTGTTGGTGTTGAAAACGATGACTTAGTGAAAAGCCGCTATCATTTTAATGTTAATCTTGAACCGAAAGATGTTGTAATTACTGAAAATATGGCCCGTCTCTTCCACAAGGATGTCGGAGATACATTTAACGTTACGTTCAATAAAACAGTCGGAAACTCCGCTGAAGCAAAAACAGGTACCTTTACAATCCAAGAAATCCTTCCACCTCTTAAGGGGACAGATAGTCCTAATATAATCCTGATCCAAAATGATGTGTTGAAAACGTGGATGGATAATAGTGATGCAGAAACTGCAGGGATGTTTGCACTCATTAAAACGGAAAACGACAATGTTGCTACTTCAGTTGGTGCGGATTTGAAACAGCTAGATGACACATTACGTGTCGATATCATGAACGACTACGATGAAATTAAAAGAAATTTACAAGCATTAATAATTTTTATAATTGTATTGTCATTCTTTATCTTACTTATTTCTAGTGTCTTACTACTGTCAACCTTCCAGCTATTATTTTACAAAATTAAAGAACAGCTTATGGTATTACGTGCACTTGGCGCATCCACTAAGCAAGTAAGACGCATAGTACAATTGCAATTAACTATCATCATTGGCTTTGGCGTATTGCTAGGGACATCGGTCAGTTTATTAGTGATAAAAAGTTGGCTACCAAAGCTAATTACGTTGATGAAAATGCCAGACGCAAAAACTGACTTACCGATGATCTTTGTTATCGTGATTGCTATTGCAAGTTTTTTATTACTGCAACTAATCACACAATGGCAAGTTCATAAAAGCGCTAGTCTATTACCTTTACAAATCGCCACAGAAAATGAAAATTTAAATTTACGCTGGACAAAATGGAAAACGATTGTTATGGGTATCGTTGCATTCATATCCCTATTCTTATTTGCGAATGCTTATCAAGTCGGGACAAGTAGTGGCAAAGGGGCACTCATGATTTTAATCGGCACATTACTCGTCTGTGGGATTTTACTCTATATCATGCCATATCTCTTTACAGAACTATTCAAAATTTCCTTGAAGCCCATTCGTGCTGTACTTGGCAAAGAAGCATACTTAGCGTGTCAGCAGCTCATGCCACAGGTGCGAAAAAATATGCCCATTGTGCTTAGTATTGTTGGATTAATGGTCATTTTAATATTCGGTAGCTCTTTATTTAAAACGAATCAGCAAAACTCATATAGATATATAAACTCTCAATATGAAACATCAATAAAAATTGATAATGAATTAGAAGATCCAACTATTACACCAGCTTTGATTAAAGAAATTGAGGCATTGCCGAGCGTGTCCTATGCCTATGAACGAAGTAACGCACCTTATATTGTGCTTGAAGGTGACAATGGCTGGGAAGGTAGTAATTTCGAGGCCATTGATGTTGAAAAATACGTCCAATTAGAAAAGCTTGATGCTTTTAAAGGAGATTTAAAAAATGGGGTGATCATTACAGAACGACTTGCCAAAAAACATCAATTAGCTGTTGGTGATCATATAATGGCGGGGACATTTGATGAAACACTACAGCATGAAGTGCCAATTGGTGAATTACTGGTCGTTGATATAGCCTTTGATTCTTACAATGAATATATAGATTTGTTTGTCGATTGGTCCTCTTTTATAGTATCAGATTCAACTATAATTACAGACATCATGGTGGAAGCAAATGATACAGAGCAGGCATTAGCAGACCTTACTTTCTTACAGGAGCGCTGGCCAGCTTTAAAAATTACAGATAAAGAGACATTTATCGAGCAAAACGATGAAATGATCTTCCAACGCTGGAGCCTTTTTGTTGGCGTCTTCGTTATTTTGATTACCGCTACTTGCCTTGGCGTATTGCAAACATTGCTTCACTCCATTTATTCAAAACGTGGCGATTATGCGATTCAACGACTAATTGGTCTTTCCCCTAGCGGATTAATCAAGCTGATTTTAACGCAGGTGTTATCATTTGTATTATACGGGCTAGTAGTTGGAACAATTCTTGGATTAGCGTTAACGAGAATGTTGAGCTTTATTGACGAAGGAGCTCCGACGTACTATGACTTCTTCACATTAAGTATGACGAGTATCGTCTTTTTAGCCGCGACACTCATTGTCTTTACACTGCAAGGATACTGGATTAGTCGTAAGAAATTAGCGAATGAAATAATTGATATTTGAATGACAACAGACCCTCTTTAAAAGATTCTATTTGAAATATCATACCTCTATAGTTTTCTTAGAGGTATGATATTTTTTTCGGGGAATTTTTATAATTCAACTAACGAGCAAGGTAGATTTATTAAAAAAGATGTTCGCTTTCCGTGTTAAATTTTGTAAAATATATTTTAGAGCAATACTATAAAGAAATATTACATCTTTTATCCAACTGAGCAAGTAGAATGCAATATTAGGAGGAGACACCGTTGAATCAGGCTGTAGAAGCTTTTCTAAATAAGGTATGGCAGGAAATCACTACAATTTACAAACAAGAAAGTAAAAGAATCAATGAGTTTAATGATCAAAGAACGTTGCAAGCTGGAGTTCACAACTACCTACGGGTGGCGTGGAGAAAAGGCAAGTTTACTTGGTCTAAAGGTCAAATTTATATCGATTTCTCCAAATTTTTATCCAGCTCGAATAAATTTGGAGCGGATACTTACATCATGGAGTTAACCGATGAACTTCTAACTGAGGAGTTCTTTCCTGCCTTGTGCAGGCTTGTAGACGAATTGTTCCGCTCGGAGGAACAAGGACACGATTTCTTTGATTACAAGTTTGAAGTTGTGTTTGAGTTTGAATGGGAGAATTCGAAATTAACGCTTAACAAACAGCTGTTGAATGAGGCCAAGTTGATTCAGCTACAAAAGAAGCTGGATCATTTTATTCAAACAATGATTCTTTCTGATCTGCCCGTGTTGCCTGTAGAGATTGACATTTTCTTTTTCGCCAATCATTTGCTCAACCCTGATTTGATGAAACAGGAAGTGGAAGTTATTGATCCGTTAATTCGTCGTCTATCCGACAAGTTAGATCATGAACAAGAGCTCAAAAATGACTGGATCAGTCGGTATACTTATGCGATAAAAAATTGGGCGTTGGATTACTTTTTACTGCAGCATTTTACCCGATCCGGTCATTATGGAATGATTTGGACTTTGAAAGAAGATCGTCCTTCCGTAGACATCAGCGAGATGAAGTTCTTTCTTTATGCAGCATTACAGATTGGCTTCACTGAGCCAGATATCCGGCAAAAATATATGGAATTGGCAGTCCAACTGGGCTCCGAGGAGGCTGCTATTTATTTAAAAGAAGGAAGTGGAAAATTTGTTCGTACATATCGTGGAGAGCTGATAGAAGGCAGAAACAACGATATTACACAAACAATTCAAATCCGAATTCTCTCCGAAGAAGAACTAGCATATAAAGAAGCGCTAGATTACATTATCAATCTTTTGAAGCAAGGTTTTTCCAAAAGTTATCTGCTAAAACTCGAGAGTAGCCAAAAGAACTTCCTTCCTGTGACGGAACTGGCGAAGTCCGAGCTACATCAATTTTTTGCGAATGCACTTTGCTACCCTACTTTGTTTCCGAAGCTTGCAGAATATGTGGAAACAGCTATGGAAGAGTTCGCATGGTATGGGGATGTGGAGCCTAGTGAGGAATCGGTCATGCCAGGCACTTATGCGGTATTGGGACTAGGCTTGTACAGCAAGGCTTATTTTCCGTTGGTCTGTCGCTATATTGAAATGGTAGATACAGAGCATCAGTTAGCACATGATGGCTATGCAGAGGCGTTTATTGAGGCGCACGGCGTAATTGCGGAGCATATGCCGGTAATTGTATCCATTTTGCTTGGAGGGGTTGATGAAGGTACGCTAGTCAAAAATCTAACCATTGATAGTCTTGAGCTTTCCCAGGCACTATTCGATGCGCTGAAAGGCAAAGAGATTTATGAATGTGAAATGGTAATATGCCGGATTTTCGGTAGCATAGAGGAACTTGAAGAGGCAGCCCGAGAGGCACTACCCCCATTAAAAGATGGGCTGGAGCAGCTGTTGGCACTTCAAATCAAAATGACCTGAGGGCTACATACTGTAATAAAGAGCGTGTTTTGATTAATTTAAAACACGCTCTTTATATATGTTCTCATATCAAGTTAATCAAACTTTATTCAGGGCTATTTTTTAATTATCGCGTAATATTTTAGATTTATCGCCTAACTTTTTAGATTTATCGCCCACCTTTCTCATTTTATCACCCAACTATTTCAGTTTATCGGACACTTTTTCAAATTTATCGACATCTGCCAACAATTACGCTCCTACAAACAACACGGCCTGTCCGATCGCAATAAAAAAGGCTTCATGCTGTATAGGGCTGTTATCTTCAATTTGCAGCGTAATCTCAAAATGCGTCTCACAAAAAACTGCCTGCCAACGAGCAATCGGTTGATCATCAAGAGAAAATACCGACCAGTCCTCCATTTCCTTGTTCAGTTTTATTTGTTGGACGCCATCCGTGATGATTAAATCAGGAATCATAATTTGCCAGCCATCATAGGCAATCATATATTCTTTGCCTGTAACAAAATCCTTCCCTCGAAAATGCACTCGCCCACGTCGCGACATCTTCTTACATGTAAAAAGAGCCTGACCAGCGACATCGCTCACATCAAAACGTACAAAATAGCGATAGTCCATCGTGCGGTCAAACACCTTTTTCAATCCGTTTGAATAAACACGTTGAACAGTAGACGATACTTCCCCCGCTTCATTAACGATTGCTACTAACTCTGTCGATTCAATTGCCGCTAGTTGTTTGTATGTAAAAATCTTCAATATATTCGCTCCTTCATTACACTTGCTCCCTATAACCTAACATAAAATAAACGCCAAATACAAAGGTTGCATTTGGCGCTTGACTGTTTATTTAGTTTGCTTTGGTACTTCTACGGTAAATGGTTGGAACTTTACTTCTTTTAGTGATGACGGATCGAATGGTATCTTTGTTTCTGCGCCATTCTTATCAAATTGTACACCGCCTCCACCAGAAGGAAGCATTAAATACGGTGTAATCATTAATTTTTGAACATCCTCTGAAATCGGGTCAAAGGACTTGGTGCTACTAAAGTTCCATACTCCTTTATCGAAATGACCTTCTCCCCCACCTGAATGCGATGTAATCTCCTTGCCATTCTGATCGGTAATACGGAATTCTATAAACGATGCGCCTACTTGAGCATTATCAATTGTACCCTTTTCAGTAGCTTTAAAGTCAAGTGCTATACCTGATGGGCTGAATGAAATTTTGGACACATCTAGTTGAATGCCCTCTGCTTGTTGCTGATGATTGACAGGAACATAAATAGTATTCGTAATCTTTTTAACAGGAACTAAAAATTCCAACTTTTCCCCTTCTTTACCTTCTAATGTTAAGCCCATTTCAAAGGAATCCGGCATATCCTCCTTCACTTCTAATGTTGCGATGCCTGTACGGACCGTTGGACTTATAACTTTTTCACCATAGCCACCAGAACTCACTTCAGGGTTTGTACCATTTATCATAAAGTCTGGTCCTGCCCCGAAGTAATAATCACTTAATTCCTTTTCAGAATAAATTGTAAGTCCTACCGTAATATTTGACGCGTCATAAAGGACTTCATCAATCGTTACGGAAATACCGTTAATTGTTTGTTTTTCTCCAATAGTGCTTGTTAACCCTTGTTCACTTGCTTGTTTTAGCCCAAGGAAGCCAGAGTTACTGAATACTGAACCGACGATTGGTAGCTGTGATAATGTACTTGCGAATGTTGGTGATACATAAGCGGCTGAACCTACCATAATACAAAATGCTGCTGCCGCACTTGCTACATATAATAACGGTTTACGTTTACGTTTACTTTTTCTTTTCATTTGAATAGGGACTTGACTCATTTTAGTTTGCTCCTCTGCTTGTTGGATTCCTTTGCTAATTGCTGCTCGTACCTCATCTCTTGGGAATTCCGGAAGGGGACCGTTTTCATTAAATAGCTTTTTCATTCAACGTTGCACTCCTTTCTAATTCACGCTTTAATTGTTTTTTTCCACGATGCAAATACGTTTTAATAGTGCTAACAGGCTTTTCCATTACTTCTGCTATCTCTTTAATCGGTAAATCGTGATAATAAAATAAAATGATGGCCATTTGCTGAGAATGATTCAATTGCTGTATGGATTCCGATAAATCGATTGGATTTGCAATAACATTTTCTTGCTCCTGTAAACGATTTAATAATTCACTTTCTTCATAGGGCATGATTTTCTGCCCTTTCTTAAGCAATCGGTAGCACTCATGTATTAAAATTCGAAACAGCCATGTAGAAAAAAATTCTGGATGCTTTAGCTGATGAACGGTTAGAAAGGCTTTACACGCTGCTTCTTGAATCGCATCCAAAGCATCCTCTTTTTGACCAACATAAGAAAGCGCAGTATAAAATAATTTTTCTTCCTCTAAAATGAGTAGCTGCTCAAACGCTTCCTTATTCCCCGCAATAGCCTGTTTGACAATTGATAAGTCATGTTCCACGCTGTTCCCTCCTTTCAATACTTAGAGTCAATAACTCTATGAAAAGGTTTCACTTTGATAAAATTCTTTTTAAAAATAAAATAAGTGACTCCAAGCAGGCGCCGTCACTTCGGTTCTTCTATCGTGCATTTTATTCGCTCTATCCACGACCTTGACTGTTCTATCCACGATTTTGATCGCTCTATCCATGACTTTGACTGTTCTATCCATGATTTTGATCGCTCTATCCACGACTTTGGCACTTCCATCTCGCTCTTTAATCTTTCAATCCGTCCCTATGTATCTACGAAAAAAAATAGACTACTTCATATAAAGTAGCCTACTAAAAATTTCTTTATTTATCCAATTTAAATGTAATGTCGCCAACTCCGATTTCCGAGTTGACCTCTATTTTTACATCTGCTTTATCATACGCTTCGTTTACATAAACCCCTTTGCCTTTGGAAATGAAACCTTCTATATTGGATGTACCGAGACCTTTTTCCGTCGTAAGCTTTACCCCAACTTTTGATGGTAATATGACAGTAGTGTCCCCAACACCTGTTTCAATATCCGCTTCGAAGCTTTTTTTCCAATCGCCTCCTAAATTCACATCGAGATCGCCAACGCCTGTTTCAATATTTAGTTTTTCCAGCTGCAACCCTTGTAAATCTAGCTCTGCATCCGATGCTCCTGTTTCGATTGAAAGATTCATAGGAATATCATCATTCAGTTCGATATCCCATATATTTTTTATTTTCCCTAAACGCACGTTAGTAGAATTTTTATGTTCAATCGTTACTTTTCCTGTCTGGCCGCGTAAATCATATTTTACTTTCGGTGCTAGTTTATCGATATTGTATTGAGCAGTACCTTCAACCCAATCGTCGGCACCCTTTTTAACTGTTATTTCTCCAATACCAAATTGTAAATCAACATCTAACTTCTCCGCTTTATCCTTTTCCACTAGGATCGTTTCATCTTTGGTTTTGCCTGGTATGACTGAGTTACACCCCGATAAAGCAATTAATGAGGCGCTTATAACCAAACCAAGTCCCATAAATTTTTTCAATGTAATTTCCTCCTACTATATAATATTCCAATAAATTCATTATATAGGAACTGTCATATATAAAAACGACCCTCCGCTTTAAATTACTCTAAGACCTAAGACGTAGTGAGTATTTATATAATGGATATGTCACCTTTCAAAAAAGTGCACTAGTATTTTGAATAAGGATAGGTAAATATTTGTGAAGCATTATAAAGAATATACGTATTTCCTTCATAATCCAATGCATGTATCACCGCTATTTCTGATTTAAGAGGGACTGATACTAATTGCGCATCATTCGAATCGACTGCTTTCTCAATACGCTCGTCTCCAGTGTCTATTATTAATTTTTCAACGTTATGATTGTTCAGTAATGGAATAACAAGTTTGTGAATGTCTTTCAAATAAACAGCATCCATGGTATCTACTTCACTCTGGATATAGTGATCCAGTGCATAGCCTTTTCCATCATGTTTGAAAATCGATATTCCTTGAAGGCGATCCTTTGAAAAATAACCCATTCTATATTGACGAATCGTTATTGTATCATTCATTTTCACATCATCAGGAAATGGTATCCACTTTATAGCATTTTGAATTTCCGCCTCATTCTGTACATACACTCGATAGCCAATTCGTTCAGACATATTCCCTAAAATGGCAATAATAATGATGATACATAGTAATACACGCCAAAACCAATCTTTCATGAAAGCAAATATTGCGAAAATAAATAACAAGACAACACTTACTAATCCTACTACCATCCATGGTCGTGCTAATGAGCTATAGTCTTTCACCCTTCCAGACTTTTCTGGATAAAGATTTGAATCTGTAAGCACCGTCGTCATTGGTTGGCTATCATGTTGGAAGAGCATCATTTTTAAGCCCATGATCAGACAAGCTGTTACGACTACTGTTAGGATAATCGGGATGAATGGTGTTTGCTTATTCTTTTTTTGATTAATTTTTTGAAACGTTTTTACTTGGCTTTCGTCAGAGAATTTACCTTCCTTATACATTTTGTTGATGGCATTACGAATCTGATCCATATTCGAAACCCTCCTCCAATAGCGTGAAGCCAACCATTTGACGCGCTCGCCTTAATCGTGTCTTCACCGTATTTACTGGTAGCTTTAGCAGTTCTGCGACGTCCTTTAAAGAAAACTCTGCAAAGTGAAATAGAAGTAGTACATCTTTGTATTTCGTCGGAAGTTGTTCAATCGATGCTACTAGCAGTGCATCCGTCTCTCCCATCAATATTTCCTCTTCAGGATTATCGGATAGGCTCTTTAATTTGCTCCAGTAATCAATGACTTTTATTTTTTTATAGCGCCAGCTTGAAAGATAACTATGACACTTGTTAATGGCAATGCGATATAAGTAGGTTTTGACGGAAGCTTCTTCACGGAATTGCTCCATCTTCTCATAATAGTTAACAAATGTGTCTTGAACCAAATCCTCAGCCACTGTCCAATCTTGAACATATGTATAGCATACTCGCAGTAAATAATCTCCGTACATTGTCATAGCTCTAGATAAGTGAGCGTCCTTCTGTTCTTTTAACATGTTGCTCGCCCCCATAAAAGCATTTACTGTTAGACTGCTGAACAATAAAAAAGTTTCATGAAAAAATCAATTTCTTCATGAAACTTATATGTTAAAGGATATCACTCTCCACTAAAGCTTTTAAATTAGCAAGAGAATCCTCGTAACCGCTCGTATTAAAGGTGACCTTGGTGCCACTTTGTTTTTCCTCTAATAAAATAGAGATCAGTGATTCTTCTATTCCTAAGTAAAATGAAAATTCTCGATTTGGCGTTACATGTTTGATCGTCAACACCATTGGCAATTTCTCTGCAAGCTGATTCTGTTCATTCGGCAGTAACGTGAAAACAATCTCTTCTCCAGGCTCTAATTTAGGGATTTCCCAAGTTGAATTCGGAGCGTACCATTGTGACAATTGCGCCTCCTCTGTAACAGCCCGCCAAACTGTAGCAATACTTGCGTCAATCCAAATCGAACTTTTTTCATTATCCATCATTGCATTCCTCCGTTTGTTGAACTTATTCCTTTTCCCTTCATTTTATCCTATTATTGGAATCAATAACACTTATAACTTTAGCTCCTAAGAAATAAAAAAGTGTGTTTTGAGCAATTAATTGTCAAAACACACTCATTAAAGATTTTTTTATGTTCTACGCATATACGCTTTCACTGTTAGTGGTGCAAAGATGGCGACAACCACAGCAGCACCAATAAGTGAGGCCGATAAATCCCAGCCTATTGTTCCTGAATTCGTCAGTTCTCTGACAGCCGTCACGAGATGCGAAATAGGATTAATTTTCACAAACCATTGTAGGAAATCTGGCAAAGTTTCTGCTGGAACAAAAGCATTCGAAAGAAATGTTAGTGGAAACAATACAAGCATCGAAATTCCCTGTACACTTGAAGCTGTTCGAGCAATTACACCAAAGAAGGCAAATATCCAGCTAATGGCCCAGGCACAGACAATGACTAAAAGCCCTGCAAGTACTACGTGTTCCAATCCACCTTCTGGTCGATACCCCATAATATATCCCATAGTAAAAGTAAGTACCGTTGCAATTGTATAACGAATGGTATCGGCCAATAATGCCCCTGCCAATGGCGCAATGCGTGCGATCGGTAATGATTTAAATCGGTCGAACACTCCTTTATCCATATCTTCCCGTAATTGAACACCTGTAACGATTGAGGTAGTGATGACAGTCTGCACGAGAATTCCTGGAATAATGACTGGCAAATAGTTTTGTACATTTCCCGAAATGGCTCCCCCAAATATGTAGGTGAACATCAGCGTGAAAATGATCGGCTGAAGCGTTACATCAAACAACTGCTCTGGCGTACGGCGAATTTTCAGGACACCTCGGTAGGCCATCGTAAGCGAATTTCTTATCGATTGGTTGATACTCGGCTTGCGTAACAATCTACGTCCAACTAGTGGTTTTATCGTATTACTTTTCATACTCTTTCCTCCTCTAGTTGAGGACCATTTTCATTCACACTGTTACCGGTGATTGTTAAAAATACTTCATCTAAGGTCGGTTTCTGTACACTGAACTCGTCAAGTTGAATTCCTTTTTGACGAAGGGCAATCAATAAATCCGTAACTAGATCAATATCTGCCATTGGGGCAGTAATTTTCCCGATATCCTGTGAAATGGTTGTTTTGACTTGAAGAATGTGTTCTACTGTTTCACGAGCAGCCAACATTTCCTGTGTATTTTGAATGCTCAAATGTAAGGATGAAGTACCAACAGATGCTTTTAGCTCATCGACTGTCCCTTCCGCAACAACGCGCCCATGATCTATAACCGCAAGCCGATCTGCCAGCTCATCTACCTCTTGCAAATACTGTGTCGTTAACAATACAGTTGACCCTGTATCTACTAAACGACGAATCGTATCCCACATTTGATTACGTGTACGTGGATCTAGCCCAGTCGTCGGCTCATCTAAGAAAATTAAGGGTGGCTGTGCGATCAGACTGGCTGCCAAATCCAGACGACGACGCATACCTCCTGAGAAATTTTTCAAAGGCCGTTTAGCTGCTTCTGATAATCCGAACTCTTCCAGTAATTCAGCAGCCTTATTTCGGGCCTCAGTACGTCCCAATCCTAGCAAACGAGAGAAAATAATTAAATTTTCCGTTGCACTAAGTGACTCGTCAACTGAAGCATACTGACCTGTGACGCCAATTAATTGACGTACAATATGTGGCTCTTTCACTATGTCATAACCGAATATTTGTGCCGAACCAGCATCTGCTTTTAGAAGAGTCGCTAGCATTCTAATAGTCGTTGTCTTTCCCGCTCCATTAGGACCAAGTACACCATAGATAGTGCCAGCGCGGACGTTTAGATCGACACCATCAACAGCCCGATTTTCTCCAAAATGTTTGACTAGGCCACGTGCTTCAATAGCCCACTCACTATTCTCTAACGGGCTTTTCATTCTATTCACATTCCCCAATACTATTCCTCCCTCATTCATTACCATCAGTTTTATAGAAATTTGTCTATAAACGGATAATACAACAAGTTTATGAACTGAATGTGAACCGAATAATCTACGTCACTCATTTTATTTGTTACAGGATTTCTGAACTGATCTTTGTAGTTTTAGTTGACCTATGTAAATTAATTGCACCTAGCGCTACAAAAGCTGCGACAATATCCAAGGCCAATTGATAACTTGAGAAACAAGTGACCATGAATCCAAATAATGTAGGAGCAATGACGATAAAAAATTGATTTAGCGTCAAAGCAGCACTCACAGTTAGACCCACATATTGTGGATTCGATTGCTCGGTCACGCAGGCGATAAATAATGAATACCAGCCAAGTGCTATGAATCCTAAAATAAAACTAAATAATAGCATCAACAATTTCGCATGTATCATATACGGCAATATGACTGTAAGAATAACTGCACTAACCATTACGATCATTAAAAAATATTCCCGCTTCTGTGCAAAAAATTGATCACTAATCCAAGCAATAGCTATCCTTCCAATCATCCCACCGATTAAAATAAGGCTTAAATATTGCCCCGCTTCCGTTAAGGAATAACCTCCCTCTTGATGTAAATAACTCATAAAATGGGCAACGAGGATCATTTGTAAAGTCATCATCACGATTCCTACAATATAGATTGGATATAAAACTTTATTATTTTTAATAGCCATGAGCTTCTCTTTAAAAGTAACAGACGTTGTAGCTACTGCTACACGTTCTTTAGGCTCCTGATAAATTAGTAAAAAGAGTAATCCACCAGCAATTGCTACGAATCCTTGCACAAGATGAACCGATGACAGGCTATAATGATGGTACATATATGTGAGAATGACTGATGCTAGCGCTCCTCCGATTGGAATACCTGTTTGTCGAATGCCGATCGCCAACCCACGATGTTTGTCTGGAAACCATTTCACGATGGCAGTGCTCCCCCCGGTTTGCGCACTGCCGTACCATACCCCTACGATTAATAATAAAAATAATAACACTACATAATTATTGACCAACATGAGTAGTAAAGCCGAGAGTCCTAATAATATCGAACCCCAAGCGATGATTTGTTTCTCCCCTTTTTTATCCATAAAATAGCCGAACAGAATCATCGAGAAGATTGGCCCAATATTAACCGCAGAAACGATAAAGCCTGTTTGTAGCGAGGATAAATTCCATTCTATTTGATAAAATGTAGCGATTGGCCCCATGCCGTACGTCACAAAAGTTGCCGCAGTTTGAGACAACGTAGCTACTAAAACGATGACCCATTTAAAATATGTATTCATAAAAATTCCTCCAATGTTCTTACACTGATTACATATTTGAGTTTACGCCTCCCCTATGAATGCGTAAAATGGAGGAAAGTGATAGTGGCTATCAAAAAATTTAATAGGTGTGTGACAAACAAACATGAACATAGAAGAAATAGCATTAAAAATCGAGATTTTGGAGAGGCAAAACCTTAGTAAATCCGCTGAAATAACGAATTATACGCAATCCGCCTTAACCTCTAAAGTAAAGAAAATGGAGACAGAAATTGGTCAGGAAGTGTTTAAGCGTACACCGCAAGGCTTGAAGATTACGAATGTAGGGACACAATATTTAAAATTTTTAAAGTTAATGACACAGGAGTACGATGAATTTTTAAAAGAAATCGGTTCGGCACAAACAAATTCAAAAATTAACTTCGGCACTTCCCATACAACGATTAAAATTTATGGCGCTTCCATTATGAATGCCTTACAGATCAATAATATTCCGTTAGATGTCGATTTCACTGTGGAATCAAGCACTTCCTTAAATGAAAAAATACATAATGCTGAAGCGGATTGTGCACTAACAAGTAATCCTATTAAACACTACCCTGATTTAAATTATGACAGGATTGCATTAGAAACATTCGAAGTCATTTCGAACAACTCACATATTATTAGTTTTGAGAAAGGTTCACCTATTACATTACTGGTGTTGAGCAGAGGCTGTATGTATACGCGTGCAATGGTGGAGTGGTTAAATAAGAATCAAGTGCCATTTACAATGAAAGAAATAAAATCGGTAAGTAGTATCCTTGATTTCCTACAAATAGACAACACGATAGCTGTGTTAAATACGAAACTAATTGACCTATATAACTATTCCAACATTCACTATTACAATTTGCCACAACTAAACAAAATCATCGAAACTGTCTTTATTTACAAGAAGAACGAAAGTCAACAATCTCCTATTTTTCAATTAAAACATGTTATCGAGTCCTTACTAGAATACCCAATCGAACGAAGCTAGTTCGTTTGATTGGGTCTAAAACAATTTATCGGAATCATTTCGAGATTTATCGGAACAATTTCAAGATTTACATTTTTATTTAAAAAGGCAAAAATCTTTTCTTTTTCAATTACAATAAGATCTTTTAATATTTTCATCCAATTTCAGCACCTCACCATTTTTTATGGTAAGAGTATGACCCAATGGTTTTTGTTTTACTTTTTATTGAGTGTCTTCGTCAACTTTGTACTCCAAAACATCACCTGGCTGACAATCCAAAGTCTTACATATCGCTTCTAATGTTGCAAAACGAACCGCTTTTGCTTTCCCATTTTTCAGAATAGAAAGATTCGCCATAGTAATTCCAACCCTTTCGGAAAGCTCCGTTACACATTTACCGATAAACTAACAACCAATATACCTAAAACAATCGTCTTCTTCATAATCCCACTCCACTTATCTTAATAAGTTATATTTAGTGTCTTTTTACACTATTCATATACTTTGTAAAGTGATTTTTTGAAAAAGCTTATTCTTATAGGTAATAGAACTAATTTATCCTAATAGTTTAATGCTGTGTTTAATCCCTTTAGATAGACTGCTTTCCTCCACAATTTGACCCATAAATGGAAAAAGACACACTCCTTATTAAAGAAATGCGCCCGATTGTTGAATAAACCTATACTCTTCTTTTATTCTTTTCTTATACATCAGGATTTTCACTAGAGGCTTTCCACTCTAATTCATTTAACAGATTCAATGCTTCCAAAAAACATTCTTCGGCTTCATTTTGCCTCGCTAATTTTATAAGGCATTGGTTTTGCAAGCCATCTATGTATATTTCTCCTTCTATTTATCAGAAACCTTTTTCGATTTCCAATCTAACCTTTTCAAATAGAAAAAGCACAATTCTTGCTGCAGAATTGCGCACGATTGTTAGGTTACTTCATAATAAAATTTACAATAATTCAAGTATGATTCCCACATAACAATCAAATCAATATTTAAAACAATAAAAATATAATAAAAAACAAAATAAATTTATTGATAATCGATAAAAATTATATTAAAATCATAGAATCATTAAATCAGTGAGGTGTTTTAAATGAATGGTAAACTAGGTTCAACTTTTTTCTTAAAGGTTGTTGCTTTTCTTATTGGAATTGCGGTACTTGCCGTGTGTATAGTTTTGTTGCCTGAAGCAGCCAGAAGAGATGCTATAGTGCGTCCAGGAGATTACTCGATATATCCGTTGTTAATATGCGCGTATGGAGTATGCATTACATTTTCTGTAGCTTTGTATCAAGCATATAAACTATTGAGTTATATCGATAGTAACAACACTTTTTCGGAGTTATCCCTTAAATCCTTGAAGGTGATAAAAAAATGCGCTTTTACAATTATTATCTTAATTTTATTAGCAATAGTTTACTTAAGAGTGTATGCCATGTTCACGGGTGATGACCCAGCAGGTCCAATAGCACTTGGACTAATAGGGATATTAGCAACAGCTATCATCGCTGCCATGATGGACGTACTTCAAAAGCCATTAAAAAATATCCTAGAAAAAAAGAAATAAAAATATAGATGTTTATTTTGCAGGTATAATATCTTCTTTCCCTATTAAATTAAAGTGCTCTTAAATAAAAAATTGGCGCCTATTCTTTTTCAAGAATTGCGCCCGATTGTGGAAGATCTTTTTCTATTGAATAGTATCGTTGTACTGCGCAGCTGGAAAGTTGTTTTTCTAAAAGATAAGGGCCCTACGGATCAAAAAGAGATAGTGGGTTTATCCTTTACATCTTCCTTGCATTATTTCACTAACTAGCTGCCATAACGCGTTTTTTTTCTTTATTTTTCGGTCCAAACTTATTACAATTTGCATATTGAGGCTTTGAATTCCTTTATTTTTACATTAAACCCCAATAAATTTTTCAGAGGTAACTAATTATTATATCGTTTGTTAACTTCAATCGTAATGAACTCCGGCAAATAGCTGGGAGTACATCCTTTTGCTACTCTTTCATCTTTGTAAAGACCCGTTTTCTCACCAAGTTTAATACAACGTGCACGATTCTTTTCATCATAAACGCCTATCCAGCCAGCGGTGAAATTCATAGCCCATTGAACTTCCGGTTCTTCCTGCGTAATATTGGCTTCTATTGCTGATAGCAAGTTTGCGGTGTTATCAGGCGGTGTTTGTCCAGTCCATCTCAATCGCCCTTGATAATACCAGAAAGCTCGCCTTTGAAGAGCAGAAGGACTATTTTCCCATGACTCCATCAATGCAATCTTCTTCTTGTCTTTAGTGAGCTGATTAGCCATTAACCAATCCATTAAGTTATTTCGCTCATCAAAAGTGTGAGTCTGCATATCCTTATCAAGCTTATTTAGCACATCATGTGAAAGAAGTTTTTTGTCCATAATTAAGATTGCTAATAGTCTGGGCAAAACCTCTTCGGTTGACCAAAGTTCCATAGCTAGTTCGTGATCTTTTTTAATGTCCTTCGCGATTTTTCGTAAGTCGCCTAGTTTAGTTTTACTATTGATCTGAGATAGAATGTTTTCTGCTTTTGAAGAGCGTTTTATTTCTGTATCCTTTTTTTCATCCATTTTATACAACTCCTTTATTAAAGAACTGTTTCATAATATGTCATTGACTGGATATATTAAGAACTTAATTTCGTTATAAGTCTTATTGCAGTGGTGTGCCTTCAAGGTTTACCTTTTTTAATATTGTAGCATATATCGTATTAAAGCTTTCTCCACCTATAATAGAAGAGCAACCATCTTTAATAAAATAATAACATTTACTTCTTTTTAATTGGATACGAAAAGAGCATCCCTTTTTTTAAGAAACGCACCCGTTAGCCATCCATGTCGCTTAAAATCAACACCACACCACAGAAAATGAAATGATTACGTTCTTTCATGGGGTTTAATAAGAACAGCGACGCTTCTTCAACTAAAGTTCTTGTTGGTTTAAGTACCGATTAAAAAATACTGATTTACAGCTTATAAATTGTCTATATATGCACCTTTTTATTCACATAGCACATACGCAGAATTTTCCGTAAATTATTAAAAAGTCTTATTGTAGCTTTGTTTCTATACCTTTCTATAAAAAGCTGTATAAGGAATGTGCATACAAAAAGCCAAGAAACGTTGATCTCACAACGTGCATGGCTTTTTCAAGTGTCCCCAAACTTGCATTTGGGAACATTTATTGAATTTATAATGTATATAGTATTTATTATTTATTATTTATTATTTATTATTCAGAATAAACATTACAGTAATACTTCAGACAATTAATACAAAAGTACCTGTTTTTTTAAGCATTATTTGAAGCCAACAGTTTATCCAAAGTGATTACGGAAACACCAAACAACAAGAAAAATACTCACTATCCCCCAAGCAGTGGTACTCCATATCCAACAAATTACGGATTTAGATTTTGATGAATTTTCCTCGTCTTCCATATTTTCTTTTATAAAAGCGACCTTACTTTCCATACCCTTTTTCATAGAAGTGAGAACAACAAATCCAATTATTATGAAACCAATAGTTATCCAAAGTAATAGGTCCACCTTTACACTCCCTTTATATAATTGAATTTCACTGCAATTTATTATAGTAATTAGATTCTACAAAGATAACAATAAACCTTTTGTTAATTCAAGTGCGTTTTAGTATATAAATACCCTTACATAATCACGTATTAAAATGCTGAAACTTAAAGTTCTCAAAGCGTCGTTTAGTAACATTTCATAAAAGGTTGTTATTCAATAATATGGCGCGATTGTTGAACAACAAGTTAAACAACACTCTTCAACTAACCTGTCCCGTTAGTTGAATAAGAACTAAAGGCCTCTACTCTTGATTAAAATGCATTAATTTATCTAATGGCATATCTGATTCTTTAAAACCATATTTCAAAGTAGCGATCAAGCCAACGAATGATTCGATTTTTAATACTAGCCAAATCCTCCGTCAATTTTGAGCGAAGAGTAGAATCAGTACGAAGCTCAGCCTCAATGTCTTTCAATATACGTGGATAACTGAAACGTCCATCCTTTAATAAGCGAGCGATGACTAGTGCATCTTTTTTATCGTGCTTTGTTGGTAAGTTATCATCTAGTTCTTTCGAACGTCTTACGTGCATTGGATTCACCATGACAAGTGGGATTCCGTATTGATCTAAGAAATAGGCTAAGTTCATCCAGTAGTGGCCTGTAGGCTCAATCCCTATTATTACTTCAGTTTTATTAGCTTCCTTCATCGTTTGAAGAATCTTTTCATACAAGTTTTCGAAGCCTTCTTTCGATTGATGTACGGCAAAAGCTTTTTCGATTACTCGCCCGCGTTCATCGACAAAGCATGCGTAGTGAATATGCTTGGCAAAATCCATACCAACAACGAGTGTATTTTCAGTTATTTGATTAATTTTATTATTCCATTTAGAATGCATAAAGGAGTCCTCCTTGTTTGATGATGGGTCAATGGCCGTTGACACTCATGCATCATACTAGAGGGCTCCTTTTCTTTCAAGACCTCGAACATCCTTCAAACAGGAATGCTGCCCCGTTAGTTCAATAAGAAAGAGCTGCCTATGTCAGGCTTACTCCCTGTTATCGATCTAATCTCTCCTAAAAATCCTATAAACTTGTCTAAATCTTCACGATTATGCTTAATTGATAAATTTCCCCCATATGGCTTTCCTTTTTTAAAAAAGCTTGTACTTCACTTTCATCTTTAGCTACATCAATACCCACTACCGGGTTCATTTTTTCTCCCCCTACAACGTATTCACCAGTAACCCCTATTACCTCCAAGTAGTATTATAGCTTCGCTTGTTATACGAGATCTAAGTCCCAACCAGCCTAAAACATATTTCTACAAGTAGGGGGTGAACAGTTTAGTTGACGGGATTAATGTCCCACGCACCCGTACGTTCTACCCTGGCTACTGATAGATTAAATCTAAATAAAAAAAGTTCAACCAGAAAGATCTGGCTGAACTATATAATACGAACGCACCCGTTAGTTGAATAAGGAAAAATTATGTTATGGTATGCCCTTCCCCTGACTTTATATATCTTATTTGGTCTGAGCTAATAGCGGAAGTATCTCTTTAATAAAAGAACCGTTATTAAACTCCTTTATACTTATACCAAACCCATCGTCAGACTCATAACCTCTTATATGGTATTTAATTCTTATTGGTGTGTTTTTTTGTAGTACAACCGCTGAGAAATCCCACGGAAATACCTTTAGTGTTTTTCTAATATCAATAGTTGTAGCTGGACTATGGAATATTGATATTTTATTTTCTTGTTCTTTATATACAACGGCATTATCCAAGATTTTAAAACGATAGTTATTAATAAATAAAGCGGCCACATCTTCTTCATAATATAGTTCTAAAAAAACAAGTTTATTTCCTTTATCTTTACAAAATTTATTGAGAATCTTAGCCTCATCTTCAAAGTTTTTGATATAGATGTAAGATGAATCATAACTTATGTCCAAATAAAACACTCACTTTTTTCTGTTATTTAACAAAAATATTACCCATAATCTTAATTCACTATCCTGCACCGTTATTACATTCCTAAAACGGAAATGAACTTAGCTGAGGCACTTTTTTCAATTATCCACGATTGAAATTCGGTAATCATCGAGATAAGCTGCTTCAAGTTTGTATCATAGTTTACCAAAAATTCTTCCTCGGAATTGAGGAACAGAAACCCTAAAACATCCTTCAGTGAATGTGGATTAGGATTATCAGATAGATATTGTTTCATTTTTTCTAATTCCCAAATAATTAACTTCCAATTTTCTATATCTATTTCATTGAAACTATAATAATCGAATTTCTTATAGCACTTTTCGAAGGCAGGCATAATATAGCCAAAGTTTTCTTCTGTAAAGTAAATTGAAGATGCATTCCAACATTTCCCTTTATATTTATCAGGAAGAACCTCTATATAACAAGAGTCTTCCACGGTACTGGCATCATAAATTATTTCAATCATTTTATCACTCCTTTAAACAGTAAATCTCAATAATCTGAGCTTATTATAAGTTGCATCTGTTGAGAATAGGCAACGCATATATGAGATTCAATCATAAACACAAGTCCTGTTCTTATCATACTAAAGCACGCATTAACTTAATAATTACCTCCTTAAATCAAAACCTATAACTTCTTTGTTTGAACGGTCTATATACAATCCAATAGGACCCAATAGCTCACCGCTCAATAAAATCAAAGAATCAAGAGATTTTTTTAGTCAAAAAACAAAATTCGGTCCCTTCTTCGTTCGAGTTGAGTGTATAGTTGACTTGCAGTATTCTAGCAATGTCATCAATAATCTTCAAGCCAAGGCCTTCGCTTACATGGCTTTGGTCAAAGCCAGTACCATTGTCTGTCATGAAAACCTTTTGATCTTTAATGGTGATTTCTAGCTTTGTAGCTTTTGAATGTTTCAATGTGTTTTGGAACACATTATCAAACATTCGTTGAAGCCATAGTGCATTACTCGTCCATGTTACATGGCTATCCTCTAGATGATAGATTAATTCGATGTTTTGCATTCGATATAAATAGCTCCACTTTTTGATCATCGTTTCAAACAATAGCGTGAGTTGCACTTCTTCCTGGACGATATAAGAGTTCTCCATTGTATCTAGGGACTGCCAATTCAATTCATTTGTTAAGCTAGCGATGTATTGAATTTGCTCATTCAAGGATTCTACTAATTTCGGTTGTTCCTTAAACGTATCTTCTAAATAAAATAATTGTAAACGGATCGCTGTTAACGGTGTATTTATGTCGTGTCTTAGCTTTTGTAATAGCTCTTTTTGCAGCTCCTGCTGTTGTTGAAGCTCTAATTCTCGGTAAGTAGTTCGCTCAATTAGTATGTTAACGGACTGAATAAGCTGTCCGATTTCATCCTCACTGCCAACAGCTAATGTACTCGGTGTTCTTTCATTGCTCGCTAAGTCACGAATCGTTTTGTTGAGCATATTAATTTTCGTTAGTAATGAATTGATCGATTTCGAAAATAAAAACGCTAGTAAACATAATGATAGAAAGAACACAATTAGCATCGTTGGATAGGCGAAAGATTCGTGGAATGGAGTGCCTTTATTTCTAGTTTTAAAAACGAAGTCATATATAATAGACATCGACACACTAATCCCTAACAAAACTATTGGAACACTGATGATGGCTGTAAATAATAATAATCGATATTTTGTTTTTAATGTCATTTCTTTATGTAGGTATTTAATCGATACCCTTCTCCGTAAATATTTTGTAGGATGGTACCTGAAGTATCATTCATTTTCGTTCTAATCTTTTTGATATGGACATTGATAATATTTTGATTGCGATCTTCAAGCGGCCATAAATAGTCAAAAAAATGATCCTTCGTTAACACCCTATCCTTATTTTCATATAAATAAAAGAAGATTTTACGTTCGATTGCAGTCAATGCTATTTCATCATGTATATTATTTTTAAATAATTTACGATGCTCGCTATCAATTAATAGATGTTGGATTTGTGTAAATGTACCATACTGCTGCTCTAGCATTTTCTGCATTCTTAAAAGAAGCTCTCTCGGATCAAATGGTTTTGTCATATAATCTTCCCCAACGGTTAAGCCTTGCAGCTTGCTTTCAATATCATTACGAGCAGATAAAAAAATAATGGGGATATTCAAGCCTAGGCTTTTAATGTTCTTTGTCAGCTGATAGCCATCTTCCCCTGGGAGCATAATGTCCATTATTACTAAATCGATTTGATGGATCATGTTCATCATTTCTCGACCATCTGTTTTCCATACAACGTCATAGCCTTCACGTTGTAATATTTTTTGCATCAAATCGCCAATCATTTGGTCGTCTTCTACTATTAAAATCGTAAATCCTTTCATTCCCTCGACCTTTCTTTGTTGTCAACTTTAGTTTTCATAAAATCTATAGCAAACTGATAAATCTCATCCGGTTTATATAAATAGATACTATGAGTGCCACTTAATACTTTCACATCCGCTATGTTAACTTGCTCTGCAAATTCCGCATATTTCTGGCTATGGTACTTCGTATATTGCGAACCTTTATTTTGTTCAGCAATCGCATCTATTAATAATATCGGTGTGTCTTTTGGTTTCGGAAGCTCTTCTGATTTTAAACTATTTTCGTACACTTGTAGTAACTCATTTTTCATATCATCATTAAAAGTATTTTTATTGGATAGTGCTTTATAAATTTCTTTTTCTTCCATAGATAAAAACGATTGCTTCATTACTTCTGGACTATACACTTTCGAAGGTGTTAATCGATGTACGCCCAATTTCGTTAGCAAATTCCTACCTTTAACAGTCCAGAAGTCGACTGTCCCCATTTCATGCTCCACATATTGACTTGGCAAGCCAATATCAAGCGCAATGATTCCCTTAATTTCTTCAGGATATTTTTGTGCCCAATAAATAGCTTCAACCCCCGAAATAGAATGCGGTACTAATATATAAGGAGGCTTATTTCCACTTTTCAAGAGCGCTTCTCTCGTTTGCGCTAAAATTGTATCAATATCTCGTTCGTCCTTCGCGACACCGCTATACCCATACCCTGCTCTTTCTATAACAGCAATCTTATGTTGTTGCGAAAATTTACTGTACAGCCCTTTCATTTCATAAATGGGTGCCGCAACCCCTGAACCTGCCATGAAAACGTAAGTATCTTGACCATCCCCCTCCGTATAAACATTGATTTTTTGATGATCCACTTCAATAAGCGTCCCTTTATTGCCTAGAAGTTTCGATTCTTTACTTAGCTGATAACGATGATAACTGAATATGCCCACTAGTCCAATAAGCATGACCGCTATAAAGTAGATAACTATTTTCTTTAAAAGTTTTTTCATAAAATGCTCCCTTCAGTTGATAATGAAAGGATAAACAATAAAAATAAATTTCTAATTAATTTTTTTCTTTTTCCATAACGTTGGGTTGATTTCCGTTCCGGCTGGGCGCTTTCCTGGGGGCGTCCGATGAGCCGCTTCACTCGCGGGGCTCGCTCCAGGGTCTCATCTATGACGCTAATCCCCAAGGAGTCGCCCAGTCTCCACTCCAATCAACAATTATATAAACTTTAACAAAAGTCATCCCCATTAAGCTAAAAAAAGCTGTCTAAAAGTGTTTTACTCCACTTAGACAGCGCTTAATTATTGATCGGGATAGGTCTCTTTTAAAAATGATACAGATCGTTGGATGAGCGACTTTAATATTTCCACATCAATATCCGCTAGTTTATTTATATAAACACAAGCTTTTCCTGTTGTATGTTTACCAAAAACCTTTAATAAATTGTCTCGCTCACTGTCACCTGGTGCAAAATATAAACTGATTTTAGCTTTTCGGGGAGAGAATCCAACTAAAGGTGCATCGCCTTCATGTCCTGATTTATATTTATAATGATATTTGCCAAATCCTATTATACTTGGCCCCCACATTCTCGCTTCATACCCTGTGACTTCAGCAAATATATCCAATAGTCGGTAAGCATCTTCACGCTTTTTTGGATGATCCACGTTTTTAATAAATTCAATAACACTCTCATCCGTTTCTTTTGTTTTTAATTCGTACATTTTTAAGCCTCACCTTCTAAAGTTGAATTTTGATGCATCATAACATTTCCAAATGCTTTCCACAATAGTAAAAACAAAGCTGTCTCATAAGTTTTTTCATACTTACGAGACAGCCCTCTTACTCTTATTCCACTTGCTCCAGTAAAAGTTTTTGCTGGAGATTACTATAAATGCCTTGTTTTTGCATAAGCTGTTGGTGATTGCCCTGCTCCACAATTTCACCTTGTTGAATAACAAGGATTTGGTCGGCATTTTCGATTGTTTTTAGGCGGTGTGCAATAACAAAGCTTGTGCGCCCCTGCATTAAATGCTGGAGACCTTTTTGAATATCAACCTCTGTTTGCGTATCCACACTGGATGTAGCTTCATCCAAAATTAAAATATCTGAATTTTCAAGAATTTCCCGGGCAATAGCTAGTAATTGACGTTGACCTTGACTTAAGTTTGCCCCACCTGCCTGTACAGGTGTATCATATTGGGCTGGTAAATGTTTAATAAAATTATGGGCATTCGCGATTTTCGCCGCTTCTTCAACCTCTTCATCTGTAGCATCAAGTTTACCGAAACGAATATTTTCACGAATCGTTCCTGAGAATAAATACGTATCCTGTAAGACAACACCCACTCTTTGACGGATTGTTGCCATTTTATAATCCTCGATATTATGACCATCAATCAAAATTTCACCTTCATCTACATCATAAAAACGAGTTAATAAATTGATAATCGTTGTTTTCCCTGATCCCGTTGGACCAACAAGAGCAATCGTTTCACCCTTCTTCGCTTGGAAGCTAATATTTTTTAGTACTGGCTTCTCTGGCAAATAGCTGAAGGAAACATTGCAAAATGCCACATCTCCTTTGAGGCTTTGGCAATCAATGGCATGCTTTTTATCCGCTACTTCCGAAGGTTCATCTAAAATTTCGAAGACTCGTTCTGCCCCTGCAATCGCCGATTGGAAAGTATTCAATAGATTAGATAACTGATTCAACGGACGGAAAAATTGACGTGTATACGTGACAAATGCGGCGATTACCCCAACTGAAACGATCCCTTTTAACGATAAAAATGCTCCTGTGCCAATAACAACAGCTAAGCCTAAGTTATTCATAAAATTATTAATGGGCCCAAGTAGACCTGAAGTAATTTCTGCTCTCTGTGCCGAGTTACGAAGATTTTCATTTTGCTTATGGAACGTCTCAATTGTTTGCTGTTCTGTTCCAAAAAGCGTCACAACCTCTGCACCCGTAATCATTTCCTCAATATAACCGTTCAGCTTACCTAAATCACGCTGGCGGGCCGCATAGTTTTTACTACTACGTTTAACAATTTGCTTCGTTGTAAAAACAATTAAAGGAATAATAGTCAGCGTCACGATTGCTAGCTGCCAACTTAAAGAGAACATAGCAATACTAACACCGATTACCGTTAAGACCGACGACACGATTTGTGTCACACTTTGTACAAGTGCTGTATTTAAATTATCGATATCATTTGTCACACGGCTCATTAGATCACCAAGTGCTCGCTGATCGAAAAATCTCAGTGTTAATGTTTGTAACTTTTTAAACAGTTCAAGCCGTAATGTGCGAATTGTTTTCATCGCCACATGGATCATGACATATGTTTGAAGCCACGTAAAAATTGATGCAGCTGTATAAATAACTGCTAGCACAATACCAAGACGAATCGTACCGGCAATATCTTTTTTCATAATATATTCATCGACGATATGCCCAATTAAGTACGGTCCTGCTAAACTTAAAAATGTAGAAGCTATTACAAAAAATATAGAGAAATAAAGCCCTATTTTTTGTTGCTTCACATAATGCCACACACGATTAATCGTAGCTTTTTGATTTTTAGCCTTTTCAGCTGGTCCAGCCATACGTGGTCCGCGTCCAAAATTCATTTGCTTTGGTTGACTTTGACTCATTGTTGTACACCAGCCTTTTGCTGTGAAGCGTAAATTGCTTGGTAGAATTTATTATTCTGTAATAATTGTTGATGTGTGCCTTGACCAACAATTTCGCCGTCATCTACTACTAAAATTAGGTCTGCCTGTTGAATAGAGGCTATTTTAGACGCCACGATAAACGTCGTTGTATCATTATATTGATGGCTAATAGCTTCCTGGACATGTTTTTCAGAGGCACTATCAAGAGCAGATGTTGCATCATCCAGCACTAAAATAGCAGGCTGTCTTACGAGTGCACGTGTTAACGCTAATCGCTGTTTTTGACCGCCAGAAAGATTGGTCGCCCCCTGTGAAAGTTCATGCGCTAAACCTTTATCCAGTCGACTTACAAATTCAGTAGCACATGCTGCATCTAGAGCTTGCTGTAATTCCACTGACGTTGCATCTTCCTTACCAAGACGGATATTATGGTCAATTGCACCTGAAAACAATAATGCTTTTTGAGAAGTAAAACCAATATGTTTGCGTAAAGTGGATAATGCATAATCCTTTAGAGGCTTTCCGTCCAAGAGGATTTCTCCACTCGTCGGATCAAATAAACGTGGTAATAGCTTCACTAGCGTTGATTTTCCACTTCCTGTTTTTCCGATCAAACCTACCGTTTGCCCCGGCTTTACCGAAAATGTAATGTTTTTCAGGACATCCTCAGCCGATTCATAATAACGATAGCTTACATTTTGAAAGTCAATCGCCCCTTGAATTGGTGCTGTATGTGGATTTTCCGCTTCCTTAACCGCTACTTCTTTATTTAAGACGTCCACGATTCGCTCCCCTGAAGGAATTGCACGTGCAATTTGCATCAATACCATACTAGAAGTCATCAATCCATTTAATATAATCGTTAAATAGTTAATAAAAGCTAGAATTACTCCAACCTTTAAAGTACCGGCTTCTACCTTAATGGCCCCAAGCCACAGTGCTGCTACAATGCCTAGATTGACAACGAACATCGTAAACGGCACGAGCACGCCAACAATTTGCTCGGCTGTAATAAAGCGCTTCGTTAGCGTATCATTTAGAGCGCCAAACTGTTCAATCTGTTGCGTTTCACGACGGAACGCCTTCACAACACGAATCCCCGCTAAGTTCTCCTGTAGCTTCGTATTAACACGATCAATTGCCTCCTGCACTCGGCGATACAGGACACCCGAATACTTTGTGAAAAAGTACATCGCAATAATTAATAGCGGCACGATAATAAGGAGTATCGAAAATAACTCACGTGCCGTCACAAAAACAATGATAACCGCTCCAATAAATAATAAAGGACCACGCACAAAAATACGCAACGTCATCATAAACGCGCGCTGAACACTTTCTACATCACTCGTTAAAATCGTAATAAGCTTCCCTGTTGTAAAAGTGTCACGTTCCTTTGCCGAATACGTCATCATTTTTTCATAAAGTGACTGACGAACATCCGATGCAAAATGGATTGCCGCCTTCGAACTATAATAGGAACAGCCTATCCCACCAACAAGTCCGAATACCGCACTGATCAGCATCCAGACGAACATTTTCAGCACATACGGATCATCACCATTCGCAATACCCGTATCAATCATATGCTGCATAATCGTCGGCTGAAGTAAATCCATCGTTACCTCTAGTACCATTAATAATGGTGCAATTAAGGTAAAAAATTTATAGGGCCCTAAAAACCCTCCTAACTGTTTTATTGCCTGCATTCCTTCGACTCCGTTCTTTAATTCACATTCATTATTAATTATAACTGAAAAACATTCTCAAGTGGCACTATTTTTACGGGTCTCGTAATATTTGGGACACGATTGATTTTTTATGTAGGTTTTGGTAACTGTAGAAGTTGCTTTCAAATAGGTTAAAAGGAAGCTCTGGACTAAGGTTCATTTACTGGCATCTCTAAGTTAGAATGCAGTTAAGATAGGGTAAATATTACCAATAATGTAATGACGTCCTTAAAATATCATAAGGGAGATGAGAAATAGTGTTACCAATCTTTTATTCTATTGGTTTGCTAATCATATTGCCTGCGAGCTTTATTATTTCGTTATGGAAAGCTCCATTTAAAAGTAAACTAGAATGGTTATTGGACTCAATGTTGACTACAGCACTAATCGTTTGGTTATTTCAAGCAGGAAACTGGAGTTGGGTCGGATACTATGTTAGCTTTCTTTGGTTGATTCTCTTGATTGTCACTTTCATTTTTTCTTGGAAAAAGATAAGAAATTTACCGTTTACAATAAAATATTCACTAAATCAAAAGTTTTCAATTGGTATTTACATTTTACTTATTCTCGTTTTTGGTACGTATAATGCTTTGGTCGTAAAAAGCTATTCAGTAGCCGAAAAAGGCATTGAATTATCCTTCCCTCTTAAAAATGGCACCTACTATGTCGGACAAGGTGGGAATCAGGTGGCAATGAACTACCATCAAGCCCATCCAGGACAAAAGTATGCTTTAGATATTTTAAAATTAAATACGATTGGAACTCGCGCTAATGGACTATATCCAGAAGAATTGAATAAGTATCAAATATTCGAAGATAATTTATATAGTCCTTGTAATGGGAAAGTAGTCAACGTCAAAAATGATTTACCTGATCTCACTCCTCCAAAATCTGATTCAGAAAATCCTGAGGGAAATCATGTCACCCTATCATGCGAGAACGATGATGCGACGACCATTTTATTAGCTCATATGCAAAAAGGCAGCTTAGTGGTGGCAAAAAATGAAAAAGTAACAACGGGCCAAAAACTTGGAAAAGTAGGAAATTCGGGCAATACAAGCGAACCACATTTACATATTCACGCCGAAAAGGATGGAAGAGGTGTTCCGATCATATTTAATGATCGCTTTTTAGTGAGAAATAGTTTGGTTAGGTAATATATATCCCCCTCTCCCTATTGTTTATTGCAGTTTGACCCGTTCACCCTCATAAAAAATACACCGCAATGTTAGTTCAACATCGCGGTGTATTGAGTATTACAAATCATCAAATCCGTTATCTTCTACATTGACCTTCACATATTGGCGAGAACGCTGCTCGAAGAAATCTGTTTTTCCTAAGTCAACATCCTCATACGCTTTAACCCACTTTAATGGATTTTTGCGATAGCCTTCAAATGGACGCTCTACGCCAAGCTGATTACAGCGTACATTCGCATAGAAGTGTACATAATCATGCACATCTTCCACATCAAGGCCTTCAATTTTATCACCAATCACTTCATTAGCCCAATCGATTTCTAGCTGTACCGCTTCACGGAAGATTTCCTGTACACGAGCCGCTCGTTCTGGTGTATCGTATTCAGGATATTCCTCTAAAAGCTCCTGATAAATTTTCACAAATAAATCGACATGAAGCTGCTCATCGCGATTAATATAATTAATCATCGTTGACGATGCCACCATTTTTTGATTGCGTGCTAAATGATAGAAGAAAGCGAAGCCAGAATAGAAGAATAAACCTTCTAAAATCACATCATAGACAATCGCTTCTAGCATATTTCCAACAGATGGCTCCTCTGAAAATGCATGGTAGCCTTTAATTACGAAGTCATTACGTCGCTCTAATACTGGCTCTGTACGCCAAAAGTCAAACGTACGATCCTGTTCGTCTTTGTTCACAATACTTGATAGCACATAAGAATAAGAGTGATTATGAATTACCTCTTGTTGCGCTAAAATAATCATTAATGCATTTAAGCTTGAATCTGTTAAATAATCCGCTACTTTCCCTGCAAAATCAGTTTGCACACTGTCTAATAGTGCTAGTAAGCCAATGATTTTTAAAAAGGATTCCTGCTCATTCGCTGATAGCTGTGGAAACTGCTTAACATCATTGCTCATATTAATTTCAAACGGAGTCCAGAAGTTACCTAGCATTTTTTTATATTTAGGATATGCCCAGCTAAAACGCACATCGTCCCAGTTTAAAATGTTAGAAGAGCGTCCGTTCACAATACCTGTTGAACGGTTTGGTGCTTCTTTATCCATAATTTGTCGTTTTGTAATAGTTGTCATTGTTACTTCCTCCTAGCTCGCGCAAGACTCACATTCTAGTAATTCTACAGACGTTGAGCGTACATAATATGTCGTTTTCACACCGCTCGCCCAAGCGTTCATATGCAATGCTAGTAAATCTTTTGCCTTAATCGTATTTTGAACGTATAAATTAAGTGAAATGCCTTGGTCGATATGACGTGCTCGAGCAGCATTTTGCTTGATTGTCCAATTTTGATCGATGAAATAAGCAGATTTATAATACCAAGTTGTCACAGGTGATAGATCCGGTACCGTTACTGGAATTTTGTAATCCTTCTTCTCTTCTGAATAACTCTTTTGGAAAATAGGATCAATCGTAGCCGTACTACCCGCTAAAATGGATGTTGATGAGTTCGGTGCAACCGCCATAACATAGCCGTTACGCATTCCTTTTTCAGCAACCGCGGCGCGTAACGCATTCCATTTATTGCTGTCGTAGCCACGTTTTTCAAAATACGCACCAGTATGCCAATCTGAGCCTTCAAATAATGGGTAGGCTCCTTTTTCACTTGCCAAATCGTTAGAAGCGCGAATCGTTAAATACGCAATTTCTTCATATAGCTTGTCCGCAAATTCTACAGCTTCCTCAGACTCCCATTGAATTTCTTTCAATGCTAATAAATGATGCCAGCCAAATGTTCCAAGTCCAATGCCACGGTAGCGTAGATTCGTACGCTCTGCTTGTTTTACTGGAATTGTATTTAAAGCAATAACATTATCTAACATACGTACTTGAATCGGAATTAATTTTTCTAAAACACCAGCCGGTACAGCTCTGCCTAAATTAATAGATGATAAGTTACATACAACGAAATCGCCAGGCTTGCGACGTGTTACGATGACATCATCTTCTAGAGTAATAGACTCGAATTCAGTAGCTGACATATTTTGAAATATTTCTGTGCACAGGTTCGAGCTATAAACCATTCCCTCATGCTTATTCGGATTCATGCGATTTACTTCATCTCGATAGAACATAAACGGCACGCCTGTTTCAAGCTGCGAGCGCATAATACGTTTCATAATATCAATAGCTGGTACGACCTCACGACTTAATAATGGATTCGCAATACATTCTGCATATTTAGTACGGAAAGTGCCATCACCTTTTTTCTCATCGTAGAAATCCTCTAGTGAAAAGCCCATAACTTCTCGTACTTCATGTGGATCAAACAAATGCCATTCCCCGCGCTCTTCAACCGTTTCCATAAATAAATCCGGTAAACATAGCCCTGTGAAAATATCATGGGCACGTAAACGCTCATCCCCATTGTTTAAGCGTAAATCTAAAAACGTAAAGACGTCTTTGTGCCAAACATCTAAATAAACAGCAATAGCTCCTTGTCGTTGACCTAGCTGATCGACTGAAACCGCCGTATTATTAAGCTGTTTAATCCATGGTAAAACACCACTAGATGCACCTTTAAAGCCTTTAATTGATGAGCCTCGGCTACGAATTTTGCCCATATAAACACCAATACCACCACCGTATTTCGATAATGTTGCAACATCTGTATTCGTGTCATAAATACTTTGTAAACTATCATCTACTGTATCGATAAAGCAACTAGATAGCTGGCCATGTGTTTTACCTGCATTCGATAATGTAGGTGTTGCCACAGTCATATATAAATTACTCATTGCCCAGTAAGATTCACGTACTTTTTCTAAACGATTTTCTGTTTCATCCTGCATAAGGGTCATCGCAATGACCATCCATCGTTCCTGTGGTAGCTCTACTGGTGTTTTCGTGTAATCACGGACTACATAGCGGTCCATTAATGTTTTTAAGCCAATATACGTAAACAATTCATCTCGACTTGATTCTAAATAGGAAGCGAGTTCTTGAAGATCCTGCTCACTATATTTTGTTGTTAAACTTTCATGATACAAACCAGCTTCTGTATAGCGTGCTAATTGTTCCGGGAAACATTTATAAACATCTTGCACTGGAACGCCACGGCGCATTGCAAATTGATCATATAGTTTTTCTAAATAAATTTGAGCTGCGACGAATGTCCAGTATGGCTCCTCCTCATCAATTAGGCTAAGCGTTTGTAAAATCATCGCATCCGCCCATGCTTCAAATGTCGCATTGTCGTTTTTTCGTAGCCATCGATCCGATAATCTTACAAAACTTTCGAGTTCATCCTCCGTATAACTTTTCTTGAGCTTAGCAATTTGCTGTTCGATTTGAATTGTCATGTATACATTCTCTCCCTTTCTTTCTCCAGCAACACAAAAAGCGATCACGCAACACTTATCGGTTACGTGATCGCAGTAAAATCGGAAATGGAAATGAAGGACATGCACACTAAGAAGTGGACAAATCTCTCGCCTCCACTTCTCAATCCCCGAAGAATGTGTTGCTGTCTTGAACAAATCGGCAGGTCTCCTGGCTCATGCTTCCTCCAAATGATGGCCTTCCCGTTCTTTACAGTGGCCTATTCATCATTTGTCAGCACTTACAGTTGCGGGGACAGCTTCGGCCTAAGATGACTCTTTTCCGAATTCCCTTTTAAACCATATTTGGTACCGCTCGTCCAAAATACTATATATTGTGTTTTAACTCCTAAACAAATCTAACATATAGTGTTTATAGTTGCAATAGGCGTTTTGCCCCTTGAATTTTTTAAAGTACTACTTTTTCTCGAAGCAAGCCCGATTACAATGCAGTTTTACGTAGTTTTTCAAAATTTCTAGGAAAATATTTTTGTACTAGCTGCTCTTTTTCTGGATCAATTCCAAGTAAAACTACTGCACATGGACCAGCTGTTTTCTCAACATTTAATGCACTTTTGACCTGTTGCTCGCCAAAAAGCCGGCTAAATTCTGCTTGTAAACCTTTTGATCCAACTGGCCATACTTGCTGCACAATTCCCTCTTTCCACGCTTGAAAAATAGGTTGCAGCTGTGCGACATCTTCAGGTTGTGCAAGGATTTCATTGCCTACAAGTGGCAAACCATATGTGTACCAACTTAGCTGCTCATGCTTAGTTGCTGTTCGTTTCTGCTGCTCCCCAAGCATCGTTATTGACAAGCCTGATTGTAAAGTTGGCATATTAGTCTCTGAACTACCGTCTATTTGCGGACAAAAAAGACCAGCCTCCTCAAAAACCTGTTGAATGCCTGCAACATAACGAGACCATGTAGCATCCCCTGAAAAATTAGCAAGTAAAATATGCTTTGGTAAAGCATTTGCAGCAAGCTGCTCTAAAAATGTAACACGTGCAGTAAAATATGCTGTAAGCTGATCTGGAGCAGACACAACATCCTGTAGCTTTTCGCCAATTGCAGCGGCATTATCGGTTGTCGCAATGAGCTCACCTATTTTTATTGCATTTCTCAATGTACTCGACCTTCCTTACGTACAAACACCTTCGACAGAACTGGCATCGCCACCGCAACGATCACTAGATTAATGAGTGTTGCCAGTGGAAGACTAGTCAATGACGTCCAGTAAAACGCCGGACTAATAATAAAGTAAAATGGTATAGGTGCCACGACACCATTTAAAATAAGTGCCACAGGCCATTTCCAGAAATACATGCCTTTTTTATGCATAACCCCAAAGATCCATACAACGATAAACATTTCCACTGCGATAATTATATGTAGTGGTCCAAAAGGAAAGCCAGTAGTTAGGGCTGAAATAAAATGCCCAATGACTCCCGCAACACCAGCTAATACTGGCGATAAAAATACAACGCTCAAAAATGCCGGTGCAGAGTCAAGCGCAGCAGTTGTAATAAATGTTGGAATTTTAATGACTGCACCTACTGCACAAATTGCCGCTACCATGGCAGTGAGCGTCAATTTCATCAATTTTTGTCGATCCATTCCATTGCCTCTTTCCGTTAAATTTTTTCATCAAAGCTTGGGGTTGATTTCCGTTCCGGCTGTACGCTTTATCGCTGACGCTTCGCTTTCGCGCAGAGCTTCCTGGGGGCGTCGGGACAACAGGATGTTAGTCACGAAGGCGTTATCACAAGATGTGATGGTTTTAGCCTTCATTCCTCAATATCGCTGATCCCCAAGGAGTCGACCAGCCTCCACTCCAATCAACTTATATACAAAGCATGCGACTTTGCAAATGTCATCCCACTTTTGTGAAGTGTTTTACAAACTCTGCAAGCAAGTCACTATATCATTTGATTTGTTCCCCAATACCGTACCAAATGCGTACGACTTGTTCGGCTTCAGCAAACAATGCTTGATACAAACGCCCACATGTATCACGTAATAATCGTGCCTGTTTGTCCATCGGCACAACACCACGCCCCATGTCGGTCACAATTATATACAATGCACAATTTTCTTCAAGGGTCTTTAGTCTTGTCAAAATAGTTCTGACAAGAGGTTCATCATCCTCAAGGTCTTGTGTTACGAGCCATTTCTCTATGTTTTTAATTACTAGTACATCACAAGTAGGAGCGCCATCAGGTAGAGTGCCATCCACTAGCTCAACGTTTTGACCTGTAAGTAATTTCATGACATAGTCGGTTTTTCCACTATAGGCTCCTCCGATAAAGACATGCATCTTGCTCTCTCCTCCCAAGCCTTTCTTGAAAACGTTAAAGAAAACATTTTATCATGCGGTGTTTGGTAAGACCAAAAAGGTTGCTCAGTTGGAGCAAAGGCTACGAGTAGCGCTCGAATAACCCCGCCATGGACAACGAGATGATACACATCTTCCCCTTTTGGTAATGCAGTGAACCCTGCCAAAACACGTGCACAAAACATATCAAAGCCTTCTCCCCTTGGAGGTGGAGACTTTACAGGATCATCTAACCATGCACAATAACGATGATCTGATTGTAAGTCCTCATATGTGAGCCCTTCAAATTCTCCGAAATTCGACTCTCGAAATCTCCGATCAGACACGTAAGTTGCATTCGGAAAATAACGGAAAGCTGTTTCCCTACAGCGTAGTAAATCACTACCATACACCTTGGTGACCTCTTGATCTACAATAGGGAGTAAAGATGCATCAGCTAATGAAGAATCTGTCCAGCCGATATAACGCTTTTCTAAATTTTCCTTTGTTGGTGCATGTCTCATTAAGCGCACAGTAACAACGTCACCCACAGTACAACCTCCATTCCTTCAATTGATGCACCGAGTAAATCCCCAGAAACACCGCCAAAGTTACGCACTGTAAATTGCCGAAAGACTAAAAAAGCAATCGCTAGTACTGCCATCAACACGAACGGAACAATTGTGAAGCCAGTTACAAACAACAAGCTACTGTATGCTACAACTAATGTTAAAAGCATACAGCAGATTAGTAAACCTGGCTTAATATGTGTTTTAAAAAAGTAGGCAAGCCCCTTTTCCTTTGAGCAATTAAGCGACATAAAATAAAAGCTCATACCTACTCGTGTACATAACGGAATAAATACAAGCATCCACAGTTCAAACTTTTGCTGTACGAATAATTCGTGAAGTATGACAAATTTACCAAGCACTAAAAATAGCACTGAAAGCACACCAAATGCACCAACACGTGGATCATCCAAAATTTCAAGCCGCTTCTCACGATCTCGATAGGAAAAATAAGCATCCCCCATATCAATAAAACCGTCTAAATGTAGTCCACCAGTAAATATGGCAAATAATCCGATAATCACAAAGGCAAGTAATACCTCGCTACTAGCCGTCCATTCCGTTAAACCATAGATCACCGCAGCCACTGTCGTACCCATGAGTGCCCCTATCCATGGCAAAAAGGCGAACATCCCTGTAATTGTTGCCTTCGTTAAAGGAATTTCTTTATGTACTGGCAAAACTGTAAAAAATTGAAACGCAAGTTGTATGCTATGCCAGATATTTTTCATCGTCTTGCCTACCTTCTTTTATTTTCAAAGCATCATTCATTATTTCCATTTCTTAACGACACCATAATTGATTTCATACGCCTCATCCGCTTTAGACACGAACCATTGATGTAATTCCCCAAGCATTTGCCGGTATAACTCTACTTCCTCGTTCGTATAGGCTGGCTCATCAAATAATTCGTTTGAGACGATAAAAAACGTCACCCTTTTCTCAAGTAACGTCTCTACCGCCTCTTTTAAAACCTCAAGTTTCATTTCTAAACATCCAGGTTGTTCCACACAGGGAGCTCCCGCATCAAAACCTTCGTAAAACGCATTTGTTAACCACGTCGTAACACAGTCCCATAACACGACATCTCCATCAGTCAGTTTATGCAAAGTATTTGCGATTTCATAAGGTGCTTCTATCGTCAGCCACTCGATATTTTGCGCCTGTCTGTCTGCCTGATGTCGAATGATCCGCTTCTCCATTTCACGATCCAACGCTACGCCGGAAGCAATATAAATAAGCCGCTGCGCTTGTATAGACTCTGTTTGATAGTGAGTAACAGCCGCTTTTTCAGCAAAGTGGGATTTACCACTGCGTACTCCCCCCGTAATGAAAATCAGTGGCAATGGTTTCCCCTCCTATAGTAAATGTTGAATGTTGCCGATCTCTTGAACGTGCCATTGTTGATCGACTTGTTCAATAATCGTTACACTTGTACCATTAATAAATGGCTCTGTCCATAGCTGATCGACCCTTCGCCCTAAAATAGCGTTAATGATACACTTAATCGTTACCGCGTGTGACACAATTAAAACAGTATTCTCGGGATATTTTTCTGCTATTTTCTTTAACGTAAACATCGCTCGTTCTGTTACCATACCAAAACTTTCCGTATGGGTTGCAACGAATTGTCCAGGATAATCAGTATATAATTCATAATCCGGATGAGAAATCACGATGTCCTCGACTTTTTTCCCTTGCCAATCTCCTAAAAAAATCTCCCGTAAATTTTCCTCTTCATAGACTGGAAGCTGTCGATCAGCTAGAAGAATTTGCATCGTTTCCTTCGCACGACCACTTGAACTGCTATATGCCGCTGTAAAATTAATATTTTTCAAATGATCTCGAAGTTTTTCTGCATGTAAAATACCATTTACAGATAACGGCGAATCTAACCATCCTTGTAGCCGTTGTTCTTTATTCCACATTGTTTCGCCATGTCTTACTAAATAAAAAGTCGTCAGCTTTCTCACTCCTTATTTGCAATCAATTATGCCTCGGCATAATTACGTCCGGAATCCGCTTTGTGCTTAGGCCTGCACGATGTCGGTCATTTCGGTAATGCCACAGGACGTGGCGTGTTTACCGATGCAGGTCAGTTAGCCGTTATCGCATAGATGCGATGGTTTTAGGCTAACATCCCCTAAGGACTCCTTTCCAATTCTGTGACATCCGCCGGAGGCTTTGGGCCAACGCGATGTTGGTCACTCAATCTTTACCACAGAACGTGGCGCTGTAGCGACAGGTACAGGTGTTTAAATACCCGTTGAATAGTAGCTTAAATCTGTATTCATATCACCATCTATAGAGGTGGAAGACTTCTGCTGAATGAAGTTAAACCACGCCTGCAAACAATTCTGTAAATACGTCATGGCTACAATATCTTTAATCCCAATACGGAACCATTCGCCATTTAAGCCCATAAAGTTTTTTGTATGACGCAGTACGACGCCCTTTGATAAACAATATGTAAAAAATGTATCTGCTTGCTGATTTTTCGGTAATGCAAAACATACATAATTCGTTACACTATTTGTCACCTGGCAACCATGTTCCTGTAAATAGCTCTGTAGCGATTGTCGTTGATTTTTCGCATAGGCAATGGCTTGCTTACAGTATGTGCGTTCATCTAAACAGCCTGTCCCAATAACTAGGGCAAAGGCATTCAAGTTCCAATGCGGTAGAATATACTTTAGCTCAGTAACAACTACCGGGTTCGCCACTAAATAGCCTAGGCGTAATCCTGGAATCGCATACATTTTTGTCATCGAACGAACGACAATCAAATGAGGATTTTCTGCCACATACTGGATTAATGAATAAGCTTCATCTACCCAGTCAATAAATGCCTCATCAATGACAAGCTCACAATTGACCTTTGCACCGTGAGAGATTAATTCGAGCAGCTCCTCTTTCTTTGGAAGCACACCTGTTGGATTGTTCGGTGTACAAATATATAAAGCATCCGCGTTCACCATTTCACGCTTCAGATGCTCCATTGGCAATGTATAGTGAACAATATCCTCTACAATAATTGGCACAATTTCAGCGCCTGCAGCTGTTAATGTTCGTTCATATTCTGAAAAAGTTGGATGTACGATAATAACACGCTTATTGCTGTAGCGTCTAACTAAAACACTAAATAGCTCAGATGCACCATTACCTAGTAATATAGAATCTTTTGGCACAGCATGAAAAGCTGCTACCTTTGATAAAAACGGCTCACCGTCTGGATCTGGATAACGTTGAATTAGCGGATAAAATGTCCGCCAACGTGCCTCGACAAACGGTGGTGGCCCTGCCGAATTCACATTTTCGCTAAAATCATACACCTTTTCCGGCATATTAAGTCCTAGCTGATGATAAACATTTTGCGGATTCGCTCCGTGATTAGGTAATTGCAAAAATTAACACCTCCACTGATAACATTACTAGCGTAAAGAGCAAGGTCGCGATGCGCATATGAATCACTGACGTTGCAATATGCTCTTTTGTTAATGGGACCAATTTCTCTCCCATTATTGCTCGATAAGAAACGACACCCTTATATGTATTTTTCCCACCAAGCTGAACACCTAATTGAACAGCTGTAGCTGCTTCTAAATAACCACTGTTAGGACTTGGATGCTTTTTCGCATCTTGAGCCCACCGTTTTAAGCGCTTCCCGAGAGATACATTCGTTTCATTTTTCGTCCCAAGCACCATAAGTAAACCTGTTAATCGGCTTGGAATAAAATTAAGTACATCGTCTAGCTTTGCTGCAAACATACCAAAGTCTTTATATTGTTCGTTTTTATAGCCAATCATAGAGTCTAACGTATTAACAGCTTTATAGCCCCATAACCCTATAGCGCCAAATAAAAAGGCATAAAATAATGGAGCTGTTACGCCATCACTCGTATTTTCTGAGACTGTTTCCACAACACCACGAACAATTTCATCCTCGTCAAGTTTCTCCGTATCACGGCCGACTATCCAGGATAGCTTCACACGAGCTTCAGTAAAATTGCCTTTGACGAGCGGTTCATAGACAGCCATCGCCGCTTCCTTCAAGCTACGCTGTGCTAGTCCAATCCCAATAAGTAAGCCCTCAATCACTATGCCAAATAGCAGGCTCACCTTATAGCTTAGTAGCATAATGGCCGTCACAACAAACATCGTTGTACCAACTACAGCAAGCGCCATCACCATGCCACGGAGTTTTCTCATTCTTCCTTTATTCCATAACTCTGTTTGAGATTGAATGAGTTTTCCAATCCAGCGTACCGGATGAGGCATTTTAGGAGGATCACCCACTATTAAATCAAAAACAAGCCCAATGATACAGGCAATCACCAGTGCCATCATAACGGATTCTCCTCCTTATCTTTTTTATATTTTTGAATGGCATCGCACATCGTTTCATAAACACCATGGCCAATGATTTTGCCAAGCATCGTAATCGGCCCAGCATATTGATGGTAGTCACCTTCCTCTGTTGAAGCAATCAACAAGCTATCTGTTGAAGTACCTGTAGCTTGTGTACCCGTTGTTGGATCAGTGATGCCCTCATCAATAAGTGCCTTAACCTTTGCCTCTGTCGTAGAAATCATCGCTTGAAATAATGCTTCATCCGACAATCTCCCATTTATTAGTACCCACGTATTAATAGTCCCCGCATGATACTGCTCCTGACGATGAAAAGCTCGCGTAATATCGACGGCATTGCCAAGACCAGCAGTAATCATGATGACAAGATGAATTCCTTCATATGTAAATTCACGAACTGTCGCATACCGAGCGTAGACTGCCGTCATCATCGCCACCGTATTGTCAATGGGAAAGCCCTCAGACTGTAAAAACCGTTGCAATTCTAGCTGTGGTTTTCGCTCATCATACGTATAGGGCACTGAACGATTCATCAAATGAGTATAAAAGCCAAAACCCGGATTATGTACGGCTGAGGATACTACCTTCATCGGTGAATCTGTTTGGACGGCAACATAATGGTCAGAAATATGAATATCGCCCTTGCGAAGTGCTGACATAATCTCGCCTCCTATTCAGAAAATAAAAAAACAAATTCTTACAAAGAAGAATTTGTACTGTTGATCTTAAATTAATCATCTTTCCCCAATTTAAAGCTTTTGAATTTTCACACAGCATCGCAACTTCATAATACTCAAATTATTTATTTTTTTTGAAATTGTATCATAAATTCACAGGTTGCCACAATTCAATTTCGCGATATTTCGTTATTGTCTTTGTTTTAAAGTTTTAAAACGAATGACGGATCCTGCAATAATAAATACCCAACCAATACCGACATAGACAATTTTCATTGTTTTAGTCGAGGACGGTAAAATATCCATAATCGTTAAACAAACAAATAGTATGCCAATCATTGATAGAAGCATACCAATCGATAATTTTTTCAAAAGAAAAACCTCCAATCTGTGTACGCCCTCGATTTTACAGTATTCTCGTCAAAAAGAAAACACTAATCCGTTTCAAGGATTAGCGTTTATCCCCTCGCATTAACAAGCAGTATTTTTTCTGCCCCACCTCTACCCATTAATTAAGCAAAGGCAAAGGCAAACTGCCCGTGAACACTAATTAATAAGTGGGGATAAAGAACTCCCCACTTTTAAAAGTTTCACTATATATCCTTACACTCGCACATGTGCAAAAAATTCCTCATAAAGCGCTTGTAAAATTTGGTTTTCAAACTCTTGTAGCACTCCGAATACTAGACTAACTTCAGATGAACCTTGATTAATCATCTCTATATTTGCACCTGTTTTAGAAATCGCAGTTGCAGCACGTGCCGCTAAACCTGTATTATTACGCATACCTTCGCCTACGATAACAATCATCGAGAAACCATGACGCATTTGCACATCATCTGCATGTAACTCATTTTTCACACGAGAAAGAATTCGTTCTTCATTTTCTAGTGTAATTTGGTTTGAACGCATAATGACAGAAATATCGTCTAAACCAGACGGTGTATGTTCATAAGAAATATTTTCATCTTCCAAAATTTGAAGAAGCTTACGTCCAAAGCCTACTTCACGATTCATCAAATATTTTGACACATATAAAGTTGAAAAGCCACTGTCTGCCGAGATACCTGTAACTGGACGTCCTGTAACAGAGCGTCTTGGTACGATACGAGTACCTGGGGCCGATGGATTATTTGTATTTTTTATGTTAACGGGCACCCCAATCTTGTAGACAGGCATTAACGCTTCATCATGGAAAACTGAAAAGCCTGCATAGGATAATTCGCGCATTTCGCGATACGTAATTTCTTTAATTTCCACTGGATCATTCACAACTTTCGGGTTCGCGGAGAACACGCAGTCCACATCCGTAAAGTTTTCATAAAGCTCTGCTTCAACAGCAGCTGCTAAAATAGAGCCTGTAATATCAGAGCCACCCCGATCAAATGTTCGTAGTATGCCCGCTTTAGTGTAACCGAAGAAACCAGGGAATACAATAATTTCCTTGGTATTTTTTAGTGGCGCTAAATTAGCATAGGCCTCTGGTAATGCATACGTGCGTTCAGGTAAATCATTGACGACCAAACCTTCTTTTGGACTTACATAGCGTGCCGTCATACCGATGGAATTAAAATAAGCTGCGATTAACTTCGCGTTATTGTCTTCCCCTGCCGCTTTGATGCTATCGATAAATAATTCCTCATTCGATTTATCACCCTGTACACGTTCACGTAAATCTTCAGCGATCACATCACAAATTGTATAATCTAACTCCAAACCATCCGCAATCGCCATAAAGCGATTTACAACGATTTGCAATTCTTTCTCAATATCTTCATTTTTTAATGCTGCCATTGCTAAGTTAATTAATAAATCAGTTACCTTTATATCGTCACCAGAACGCTTCCCTGGTGCAGAAACGGCTACGATTTTACGTGCCGGATTAGATTTTACAATGTTTGCTACTTTTTGAATTTGTTCTGCACTTGCTACAGATGTTCCACCAAATTTACATACGATCATAACCATCAAATCCTAACTTTTTAAATTAAATGTATTCCTCCAAAAAACAATTGATTGTACACAGTGTACAAATTATCATTCCCTACGTCAATACAATTTAAAAAATTCACGCAATTAATCGATGGAAAATGGACAATTTTCACACTGTTTGATTTATTATACGGATTTCGTATGAAATAGTTAAGGTTTTTGCAAAATTTTTTCGTAAAATTCCAATATTCGTACAAATATTTGTCTGAACTAGCTGAATTCATCTAATTTATAGAATTTTCAATGGTGTATTTGACATGTCAAAACGGACCACGTCTTTACGAATTTATATGGATATCAAGATGAACAATTTTAATTGTATAAAGTTGTATCACTTCAACAGCAGGATGTTGATTTATTACAACGATAGGTCTAAACTCTTCGAATATGACTTCTTTATTTAAAGACATTTTTTTAAGCGTCGTAATAAAATCAAGTGACGAAAAGTATCTCAATCAAGAACTCTTTTATACTTACTTATATTTAACATTCGTAACAAAGTATTTTGCAGCAAACTTGATTGAATTGTAGTGACTTTCTTCTATATTAATTGAAGAAAACGCTTTCTCCATTATGATATGCTGAAAAAATTGTGATGTTTGTGCTATTTATGAGTGATGTCAAGCTATTCTTTTGTTGTTTTTTTATCTGTTTTAAACGGGGATTGCTTTGATTTGCGTAAGTTTGTGCTTTTATTCTGTGGAGGGCTGTATTCGTAAGGATCGGAGCAGTTCTTTAGGTGACCTGATTTTATAACGAAAAGGCCCTAACACAACGATATGCTAGGACCTTCTGTATGTTAAATCACGCCAATTACATTTAAAAATACGATAATAATTGCAATCGGTGCTATATAGCGAAGTAAGAATAACCATAATACAAATAATTTATAGCCTTTATTTTTACTTACACCCAGTTCACTCATTAATACATCTTTCTTCATTTTAAACGGTACGAAGATCGCAACTAATAATACACCGAGCGGCATAAGAATATTACTTACTGTATAGTCTGCTAAATCAAAGATATTTTTTCCGAATAATGTAAAATCGCTTAATACGCCATATGATAAAGCTGATGGAATCCCTACAACAAAGATTAGTAATCCTACAATCAATGACATTTTTTCGCGTTTCCCTTTACCTTTTGTCGTTAAAGAGGCCACGCTAATTTCCAACATGGAAATGGCTGATGTAATCGTTGCAAAGAAAAATAGTAACAAGAAAATAATGAAGAACACTTTTCCAAATGCCATTTTACTGAAAATCGCTGGCAAGACAATAAATAATAGACCTGGTCCTTGAGACGGTTCCATTCCAAATGCGAATACTACCGGGAAAATCGCAAGCCCTGCAAGCAATGTAATGACAAGTGTTAAACCGACAATAGAAAATGCGGAACGTGGTAAACTTTCTTCTTTCGGTAAATATGAGCTATACGTTACCATTACGCCTACGCCGACAGATAACGAGAAGAATGATTGCCCCATCGCATATAAAATAATTTCAGATGTAACATTTGAGAAATCAGGCTGTAAGAAGAAACGAACCCCTTCTCCTGCTCCATCTAGTGTAAGAGCACGAATAATTAATACAAAGAATAAAACAAATAGTGCTGGCATGAAATACTTATTTACTTTTTCAACACCATTTTGTACACCTTTACTTACGATAAAAATAGTCATAAGAATAAATAATAGCTGTGATCCAACTGCTAAAAATGGATTAGCAATGATTTCAGTAAAAGTTGCTTCGTAAGAGCCATTGCCTTCCCACAGTCTACCTGTAATCGCATTCCATAAATATAATAAAATCCATCCTCCAACAACACTGTAGAATGAAAGCAATATGAAACAAGTGACAATCCCTAATTTACCTACCCACGGCCATTGCGTTCTTGGAGCAATAGTTCTATATGCTTCAACAGCCTCTTTTTGTGTACTTCTTCCAATAACAAATTCCGCCAATAATAACGGTAAACCAATTAATAAGGTAAAACCGATGAAAATAAGGAAGAACGCACCGCCACCTCCAATACCGGCCATATACGGGAACTTCCAAATCGCCCCAAGACCTATCGCTGAGCCCGCTGCAGCTAAAATGAAACCTAATTTCGATGTCCATTGCTGTGAATTCATCTCTTTATCTCCTCTCTTTTTCTATTTCTTCGTCGTTTATTACAATTCGGTCTTTATTCATATTGGTCTATCGTACTCCTTTCTCATACAACCACTGCTTTTCAAATAAAAATCGTCCCTACGAAAATGTAGGGACGATAAAAATATCGCGGTACCACCCTAGTTATGAAGATTTAACAGGATGAAAACCTTAATAAAAAAACGTCCCTACGCAAATACGTAGGGACGATTATATATCGCGGTACCACCCTAGTTATGAAGATACAACAAGAGATAAACCTTAATAAAAATGCCCCTACGCAAATACGTAGGGACGATGTAATATCGCGGTACCACCCTAGTTATGAAAATACAACTAGAATAAGACCTAAATAAAAAACGTCCCTACGTAAGTACGTAGGGACGATATATATCGCGGTACCACCCTAGTTGTGAAAAATTCTTCACCACTTTATTTGATAACGGTATTCACTACCGTCTTCCACTTCCTCACAACATGTGATTTATGAAAGATGCTCCAGGTCGAAATTCATGATCATCTATATACTGATTCGCACCAACCATCAGCTCTCTGAAATAGGGAGATTTTCACTACTTAATCCTATCATTGCCCAAATATTAATTTTCCGAATTGATACTATCATTTTTATCACACATAAAAAAAAGAGTCAATTAATTTTTTGAATTTTTATGTATTATCCTCTTATTTTTTGCTATAAAAATTCAAAATATTACTTTTGAATGAATACCCTTATTAAACATCGATAGGGGTAATTTTGGAATTCAGGAAAAAAAGGACAGAATTACTTATAAGAGCTGGTTTGTCATTAAAGATGAACTGGAAGAAAAATTTGTATCAAAATTTCAATACCTCCAATACTGCACTGATAATAGTATTTCAACGATTTTAATACAATCCAGGCGTCGTTTTCTCAGACTATCAACAAAATGGGGTAAAACCCATTTTTATCTTTATCCTACCATAAATATCAAGTTCCGCTATCCTAACTATTTCTCTACTTAGTCATTTCTTTAGTTTACGTATTTTTCTATTTCATACCCGAATCTACTTCCCTTTGCAAACGGGTATTCACTTCCCTTTTCAATGAAATTTTCTACTTCCATATGTAATAACAAAAAAACTAGGCTCACATTCTATGTGAAACCTAGTTTTTATCTCAAGTTTAATTGCTCTTTATTAAATAGCTGTCCAACCGCCATCAATAACTAATTCTGCACCTGTCATAAAGCGTGATTCGTCAGATGCTAAAAATACAACGCCATAGGCAACATCCTCTGGTTCACCAAAGTATGGAAGCTGCGTATACGTTTTATAGAAAGGAAGAGCTCCTCCTTCTTCCATCGTTGGTGCTGTCATTGGTGTCACGATGATACCAGGATGTACGGAATTTACACGGATTTTATCTTTTCCATATTCAACTGCAGCTGATTTTGATAGTACGCGTAGTGCCCCTTTAGCCGCTGTGTATGGACTTGTACCTGCCATACCAACAATACCGCCAATGGAAGAAATATTAATAATAGAGCCCCCGCCTGCTTTTTGCATTTCAGGAATCACATATTTCATCCCAATAATACAGCCATTTAAGTTAATGTCCATTATTTTATTCCATTCGTCCATTTCCATGTTGGCAATCGTTTTCGGTGAAGAAACACCGGCATTGTTAACGAGTACATCGACCTTACCATATGTCTTCATTGCTTCGGCAATGACGGACTTCCAAGCATCTTCAGATGTCACATCATGCTGAATCCCTATAGCATCACCGCCACTTTCTTTAATTTCTCTTATTAATTGGTTCAATGGTTCGATTTGAACATCTGTAGCGATAACTTTTGCCCCTTCTTGAGCAAATAATTTTGCTTCAGAAGCACCCATCCCCATTGCTGCCCCAGTAATGATGGCTACTTTTCCATTTAAACGACCCATATTAAAACTTCCTTTCTAAATGAAATAAAACGACTAATTCATGAACATATTAACAACTAGTTGTATTTTCGACACAATGTCGTTAATATAAGTATATCAATACTCTTAAAAAGGGCAAACAACACAATTCATAGATTCGACGCTTTAGCAACGAACTTATAGCCAGTGTTGTAATAATAGAAAAAATAAGACAAGGAGCTTAAAAATGTCGAATAAGAAACAGAAAATGGACCCGCGGGTTATGAGGACGCGCCAACTACTAAGAGACGCACTTGTGGAATTAATTGAAGAAAGGGGCTTCGAAAAGATTACTGTACAAGATATTACAGAACGAGCGACCTTAAACCGTGCTACCTTTTATCTACATTATAGCGATAAGCTCGATCTTCTCTATCAAAGCACAAAGGAAATATTAAATGATTTAGTGAGCAGTCTTAACGATACATTCGATGACAAGCTAGAATTTGATTTTTCAAAAGATGCAGATGAGCCACACGATACATTTTTGCATTTATTCGAGCAAATTTCTTTAAATAGCAAATTATATAAGGTGTTTTTAACTGAAAAAGATATTCCTTATTTTTCTTCAGGCTTGAAGGAAATCATCATCGATTTTATCTCAAATGGGATCAATTTTACACAACCTGATGATAAGAGGCTTACAGTGCCACGTGAAATGGCTGTCAGATATTTTGCTGCTGCCTTTCTCGAGGTGATTGTTTGGTGGTTAGAAAACGATATGCATTATTCATCAAAATATATGGCTACTCAGCTCATGCGTATTACAATGATGGGCCCTTATGTTGACAATCCTTTTGGAAAATAAAGTAATTTTATGCTATCAACTTCATAGGAAAAACCATCTTCATTTTAAATATGTCGTGTAAATGTTAGCAAGCGAGGCAGTTCATTATATAGCAGTAGAATAGTTTAAAAAAGGGTTCCTATTCTTTATTTATAGGTGTTTTCTCAAGAATTGCTTGCTAGTGGAATGTACAATTAATAACAATTCAGAAAATAATATATAGTAATTTTATATTTTTTTTGATATCTTTTTTAGGATGAAACTATTAAGGAAATGATTCGTATTTTATGATAAGCAAAATACTCCATAATAAATGGAGAACCCTATCATAAGTAAGAAATAAAATTTTTATTGAACTAACTGAGCAGTTCTGTCCAATTATGAGGATTAACAATAAGGAGGAAACTAATATGACAAAGAAAAATAAGGAGTTGTCACTAGAACAACGAGAGGTACTACTCAGAACTTTAAAAGCCCGTTTTGAGAAAAATATGAACCGCCATAAAGATCTTGAATGGACTGATGTACAAGCTAAGCTCGAAGCAAATATTGAAAAACTGTGGTCGCTTAATGAAATGGAAGGAACTGGCGGTGAACCGGATGTTGTTGGCCATGATGAAAAGACGGGCGAATACATTTTTTATGATTGTTCAGCGGAAAGTCCTAAAGGTCGCAGAAGTGTTTGTTACGACCGTGAGGCACTGGAGTCAAGGAAAAAGCACAAACCAGAAAATAACGCTATTGATATGGCAACTGCCATGGGCATTGAACTTTTAACGGAAGAACAATACCGAGAGATGCAGAAACTTGACAATTTCGATATGAAAACGTCGAGCTGGGTGCAAACACCTGCTAATATTAGAAAACTCGGCGGGGCCATCTTTTGTGATTATCGCTACGACACTGTTTTTGTGTACCACAATGGTGCAGATTCTTACTATGCAGCAAGGGGCTTCCGTGGCTCGCTAAGAGTCTAAATTTTTGATCTCATACCCAGGTTAATATCATTTAATCAAACTTTACTATAAAGCTACATCCAACTCTACAGGAAGAGGAGATAGCTCCACTATCGCGCAAGGAATGACATTAGGACTTACCAAAATTGGTAAGTCCTAATTTTTCACTGCTTATTGGGGAAATAAAGGATAAATTTGACACGAAACATGGCTCCATATTATAAGTGCTATTTCGTATTAGTATCCCCCAATTTAAAAACCAATACGAACTCAATTTTTTCTTCAAATCCTAATTAATCTTTATGAGATAAAGAAAAGGTTTCCACCAAAGTTGCGCCCTCTTATAGCTAATTATTAAAGTTAAGCCTATTGAAGCTGGCTCGGTTGTAACAGCCGTTGAAGGTTTAAACACTTATTTGTAAAGAATTTGTTTGTCTATTATTCTTCAATGTCTTTGTCACTTTTGTATTCTAAAATATCTCCAGGTTGACATTCTAAAGCCTTACAAATCGCCTCTAAAGTTGAGAATCGAATCGCTTTTGCCTTTCCATTCTTCAATATAGAAAGATTAGCCATTGTTATTCCAACTCTCTCCGAAAGTTCTGTCACACTCATTTTCCTTTTGGCCAACATCACATCAATATTGATTATTATTGACAAATTGAACACCTCAAATCATTAAATCATTTTCTAATTTTAGATCGATGGCTTCTTTTAAAAGCTTTTGAAGAACAGCAGAAAAGACTGCGATTATCATTGAAGCAAAGATAGGGACCATTCCGAAAATTATGAGACCTGGAGCATCATCTGTCTCTGCTGCAAGAAAAACAAATGGCATCATTAACACATACAAGATACTAATTGTGATTGCACAGTATTTTATTTTCTTTAAAGCTCTTACAGAAAGATTAGAGAACGCTTTGTTCTTATCAATGTAGCTTAGAAGTAGGAAAGCCTGATATAACGCAATGAAATACGGTATTACTGATACATACATAATAATTATACCAGGATATAGTATATACCAGTAATCTGGATTTGCTAGATTATTAGCTAACCAAAATAAGCCAAATATACAGAAAGCTAAAACGGGAGTTCCCATAAGAAAAACAGCTATTTTTAAAAAGAGTGTTGAACCTCGTTTCATAAAAAGCACCTCACTTAATTAATCTACGTTTGATTTTAAAACACTATTTATCGTTTTTCAATAAAAAAATATCTAAATTCATTATTTTTTTATTGAAAACCTATTATTCAATCCTCATCAATAGTAAAAAATACCATTTTTCATTTATGAAGAAATGTTTTTAAATGAAAACTATTCTGCTCCTGTAAGTAATTAACTACAATAAAAAGAGATCAATCCATATTGGATCAACCTCCTCAATCAATAAATATAATTCATAATGTTTGGCTATTGCTTAACATCAAATTACAAACATGGGCCTAGGGTGGTTTGTTGGCTTTATCGTCGTTTTCTCCTCAATTATTTAACCTTTTACGATTGTTCTTTGAGCCTTTTTAATGATTCTCTCAGTCGCTTTAGTTGGTGATGCTTTTTGCCATTCATCACAAAGGTTTATGACCCACTCTGGTTGAGTTTTACTAGCATCATTTAACCAGTTGCCGACAGAATCTTGAACATACTTTGATGGATCTGATTTTAGTAACTGTAGAATCGGAAGTGCGATTTGTGGCTCTTCTTTTAATCTTTCAATATGCTTTGTCCATACCCCGCGAGGACGGATTGATTCTAAACTAAACCTACGGATGTTTTCATCTTCACTTTTCGCCCATTCCGTTAACAAATCGACACTACTCTCAATATTAGCTGAAAGTTTCTCCCTAATTGACATCCAAGCAATTTCTCGGACACCAAAATGATGATCTGCTGCGAAAGATCGGATATACAACAATGCTTCTTCTAAAGAATGATCGTTGTTTTTATTCATAAACGCTGCCCAACATCGGACGCTATCAGATACATGAGTGGAACATTTTTTGATTAACTCCTCTTTTTTTGTATCACTTTCATTCATCATGACTGTATCTAATAAACTACCTATTAATCGTATAGCCTTCATTCCCGTTTCTACTTTTTGCTTCTCTATCTCTGTTAATATAAAGTCTAACTTTTCTTCTAGCCCTATTGACGGTAGCACATTTTTTACTAAAGTAATATGGTCAACAGCTTGCCATTCTGTTAAATTAACACTCTCTATTTTCCCTTGATTTAACAACATTAAAACTTCACTAGGAATATCGCTAGCCTTTCTAGCTCCCTTTCTATTTAAAACGTCTTCTTTTACAATCATTTAACACCCTCCTGCAATAATGGTTATTAAATCCGACCTATTCAAAAAAATGTCTATTTTTATATTATTTTTTCTTACAAAATATTTCCACTATTCCCTCTAATAAATTTCTCCTCGACATAATTGTGAATCGATATTGATATGGAGTAGCTTGATAGAGACACCTATGATACGATTACCAAATAACAACTTCATTTGTTTTTTATGAACATTAGTGAATTCAAGTGAACAACAACTTAAAAGGATGATAATCAATTGAGTAACGAACAAAATAACAGTAAATTTATATACACATATGTACATCATGTTGATGAATACGATCTGTGCAGAATGGAGATGCGTTCATTTTTTAATCTTGATTCCCAATCAAACTATATAATAAGCCCTATTAAAATTGATCCAAGCCGTAGCCCTTTTATGCAGGACAGACTTGAAGTGCTATTTGAAGATAACAGTATCGAAAACATCAAGACATTGGTGAAGGATTTAAAAGTAAAGGAAGCAACTTATAAAGTAGTTTGTTTAAATAGTATGGATATTGGTGATGAGAAGAAAATTCATCTGCCAGAGCGTCGAATGATAGAACGCGAGGTAGGATTGTGCATCGATGGCGAACCAGAACTAAATGAGCCTGAAGTTGTATTTGGTCTTATTTTAATAGATGGAATATGGTATTTTGGAAAGCATATGAAGAGTGAATCCATTTGGCATAATCATTTACACAAGCCACACAGTTATTCAACGGCACTAAGTACTAGAGTAGCTCGTACTGTTGCAAATATCGCAGTTCCACAGCCTCAAAATATCCGTGCGATTGATCCTTGTTGTGGTATAGGGACAGTAGTAATTGAAGCCCTTTCCATGGGGATTAATATAGAAGGGCGAGATATAAATTACAACGTTTGTCAAGGTTCCAGAAAAAACATCTCTTATTTTGGGTTAACAGGCAACATTACATTAGGTCCAATCTCCGAGGTTAAGGAACATTATGACGTCGCGATCATTGATTTACCCTATAACTTATTTACACATATATCAACCGAAGATCAATTTAATATTCTACAACATGCACGACGCATTGCCGATAAAGTAGTTGTCGTTACAATTGAAACAATTGATGACTTGATAGAAGATGCAGGTTTTGTTATATCTGATCGATGCGTTGCTAAAAAGCAATCATTTTTACGTCAAATTTTATTATGTGAATAAAAACCATCATATTGAAGATGTATATCTAATATATAAGACGAATCGCTTCAAACGCGATTTGCAATGAGAAGAAAGTAAACCTACTCCCAAGTTGCGAGGCGGAGGCGGTTTACTTCTTTTGTGTAAAAGTAAACGACAATGCAATTACTGAAACTATAAGCGATGAAAAACTTATAGCAACCATATTATCAAGACTTTTTTTATAAAACTATATATAAATACTAAGTAACTATAAAGGAAACTTATTAGGGAAGTATTTTTATTTTATTTTTACTGTTTTCTCAAAGATTGGTTTGATATTTCGTGAACCGAAAATTTAACTATAGCACCCCTTCGTATTATATGGTTTTATTATAGCAGTAGCCAGAGCTGAACGTAACTGACCTCCATCTTCGCTATTCATCCATTTTTTGTGAAATTCCAATACATTTTTATTTCGTTCTTTTTCATGTTTTTCCCTCCATTTTGCTTTTTCATTTTTTATGTATTGATAATACTGTATTAAGAAAAAACCGAATGCAGCTATGGGACTCTCTGCGGCATAAAAAAAGCATAGCGATTTATAACATAAAATGCAGGATGTGAAAGATTACACATGCAGGAGATACTAGCATAACCCCGTTCTAAATTTAGAACAGGGTTAAAAATATAGTTGTAAAACTATTAAGTTTTTCCTTACAAACTTTAAAAGTATATCATCTTCAGACGACATCATAACTCGCTATTTTGAAGATGTTGATATTGAAACACTTACGACTGTTCAACTAAAAGAGTACTTAGCAAAATCTAGTGTGTATCTTAAATCCTCTAGTCTTGCTCTCCAAATTCTTGCACACCTAAGTGGAAAGCGTAGGAAGGAATTTTATCAGAAATATTTTTAGTTAATTTAAAACAGAGAAACACCATAATAAATGTTTCTCTGTTTAATTAATGCTCCATTAGTTCAAGAATACAAATACTGACTCATTAAATATTTGTTTTTAACATCATTCTTTATTCAATTGGTCTGCCCTACAGCTACAATTTTGCAAGTTGAAATAGCAAATCTAAAGATTGGTTGGTTAGGACTTATTGGTAGAGTACCTAACACAATACCAAGACCTGTTTGTTCCACGGTAAAATCTAATGCAATAGATCCATTACTTGCCAAAAGATTAACTGTTGAACCAATAAGTGTATTCAGTAATTGTCTAATTGGTCGTTCGCGACAATTGCATTCACATCCAGATTCAACAGGCGGCAACAAATTGATAGTAGGTCCTGGTGGTAAAAAACCTACCCCTGTTACATCAGAAATATTTACAACATAGGTTGTAGTTCCATTTGTAACAGTAACTAAAAAATCATTCACCTCTACAATAGTGAATAAAAAAAGAAGAGGAGGTACATTAGGTTCGTCTGCAATAGTACCAAGAATTACAGTCTGGCCGACAAGTTGTTGTAAGACGGACTGAAGTGGAGAAACACAACAGTCACAAAGACATGAAGATACAGGAACTGAAGGACAATGACTATTAAGCGCTGTGTATTTAACCGGAGGACAACATCCGTTAGGTTTTATGCTAGTAATTTTCTTTTTTTCTGACATAATTTCACCCCACTATTTCTTATAGAGTATGCTTTTAAGAAATAGTAGTTTGGATTAAAAACTACAAGTTTTTATTGAACATTAACTATTTCTTTAAAGGCATAAATGATGATGGATTTAATTGTTCACTTTCAATAACAATAGCGTTTAATCCTGTGTCAGTTTTGGTTTCATGCCATTCATCTTTCTCCCAAAAGACAGCATCACCTAATTGAACTTTGGCATATTCTTCTTTTTCACCTCGAACATATCCTTCTCCATTCAAAACTAAAAGAAGTTGAGGTACTACTGCTTGATGAAAGCCAATAATTCCGTTTTCTTCTAAGTACATACAACCTACATTTGTTTGCATTTCTCCAGACTGGATAATACGGGATATAACAAAGTCTGAATCAAATTTAGTAATCTTCTTACCAATATTTTTACTAAAATTATATATCTCCATTTATACCTCCACAACGCTTAGAATTTATATATAATCATTCAAGATTGCTATAAGAAAAACTTATAATGTATTACATTAACCTGCTACGTTAACACAAGAAGCGATTGCTCTTATTAAACAATCGCTCCCCATTAGTTAAATAAAACTCACTTAATTGTTCTCAATACTATAAATATCAAATCAATATAGTATTTAACAATTAAAAAATGAACAGTATGCTAACTTAGAGAACGTTATCTACTGCCCTTACTTATAGTCACATAAACCATCATTGCTTCAAATTGGCATCAAGTCCTTTCCCTTCAAGGACTTAAAGAAAATAGGTGGAAATTTGATTACCAATCGCCCATAAAACCTCTATCTAGTTACTCTCTGAATATACTATATTTTAAGAATAACTCCTTTTTCGCGTAGAAATTCAAGTCACCTCAATGGACAAAAAAGCCCACTCTATTTGAATGAATAGTAGTCTTTTTCATATCTAGTGACTAGTTGAAAAATGATAGCGGTATATTTTCCAAAAAGTCTCTAACCATGGCAGGTTTATATCACGGTATTGTTTTGTATCATAGAAATAAAAACAAGGTACAACTAGGAAGAAGGCTACATGGAAAACAGAAAATAGAGAAGCTGAAAATCAGTTAAAGCTCTCTCTCCTTTCCATCTATAATGGATTATTTATTTACGACTGTTCAACTAAAAGAGAACTAGCAAAATCTAATGTGTATCTTAAACCCTCAAGACATGCTCTCCGAATTTCATTTTCAGAATCATTATCCCGATGGTCGCATGAAGAACCTATAAAATCAGTGGCTTAAATAAAAAAACCAAAAGTCGGAAAACTAATCTCTAGTTTTTAACTAAAAGAGAAATTGAACATTTACTTGAGCATGAAATACCCCCATGGAATAAGCTTGAGTTTATATTTTCAACGGGATGTAGAATTGGAGAAATTGTTTCACTAGAAATGAATCGTATTAATTGGTCAGAACGCTCTGCTATTGTTAAAGGTAAAGGAGATAAAATAATAAAGATATGCGCACCCATTGAAGTAATTCAAAGTTTAATGGAGCATGAAAAAAGTAAAACAACTTGGAAAACTTAGGAAGGAATTTTTTCAGAAGTACTTTTAGTTTAATTACTACAGAGAAACACCATAATAAAAGTTTCTCTGTTCAATTAATGTCCCTGTTAGTTCAACGTTTTTTTATACAGAAGTTTTAAAATTTTTTTTGAAATCTCTTCATATGAAGAATTCTTTCCCCACTGGTTATACCACTTTCGAATCATTTCTACTAACCAAAACGGCACAGAATTTCCATCTATTAAATGATAGTATTGTTCATATCCTTTTTTAAAATGCTCCCATCGAAAATCATTACCTTGTAGTGTGTATTCAGAGACATCAATTATTTTTGCTCTTCCGTTTTGTAGTAAAATATTTTTCAAATGGATATCACGGGGGTTAAGGCCCTTATTCCGAACATATTCTCTTGCATCCTCCACTTCATTTACAACCTGTTCTGGAATGTGAATACCTTGTAGAATGCAGTCAAAGAGTGTTTTTCCTTCTTCGTAACTTAGAACGAGGTATTCGTCGTATGAAGCAAAACATGTTGAAAAGTAAGGTGAATCTTCTAATATTTGATAAACATTTGCTTCAACTTTTACTTTGTGTACTTTGTCCTCGGCATATATTTTAAATGCATAAGCTGGTGCGGAAAGAGATTGAAAAACAGCCGCATCTGTCCCGACACCTATACACTTCAAATCATCAGCTTCCCCACTTATGGTTACTGGTTCGTTATTTGGATTTGAAAAAACTTTAATTTTAGAAAGAGAACCTATAGCTTTGTCCCAGTCGTTTTCCATATAATTTCTCCTTTCATTAGCAAAGAAAACTACACTATCCAATTACTTTTATAGGGATTCTATACCGCTCTTAACAAGAATAAAATTATACAAGGAAGTTCATAAATCTTTAACTAACACACCCGCAAGGCTTAAGTGGTACTATTTTCATCATTGTTTTGAATACCTCATTAACATATTCTTAGACTTTAAATAAATTACTGAACATCGAATTTTGATAACTCAACCAAAAGGGAATATATGTTCATTACTTAACTAAACTGCTCTGTTCAATAAGAAAAAAGAGCTGCCTATGCAACTCAATGATCTTTAAGAAAGTGTCACTATCAATATACTACTTTCTTATTCAAGTATTCGGCCTCTTCAGCACAAAAAGGAATTTCGCAGCAAACATACCTGATGGGCTAATAAACTCAATAACTTCAACAAAAAAAGCGTCAATCCTTGTTGGATCAACGCCCCCATTTATTTTAATCCTCTTTTTCCTGATCAAACCACAGTAGCTCTTTATCATCAACGTCGCCATTATAATTGATTAGAATTTCATCTCCGGCTTTAATATCCGTATAAGCAAAGAAATCAAAAGTTTGGTTTCTAAAATTAATCTCATACGTTGCATTAGGTTCATAAGAATGGTTAAACAACATACCATAACCAAGAAGGATAGCAGATTGGCCGATCCCGTACTCAAATGCGTAATCAGCGAGTAATGTTTGCTCAATGTGTTCATGTTGTTCATTTGGGTATGAAATGACAGGGGCTTCGTGTAAAAGCTGACCTTTTTTAATATCACACGTTGCAAATACCCCTCTATTGAATTCTCCATCACTTAATGGAGATGTTTTGATCTCTATCATGTTTGTTCTCCTACTCACTTTTAAAATATTCTTTGCAGCTGTAAACATTATCTAGTTCATTTAAACACTTCGTTTATCATTAATTAGCGTGATTCTTTTGGCGGTTGGCAAACGTCACATTTACGTTGATGTTTATTTTTAAACTTTGTAAATGTTTTTTCAAACTTGCTACCACACGCACATTTTAATAATAACTTTTGAGAAAAACCGTGATATTCAGTCGTTAGCAACTTACTTTCCGAATTAGTTTCAACAAATTCTTTAATTTTTTCAATCGTCCATTTTTTATTCAATCTTTTACACCTCTATATTTTATCTCTATGCGGAGGCTTTCATGGCATCCGTTCAGTTATAAGGAACGTCTTTATTACCTTAAGTTACTCATTATAACACGAGCTGGTATATAATCAAAACTGATTGAAAAATCATATTTGACTAACATCCTACTACAAACATTTATGTATAAAAGGTCTACTACTTTTATGATGGAGGAAACATCCCCTTGTTTTATTTATGACGGTACTTCTAATGTTACAAGCTTAATCTCGAAATGATTTAACACACGTTCTTGGAATGCACATTTACTCCACCGAATCATTCGTATTTTACAATATATGGTATTTTATTAATAAAAAAGGAGTGATATTTTGATGAATTCCTTTAGCAAATTTATACATTATATACTACCGCTCATGTTAACTTTCCAATTAATTTATTTCGGAATTCCAGATTTTGTGAAGCCTATTTTTGTTTATGAATATATTTTATTTTTCGGCGTATATTATTTATTTGCTATTCTTCAAGATTTTTTTAGTCCTAGTAAAAGAACAGATATATTACTACGAGTTGTCATGATCATTAGTTCTCTTATCCTATTGATTACATCCATCTACTATACTGCCACGTTTTCGATTATACTTTCTACGATAATGTTCGTTGCAATTAGTTTCTCATTATATTTAGAAATCAAGTCAAACAAGCAAGAAGAGTAATCTTTTTTGCTTGTCTGGCTTGATGATTATTATCGTGAAACATTCACCTCACTAATTTTGTATACAGACGGCTTTCTTTAAATAGAGCACCGTTTTAGATGTTCACCCAAAATGGTTGTACAGCTGTTTAACGAATCATATTCCAATCATTTGCTTTAGTTGTTCAAAAGGCACATATCCAATAATTGGTTCACGTAATTTATGATGAATAATCAATCGAGAATGAGGAATTCCCATTACCTTATATTCTGCTGCAATATCCGGGCTTTTCTCCACATTCACCCTTATAATTTTCACCTTACCACTGAATTCTTCATTCAGTTCTTTAAGCACCCCTTTGAACATTTTACACGGGCCACACCACTCAGCCCAAAAATTTATTAACACGATCTTTTTAGTTTTTAAGTGTTCTCTTAATTCTTCCTTTGTTGTTACTTGAACAATTGACATCCTTCTTTTCCTCCTTTGTGAAAATAAAAATCTTGAAGTTATAATATGTTTATTATTATGATTAGACCCTACTCTTTCCCTTTTAGCTCACAATAAAGCCTTTTTATAGGATCAATGTCCACGCCCCTATAGGTTCTAACTTGGGCTACTGATTGAATCTAAATAAAAAAGTTCAACCAGAAAGATCTGATTGAACTATATAATACGAATACCTCCGTAAATTGAATTAAATCTCAATTCACAGACTTTCATCCATTTGTATACATCGAATACACAATAGTAATATTTTCTACATATTTCTCATCTCATAGATTTTTTGCAAAGTATTAAGGTGCATTGATTTATCTTCGGGAGACGTAGCGAATTTATACCACTCCACAAGCCTGTACCCGAACATAGCAAGGATTAGTTCATAGATACAATGTTCAGATACATTGGACATATCCGCATATTCCGAAAAACCTCTGTAATATGCCGGAATGCATTTTTGGTAGTATTCAATCATATGACAGACGTCCGCTTCATCAGTTATTAAACTCGCGATATCCTCACCCATGTACCCCCATCCGGCGGTATCCCAATCGATAAGTACGATTTCATTATCCGAATAGAATATGTTTGCCACCCAAAAATCTCTGTGGCAAAGCACTATTGGTAACTTTTCGATTCGACTTAATATTTCGTCCGCATTGTTATCAATGTCTATGAGCATTTTACACAGATGCTTCGGGATTTCACAGTCATCTGAGCGTATATAATCATACAAAACATTCCATGACCGATAATGCAGATAGGAATTTTTCATATACTCAACATTGCTTAAATTGGACAAATTCTGCAACACTTTTGGCCTTTCAGTGTACAACCTTCCTTGAAATCGCCCCAATTCCTCTGCTATACGTTCATACATTTTCGAGGTTAGATTTAAGCCTGACACACCATCAATATATTCCATCCACAGTTGAATCTCATCGCCATTTATTTCGGTGTGATAACATTCCGGCCACCGGAACGAATCAGAGAAAACCTTTTTGAAATCCGATGTATAGAGGTCGAATTCCCTACGCCATGATTCCGGATCACCATAACGCTCAAATTTTTTCTGTGTTTTCCAAATCATCTTATACGGAAGATTTTCACCATCAGAAGTTTCAGCCATGCCTGTTACAAGCCGAACAATTCCTATTGTCCCTCCTTGCAACTCTTTAAGTTGATAATCTGCGCGGATTATCGTCTTGTCGAGCATTTTACTCAAAACAAGCGTCAGTATTTCGGGTTTTACAACCTTTTCATCATATTTGTTCATTTTTTGTATCCTCCCTTTTTACCCTTATGTCGCATGTCAATAGACTTTTGTCTCGCCTGTTTATCGATGAGATACTTCGATTTATCATCTACAAACCTGCTTTCCCGCTTCTGTACAAGGTAACGCTCCCATTGCTCTGGTGCCAATGATCCATCAGCAAGGGCAGCAAGAACAGCGCAGCCCGGCTCTGAATGATGGCGGCAATCATTAAAACGACACTGTGTGAATAATTCCTCCACATCGTTAAATCCCGCACTGATCCCGTCGTCCGCACCGAACAGTCCAAGTTCACGCATACCAGGCGTATCAATAACCATCGCACCGGACGGAAGCATAAAAAGCTGACGATGCGTTGTTGTGTGCCGTCCCCGACTGTCGGCCTCTCGGATAGCCTTGACAGTCATCACTTCCTGATTCATTAAAGCGTTTAGCAACGAGGATTTTCCCACACCGGACATGCCGAGTAATACAACGGTTTTTCCTGGTTGCAAATATTCACTCAACTCGTCTAAACCACTCCCGTTGTGGCTGGAAACTGCATGTACTGGCACATCAGGAGCGGCTTTTTTAACTTTAGCTAACGGTATGCTGAAATCCGGGACCAAGTCAGCTTTTGTTAAGATAACGACTGGCTGGCTGTTGCTCTGTCGTGCCTGTGTCAGGTAGCGCATGATGCGGCTGACATTGAAATCCCTGTTTAAGGACGACACGATAAATACGTAATTAAAATTCGTTGCTACTACTTGCTCCAATATAGTTTTGACATACCCTGCTGCATGTCCCGAATAGTTAGCACGGGAAAATTTCGAGCGGCGAGGCAGCAAATTGGCAATGCGGGAAGCACCATTTTCGTTGTATTGCAGAAATACAAAATCACCAACGCAAGGAAAATCCTCCCGAGATACCGCAGTGTGGTAGAAAGCGCCCTTCAATACAGCCGTAACTTCTCCTTGTTCGGTGATGACGGTATATTGCTCTCGCTGTAGTTCTGTAACCCTTCCAGGTATTAAACCTATCGGCGGTGTTTCGGCTGCGATATAGCCGTATTGTCTCAAATCAATCATTGAACCGACCCTCTCCCAAAAATTAAAGTTGTATTTGGGCATAAAAATACCGCGAACAAGCAGCCTCCTAAGAAGCTGCTGTTTCGCGGAGAATAGCCAAAAGTCGACTAAAATTAAAAAGGAATACGACTTTCATCGTATCCCGCTATCAGCAGTATTCACGAAAGGTTACTGTTTACGGCATAGCAAAAAAACAAGAGTGATATTCCCGCTTGCTCTTATGCCAAGCTATAATAAAAGATTGGAATTCACTATGCCCGATATTCGGTTAAATTAAAACCACCAATATGATATAAGTTGTCATTAATAACATCCCCTTCCACAGGAAAAACCTGGAATACGATTCACTTCTATAGTGTGCCATAACCCTTCACTATAAATCAACAGAAAATTTCGATTATATAAACTTTATCGGTCAGCTACCTCTCCAACTCAATGCCACAACTACCGCATTTAACATGAGAAAAGCCACCTTCGCTCTCGATTTGAAGGTGGCCTCTCGTGCCGAAGTAACTCAGGAAGCCCACTGCCATTAGTCAGCTTGTCCCTTTAGGGGTTGAAGTCTCAAATTTGTATCTTTCTGTCCATACAGTACATTCTTTGGATTGATAATGATGAATATAACCGCTGCAACAAAATAAAAAATGGCGTTATACATGATTAAATCGAGTAAGTTTCCGTTTATTAGCCCTATAAAAAAATTAAATAATTGATGGATAATGATTGGGATGACTAGATTTTTATTTAAGTTAAAAAATGCTGTCATGACGATTTTAATAGACATGATTGCTATCATAAAGAATAGAATATATTTGATTAATTCAATGCCTACAAGCCTTGTAGTAAACCATATGGGCAGATGCCACATACCCCACCAAAATCCAATGATGATCGACGCTTTTAATGGTGAATTCTTCTTTTGAAGCTCAAGTTGAGCGAAACCTCTCCACCCTAGTTCCTCTCCTAATGGTCCAGAAAGAAGGTTTTTAAAAAAGAAGTAAAACAGCATTCCCCAGGAAGAAACAGTAAAAATAGAGTCTACTTCATTATTTTTGGATACGAGAAACAAAACCATCAAAAATATGAAGGTTTGAATCCAAATCACATTAAGAATCACAGAAAATTTAAGTTTATTGTTGAATTTATCTTTTACAAATTGGATAAAACTTTGCCCTGGATAGATTTTTTTAAATAGAATTGCAAATGCAAAGGTTGAAGACCATGCTGATATGCAAAACATTACATCAATAACCCACGCAGGAAATCCTAACATGCTGATGACTCCTACAACACAAAAAAGTGGCAAAAAAATGATATTGGTTAGTAGAATAAAATTGGCTACTGGTTTTTTTAGTTTCTTTTCTTTACTCATGCATATTCCCCGCTTCAAACTAGTATTTCATAAATATATTTACGAATACCTTTAGCCTAAACCTAGGGGTTGCTCACAGGTCAATACTTTTCCCACCAAATAATTCGACGAAAAAATACCCTTCAAAAACAATGAAGGGTAAAAAATATATTCTTTCTATTCATCAAAATATGTAGTTTTTATATTTTTCTCGTCTAAAAACTTTTCAATTTTTAATTGCTGCCTTCCATTCGCTTTAGAAAAATGCTCTGAAGCAAAATCTGATATTTCGGTCAAACTACCATTTTCAACCGCACCAACAATTTCCTCTTCAAATTGTGTTAAAGTTTCCCTGATGGAAGATACAAATTCGTAAATTGTCTTTGAAGGTTCTTTATAATCATCAGGGATAGTATTATTACTTAAAAAATCATTGAAATTCGCATCATTCTTTTTTCCTTCATCCATTAATTTTTTTAATTTTTCCCAATCCGATTCAGTAGCATCCTCATCTTTATAAACGATTGTTTGCATTTCTTCATCGATTACATGACTATAATCCATATACTTTTTTATACTTGCTTTCATTTCATCTTCACTAATAGTTTCATTCTTTTTATTAGAAACAAATAGATCGTCTGGAATTTTAACAGGCACATTGCTAGCTGAATTTTCCTTACTTTCTTTTTTGCTTTCTTCTTTAGGCATTGTATCTTGTGAACAACCATACATGACCACAATTGATAATGCCATTAATAAATATAAAAAAATTCTTTTCATCTTAATCTCCTTTTCAATTCATTAAATATTTCTAGTATAGTAAAGCTATTATTGCTAGCCCCCTTATTCGAACATCTCGAATCGTCTATAAATGAATTAATCTAAAAAGGGTTCCTTCGCTTCATGGTGTACTAGTTGAATAGTACACTATAACTGTTGAGTTTTCAAGTATTAAATTCAAAAAAAAGGAAGAACCTATAAATAAATGGCTCTTCCTTCGTGAATTTAAGTTGAATAACGTACGCCTCTTTAGCTAAGAAGCGTGAAACAATAATGATCACTTGATAGGTGCATAAATCTCTAAAAATACCCGTTCCAGTCCACCTTCATAAGTGGTCAGTAATAGATTTATATAAACTTGCCCCAATAGTACATACCCTTTTTCTATTGCAAACTTTCTTAAATTCGCTTCCACGTGTTGATCAATATTTTTCCCACCATTTGACCATCTTCCATCTTCAATAACTGTATAAATACATTTTTGATGAGATAAAATTTCACCTTCTATTTCTTCATCTAAGTCTTCCACTTTTTGTACAATTATAAACTTATCTCCTATAATACTTTCTTCATTGAAGCTGATGACTCTTCTTAAAGATGTGAGCGTAACTGCTTTTTTTAAGCTGTCTGCATTCTTTTTTAAAGTGTCATATTCTTCATACGCAGTAAAATGTTCTATTTCTCCCTTTATTTCTAAAGGTTTCATTTCCTTAACTATGTACTTCCCTAAAAATTGTTTGATTTTTTTACAATCTTCTTTTACTTTCTGAATCTTTTTCAATAGTAGTTTTTTATATTCAATTTCCAGTAAAACCTCTTGTTCTTTTTCTTCTAATAATGATTGAATTCCATCAATACTCTTACTCTTTCTTAATTCCTGGATTTTTTTAATTTCAATATCAATTTCTCGATAGAAATTTACTGTTGTAATATCATAAATATCAAAATGACTATATTTTCTATACCCATTCTCAATATTTTGCTTTGGCTTTACTAATTCTTTTTCCTCGTAAAATTTCAAGGTATCTCTAGATACACCTAAAAAATTAGCCACTTGCCCAATTGTGTACATTTTCCCACCCTTTAACAATACAATTTCTATAATCGATAAACCTATTTTTCCTATCAAAGGAAAAATAGGCAACTGTTATTCTCCAAGGAAATTTCTATAGATTCTATCCTACCGAGACTTTCCGACAGTACACTCAGGAGAAATGACATCCCACTTTCCAAACAGCGTCAAACCTGCCGCTTTAGCTAGGAACGTTGAAGCCTCGTTATCGAGCTGGCATCTGTACTGTGTTTCGTAACCCTGCTCAAAGGCGTACTTACTAATTGAACGCACTACTTTGCGAGCATGACCTTTTCCTCTAAAAGATGTCAAAGTCAGTACGCCTAGGTCTGCAATTTGAGTATCTTCTTCCCAAGGATACATGCTAGCAGCACAAACTAATCGGTTATGCTCAAAAGAACCGTATACCGCCCAATGATCCAACTCCACATAAGCATCATCCAAATCTTGTTCCGACGCGGAGGACTCGAACTTAGAGAAAACTGCATCATCTTGCTCTGTTAATTGGCGCAATGACCCTTCCAAACTTTCTTGCAGCAAAACGTTCTTTTCGGCTTCTGAAAAATAGAAAATATAATCTGCACCATGTAGTGTGACGCCAACTTCCTTTAATTTCTGACGGAAGACCAGATCAGACAGTTTTCGTCCTTTGGATAGGTCTAATTTATCGGCCATCTCAGGCGTCAAGACTGCCCAAAACCGACCGTCAGTCGTTTCCAGCACCATGAGTCTACTATCTTCGCTTAGATCTGGGTTGATAGTAATCGTAAATTTTCCATCGTTATAGATAATGTCTCCGTTTAAAAAAAGCGACTTCCAATAGTCAGTTATCGTCGGTGAAAATAAAGGCATACATATACCCCCTACAATTTCTCAAGTATTACCCTAAACCAATCTCGGTATTGAGCCAGCACGATTTCGAAATTAGTTTAGGGTTTTAAATGAACTTCTGAAATCTACCTTTCCCTCTTATATGTGATTTAGCTATGGTGCGGAGAAATAAATCGTTCGCGAACGTACATTCAGGATATTTCATTTGCTATTTTCTAGACTCTATTTTAATACATTTCTTGCCGATTCGATAAAGGCCCTCATCGATGGTGAAATCCATTTTTCTTGATGCCACAGCATTTGAGTAGTAAATCGTATTTCCGATAAATCCCAAGGTAAAGCAATCAGTTCTCCCCGCTCCATCTCTCCCTTTATAGCCATTTCCGGTAGTAAGGCAATGCCAAGCCCAACCATAGCGCATTGTTTAATGGCCTCTGCACTATTAAACTCTAGTTCAGTTAAGCTGTCGGCACCCTTTCTCAGTAACGTTCGATAGAAGAAAGTCCGGTAAGAGCAACCTTTTTCACTTAATATAATTTGCTCTCTATTAAAATCTTCTATGCCTAATGTAGAGCGTGTAGCTAATGAATGGTCGGGTGATACTACCATAAGAAAAGGTTCGTCCATTAAAAGCTCTGCATGTAGATCTGTCGATATGACAGGTTCATCCAGCATAAAGACCACATCAACATTTCCTTCTCTCAGGCTCTGTTTCAAATTGTCACTAGACAAGGGCCTAAATAAAAGACGAACGTGCGGATATCGTTCACGAAAAAGCCGGAGCAAAGCGGGTAACCGATATGTACAGAGCACTTCATCTGCACCGATTATCACCGTACCAGTTAATTCTTCGCTCTGACTTGAAACATACCGAGCCTCCTCAACATCATTTAAAATTTTATTGGCATAGGGCAACAACTGGTGGCCTGCATCTGTTAATACAACACTCTTACCCCAGCGATCCAATAGCTTAACGCCCAATTCTTCCTCTAAAGCCTTGATTTGCATGGTTACAGTAGACGGAACATAGTTCAATACTTCGGCAGTGCGGCTAAAACTGCATGTGGAAGCAAGCGTCCAAAATGTTTTAAGTTGGCGGATTTCCATTGACAACACCTCTTAAGTTCAAAAACATTGAATGTTACAATCAAAAACGTTTCGTTGATTTGATGGTAGCAGTGTCGTAGAGTAAAAATCAAGCTTCAATACCAAATCTTGTATAACAAAGGAGATTCGAATCATGAAAGATTACGAAATTTATTCACTAGGAGATGTCATACTGCAATCAGATCAAAAGCTACCTCAAGCCTTTCTTGCCTATAAAACGTATGGTACTTTAAATTCTGCAAAGTCCAATGTAATTGTCTATCCTACCTGGTTTGCTGGCCAACATACCGATAATGAGTGGCTTATTGGCCCCGGTAAAGCACTCGATCCTGACAAATATTTCATCATTGTGCCTAATATGTTTGGAAATGGGTTATCTTCCTCCCCAAGCAATACACCAGCCCCTTTTGACAGAGCGAATTTTCCGCTCATAACGATTTATGACAATGTCCGACTACAACATCAGCTCGTAACAAAGAAATTTGGTATTTCAAAAATTGCTCTAGTCGTTGGCTGGTCACTGGGGGCGCTGCAAACCTTTCAATGGGGAACTAGTTATCCTGAGATGGTCGAGCGGATTGCACCATTTGGCGGAACAGCAAAAACTAGACCACATGCTCAAGTTGTTTTTGAGGGGCTTATTGCAGCATTGCAAGCGGACTCCAATTGGAAGGAAGGCTTCTATGATTATCAGCCTGTAGTAGGGCTTGCTGCGATGGGACGCGCCTATGCTCCTTGGGGGTTTTCTCAAGCTTATTATTTAGAGCAACTCTATGAGTCAGAGGGATATTTGACGTTAAATGCATATCTGAAAGACTATTGGGATCAAGTGTTTCTTTCTTTTGATGCCAATGATTTGGTTGCTATGCTCCGTACAGGAATCACCGGAGATATTAGCGCTAACACCGAAGACTACAAAAATTTTGAACAGGCATTAAACAAAATCACTGCTCATGCTCTTGTTATGCCAGGATCGACTGATCTGTTCTTCCCTCCTGAGGATAATGCATATGAAGTGAAACATATGCCTAATGCTATATATCAGCTAATTGAATCCAAATGGGGACATTGCTTTGGAATCGGACAGAACGAACTTGATTCCCTTGTGATAGACAACTATCTGAAACAATTTTTGCAGTTGGGATGAGTAACTTTACGTATTCTAGTAACAGAGAAGTAGATAATGCCCTTCTCCATAATTTTTTCACTTACAATAATAAAGTAAAACTTTAATCAGTGTGGGGTTTGCTTCTTCCCCCACTGATTATTAGTCTTCACCAATCGGACTTTTACTGGCAGTTCATCTCCCACCTATCTTCTTTGCTTTCGCCAAATTTTAAGGTAAGAATCTGGTACCTAACGCTTCGTTTACGGTACAAATAAATTACTGCCCTTTAATGTAAACATAGGCTATTCATCTAAAAAGATACACGATCAAACTTGCTAAAAAATCTCACTCTGTTTTACCATGGTTAAGCAATGATAAGGGAAAGTATCTCTTACTCTTACACCATTTTGACTATACCTTTATCTAAGGAGTGGTAAAATTGGCGCGTGTTTTATTTAGGCTGTTTTCCAAAAGATTGTTGCTGTTAAAACTAAAAGACAGATTTAATCTACAAAATGTGTAGGATAAATCTGTCTTTTCGGTTTGATATTTCGTGAATCGAAAATTTAACGAAAGCTCTGATTAGTTGAAGAAAAAACATTCATTATTTTTAAAATATTTTACTTACTTCTATGTAAAATAACTATTTTCCTCGTGGCCAAATGAAATATGCAATAGATATGATAAAATCAATTCCCAGTACTAAAGACCATACTTTTAGTGTTTCAAAAAGTATAGAGCTTCGGTCCGCATCATTTACTAAGTATATCAATATTAATAAAAATCCTGCTCCGATGATATATGCAAATAAATGCTGAAAAGACCCTTTCAAAGAATTACGAGCATATGCGAAACCAGTCTTTTTTTCAGGTTTTGTTCCCTCTTTTTTTATGTAGTATAAGAACTTTTCATCAGCCCAACGAACGATACTCTTTCCAAAAGCAATCGACACACCTAAATAGATAGCAGCAATTGCGTGAGACTTAGTTGCATTTCCACCCTTTAATAGATCTATAGCAGTTACGATTAACAGAAACAAATCAATCACGGGTGTTAGAAGTAAAAAGAACGATCCCATTTTTTTAAAGTTATATACATAACGTAAAGTTAGACCGAGTATTATAACAATCCAAAAACCAATTTCTGCTGCAATAATTGACCAAGTAATAAAATTCAATTAACCACCCCACACTTTTACTTACAAAAAATCTAGTAGTATAAAAACACACGCTTATATATTGTATATTATATTATAAAATAAGGAGAAACAATAAAAAAATTCCAACTATTATCAAATTAACCATATTAATTCAGCAAAAACCTCTTTTTGCTTCGCTAATTGAATAACAGTAAACCACTGAATCTGCTTAAAAAGCATCTGATAAATGGTGCTCTTTGCCTTTTCTTATTGCTTCAATTGTGAAATAGTTAGATTTTTGACAAGTTGAAATAAGCATTTGCTCTACCCGATTTTCAAATGCCAAGTTTTTATGTAACTCAAGCCAACGATACCAGTAAAGGTAACTATCCAAATAATACGTACCAACGCCCTGAAATCGTTCCATCCATCCTTTCAAACGGCGATGGAAGTTATTAACGTGTTGTATATGGAATATCCCTTTTTTTACTCGTTGATTTTGATTAAGATTAACTGTTTCGTGTTTAAGATTTTTTGCTGCTGCAAATTTTTTATAATTGGTAGCGGTATCCGTGCATAACAAAGAAGAATGGGCTATATAATCCCCGAGGAGCTAATTTCGCGAGGAGAAGAGGTAGTGTTCTTTACGATAGAAGCTTTTCGGGAGCGTATTGAGAAGACAGGAGCGACTGTGCGCACGTTTGATGGCCAAAAATTTATTAAAGCCTTTATCTCAGGCGGAAGAACTCATTTGCTCGAAAGGGTCAATGGACTTTTACTTACTGCAGATATCGTCATCCCTAGCGTACTTGAACAGAATGGAGAACATTTTGATTACATCATCCACGATTCTATGCTTGGTTGTGGGCATTTACTTGCCAAAATCCTGAAGCTGCCGGCAATCAATTCGTGTACTTCTTTTGCGGAAACCAAACTATCATTCGATCAAACATTAGAACATCTTTCACAAAACGTCCTATTTATATATCCCTCGGTACGGTCTTAAATCAAGCCATTGATTTCTATAAGCTATGTTTAAAGGCATTCGGGAATACTGAGCATGCCGTTGTCATGTCGATTGGGGAACAAACCCCACTTGATGCATTAGGAGAAATTCCTGAAAACCTCATAGTGAAAAATTATGTACCACAAACAGATTTGCTTCAATACACTAAATTATTTATCACACATGGCGGCATGAATAGCACCAATGAAGCTCTCTATAACGGGGTTCCGCTAATCGTTATCCCACTAAGTGCGGATCAGCCGATCATCGCTAAGCAACACGCTTTTCAATATGACAACATGGAAGAAATAGAAAGACATTTAGCATTTAGAGATTATCTCCGAGAGCATCCCGAAATTTGCAGGCAGTATGGAGAAATAAAGAGCCAACTTGCCAAGCAGTATCCAAATGATAGTGATGGGTATTGTAATGGGAAAGACGATTTTATCAAAAGTGTTGAAAAAGATGCTATTAAATGGCATTGGTCTGTCCGTTAATTTGAATCTTCATTTAGCGGCTAGAAAGCGATCCGGCTCGTTAGAGGAACGCTTTCTAAATTTGCTTCCACTACTAATCTGTCATTTTTCTCATCACCCACTCAATCGGTCCTCTTTTATATTTTTTGCTCCATAAAACAGAAAAGAAAATACTCGCTACGAAAAATAATATTGTAAATACTAATGAAAATGCTAACGTTTGGTTTTCTAACCTATTGAATAACGCCAATATACCCACACCGATGAATACATGGCTTACATAATGCGTTAATGTTAATTGGCCTGTTTGAATAAGTGATTTTATCAACCATTGTCCAGCAAACCTTTCTACGATATAAACAGAAGCGACAATGACAATGATCGAAGACGCGGAATTCGATAAGATATATAAAATATTTGGAGGAATTGGCCCTGTTTGAAACAAAAATTCACCACTTTTTACATCTAACACCGATAGCGATAGTCGCATTAATAGTTTTGAAAGTACCTCTATTGTTATTAGTAGAATTATAGAAATAAAAAACATTTTGTTTCCTACAGCTTTCTTCATTATATCAAGTCTGCCAAGGATCATTCCAAGCAAAAAGAAACAGAGCCAAGGGAATAATGGGTGATATCCATTAAACAAGAGATTTCTTAGAAAACCTTCGATCGTCCAAAAATCAAGATATTCCATAAACGGTTGTTCTGGATGCCATCCCTTCAAATAATTCATTGTCACTTGTAAGGCTTGCGAGGTGATTAAAAAAAGACTAGATAGGATGATCATGAGTTTTGTAGAAGCTACGATAAGGAAGGATGCCATCAACATATAAACACCATAATAATGGAGAATATCTCCAGTCCAATCAGCAACATATAAAAGTAAACCTAGAATAAAGAGAAAAGCGGAACGTTTCCATAATTTCATCTTATTCTCTTTAATAGTAGAAAGCTCACCGCTAATTCTAGCTTTTCTTGTCATCAAGGCAACTCCGATACCAGCCAACGTAACAAAAGTGGCAGACGCTCTTCCATCGAAAAGTCCAGTAAACCATAAAAGCCAATCCGGCCCTCTCCCTGCCGCTCCCATAATGATTTTAAAATTGACGATAAGCATCCCAAACATAGCCAAGGCTCGAGCGAAGTCTAGCCCCTCAATTCGTTTAGATTGTAACGGTTCTGTCATAACTGTTCCTCCTTCTGTTAATACACCATCACTATAAACTATAGGGTTTACCTAATGTCAAACCAACTTTTGTTTGTCCACCACTCAATTCATTTCCCCAAAAAATACGTTAGGTTTATCGCATGGAATTAATCTTTCTTTCATTCTCATTGATAACTGTAAGAGGTTTTATCTTAGGTTTATTGGTTGACATTAGGCTAGCCCTAGAGTTTATATTTATTTAGAGAAGAGGGATATTATGGATGAAACAATTACAATAAATCAATTGGCTAAAATATTTGGTATCAGTCATCATCAAATACGATATTACGAAGAAAAAGGGCTCTTATTCCCATCCTACACGGATAATAATAGATATCGAAAATATTCGCTGAAGGAAATTTATCAACTTGCTCAAATATTAATGTTGAGAAACTTAAATCTTTCAATCGCACAAATTAAAGAGGTTTTAACTTCGTATGAAAAAAGTGATTATTTGAAGTTATTAAAAGAAAAATCAAAAGAAGTTTCCGATGAAATAAACAAACTGCAAAAAATAAAAAAGGTAATTGATCACCATTATGTAAATATTACAAACCAAAAAGTAAATTCAACAAAATACTTAAACAATAAACATTTAGAAAAAATAATCACTTTAAAAATAAATGAAACTTTATCAGCCAAGGATATGTTTAAATTTCAATTATCAAAACAATTTTTTTATAATGATATTATTTATGTTTTTGAAGAAGAGGAATACCATATATGTACAGAAACAGAACGGAAAGCTGATTTCATCATGAATGAAGGTAAATATAGTTCAATATTTATTGTAGGTGAAACAGATGATGAAATTGAGGAACAAATAGCATCCATTATCGACAAAAATAGTACCCCTATCTATATAATGGAGCTCTCAAGTGGCATTTTTACTAATAGTAATATTCTTGAGTTAGAAGTTCTGATTCCCGAAAAAGATGATAACTACTTGGGTTAAATTTATTAGAATATTAACCTCATGATAGCGAATATTAATTTACGGTTCTAAGTCAAATGTTGGGGTGGTGTAATCTTTTAGCACGTTAACCCAGATGAACTCCGATTTCTTTATACTTTAAATTTAATAAGATTTTTGCTCGAAAGTGATCGAAACGTCGAAAGCCATATGCATTCCGTTTCATCACTTTTGTCTTATTATTAATATCTTCTAAGAAGCCGTTGGAATAACCAAAACTAAAGCTATTTAAAATTTCTACATGCCAATTTTTCAATGTTTGAATTGCTTTTAAGAAAGCTGGTAATCTTGTCTCTTCTACCTTACGGTAAAAAGCTAGTAATCGCTTCTTCACTTCTACGACATCATTCTTTGTCTTTGCCAAATCAAACCATTCACAATAGGCTTCCTTTAATTCATGAGCTACTTTTAAATACATTTCCTTTCTTAAGAAGTATGGATAAACCGTTCAACTTTAATTAGTTGAGCGGTCTTATTTTTTAAAACATTTCCTTTAGCAGCGACTCAGTGAGTCCTTTTTATTCGTAGTCCCTTAGTTCAGTTACTAACAAACTTTGTTATGCATGAAAAGAATATGCTTTTTATATTTTATTGACAAGAATGGACAAACACCAAATTTGGATAATCACATAATATATTAAATAACTTATATAAAACTAAAGGAGAATTGAACATTTGAAAATATATTGTAGACATCCGTTTAATACGACAGCACAAATCGAGGTCATTTATGGGTGTAGTGATAATCATGAGGGTGCAAAAGACTTAAGATTTGTTGGTGGTATGCCACATGGAACGCCTGTTTATGCAATGGAATCGGGCGTAGTAGCTCATTTAAAACGAGGCAGAATACATTGTGATACTGATAACTGCCCAAATGAAGCTAATAATGTTGTGATTCAAGGTAGTGATAAGTTCTTCACCGAATATGCTCATATAACACCAGCTCCCTTTATTTCTCAACTTAGTCCCCCTCGGTTTGTACCGCTAAGGATCGGGGACAGAATCAGAGCTGGGCAACTAATTGGTTGGGTGGATAACTCCGGCCGTACGACGGTTCCTCATGTTCATATTTCACGTTTTCAATTTTTAAATTTAAATCCTCCCAGACCAATGAAAACTTATGATGGATTTACTTGTGATTGGTCTATAGTCGGTGTCGATGCACCTTATGTACCTTTAGAGTGTAAGTCACTCGACAGTTTTCCTCGTTGGCCATTGCTACCATGACACAGGTTCGATTCAAATTGAATATTAATATTCAAAAAATAAAGTTTTTAATAACCTGTCATTTTAGATCCACCTCAATATAACAGTATTGGGGTGAAAGAAATGAACAAGAAAAAACATCCGTTATATTATATATGGAATTGGATGATGTATCGTTGTTATAAGCCGTATTTGCCACATACACTACACACATTGCGAAGCGGTCGTTTGGTTGGAGTTAGTATAGAAATAAAAAAAGGTTAATGTTGGGGTGGTGTAATCTTTTAGCACGTTAACCCAGATGAACTCCGATTTCTTTATACTTTAAATTTAATAAGATTTTTGCTCGAAAGTGATCGAAACGTCGAAAGCCATATGCATTCCGTTTCATCACTTTTGTCTTATTATTAATATCTTCTAAGAAGCCGTTGGAATAACCAAAACTAAAGCTATTTAAAATTTCTACATGCCAATTTTTCAATGTTTGAATTGCTTTTAAGAAAGCTGGTAATCTTGTCTCTTCTACCTTACGGTAAAAAGCTAGTAATCGCTTCTTCACTTCTACGACATCATTCTTTGTCTTTGCCAAATCAAACCATTCACAATAGGCTTCCTTTAATTCATGAGCTACTTTTAATGTTTCAGACATTTCTGTATAGCGCTGTAAGTACCACTGTTGTTTTGGTGATAATTTAGATGCACGTTTATAAAACACATGACGCATACGTTTACACTTTGTGCGATTGTATTTGTCCCATTCTTTTTGTACTTGTCGGCGCACTTCATCCATTGCCCAATAGATATAACGGCTAAAATGAAAGCGATCTGCCACAATAACAGGTCGACCTAGCGATTGACGAACAACTGCTTTAAAACTTGGATTCATATCCATGACTACTATCTCAACATCTGCTCCATACTGACTTAAGTAATTTTTTACGATTCGGTAAAATATCAATCGGTTCGCGCGTCTCCGCATTCGCAATTATTAGTTGATACGTACCTGCCTCTGTATCGCCTTTATACTCATCAATCGCGATTGCTTTTGGTAAACGTACACCCTCTACTAATTGTTTATTCGCAACCTTTTTAAAACGGCGAATGACCGTGGTGGTTGATGTACCTAGTACTTCTGCAGCTTCCTTAAATGTTTTAGCTTTTATAGCACGTATACTCACCACTTGATTCCATTCTTTTGAGTAGCGTTGATATTTATCTACGAAGGGGGAATTCTCAGAGAAACGCTTTCCACAATTACAAACATAACGACGACGTTTATAGAAAAGAATAGTTAAACGTTCAAACCATTATAAATGATTGATCTTTTGTATACGGTAATCGTGAACCTTCGAAGTTTCTTTTTTACAAACTGGACATTGATGCGTACATTTTGGCAATTGTACATATAATGCGATTCGATCGCCTATTTCTTCTACTTTCGTAATCTCTACATCTTTTAATCCTGGGATATTCATGTTAAAATTCATTTGCACAGTTCACCTTTCTATTACTTGTTTCTCGACAATTCAAGTATATATAAATCAGTGAATCTGTGCTTTTTTATGCGCGCAAATGTGTGAATACCCCAAAAAATATTATAGAACCTAATTTACTGACATCATTTTAAACGGCTCACATATTGAACACAATCGTTCAACATGTGAGCCGTTTTTTATACTGAATTATACATTCATATCTGTAATTGCAGGAATATTTATCTCTTTCACACAGGAAACTGGTGATAAATTAATCACACATTGGACAATGGCTACAATATCTTGTACAGGAATACGTGTACCTTCGTACAATTTAATTGCTTTTTCAGCCCCTTCTTCAAAAGGTACTTCAGCAGCCAGTTCTCCTGGATTAATACACGTTACAGCGATCTTATCTTTTCTCACATGCTCCCGTAAAGCATTTGTAATACCTCGCAAGCCAAATTTAGATGTCACAAACGAAACTTGCGCATTATTCGTATGATCTAAACCTGCTGTCGATCCTATTAAAATTATTTTTCCATTTTCGGCCTGTCTTAAATTGGGTAATAATGCCTGAATATATGTAATCGTGGAAGTTAAATTAATATTAATTAAGTTTGCAATATCCCCAATCTCATCATTATCAAACGTATAGTCATCTTCAAAACCACGCTTTTCCCATACTCCAACATTATAAATACAAACATCAATAGCAACGCCTTGTAAACTTTCTTTTAAAGCAGGAATATGTTGTTGACTAGATAAATCAATAGCGAGCCATTTCCGATTTACGCCATCATTTATATCTAAACTGCTTGGTCGTGTTCGAGAAACCACCCATACTGTATCTCCTTTTGTTGGTAACCCCTTTACAAATGCATCTCCTAACCCTTGGCTCGCTCCAAATATAATAAAGTTCTTACTCATCCAATCACCCTTTCTATATAACTACAACGTAAGTATAGTTAATACAAAAACTAGTAACAACTAATGTGATTTATGGAAATATTAAGGTATCAAAAAATCGTTTATTTTAACATACAAAAAAAGAATCCATTTTGACAATAATCAATCAAAATAGATTCCTTCAATAGAATAAAAGAAACGATGAACATATCAATTTTTGTTATTCAAATTCTTTTACCACTAGAGAACTTCTAGCAATAAATACAGATTTCACTAGGATTAATCATTTTTAGGGATGAACCAATAGTTATCTTGATTATTTTCATCCATGTATTTTTTAAACTCTGGAGAATTATAGGCGTCTTTTACAGCTTTTGCCCAATCGGTATCTTTGTTTTTTTCATCTACTACTGCTACTAACTCGTAATTTTTCACAACATCTTCTTGCAATATTGCATTTTTCGCATCAATTCCTGAAGAATACACGATACTTCCTGGGATTACACCGTAGTCCAAGTCTTCTAATGTACGTGGGATTTGAGCCGATTCCATTTCTTTAATTTCTAACTCATATTTATTTTCAACGATATCCTCTGCTGTTGCTTGAATTGGATCTACACCGTCTTTAATTTTAATCCAACCTGCTTTTTGTAAAATTGCATATGCACGAGCTGCATTTGATGGATCTTGAGGAATACCAATTACGTCGCCTTTTTTAACCTCATCTACTGATTTCTTTTTACCAGGGAATAAAGCAGCTGGAACTGTTGGCACAGCTGTTACAGCAACAAGAGTTGAGCCACTTTCCTTATTGAAATTGTTCATGTAAGCTGTATGTTGGTCCACGTTTAAATCAATACCACCATCCGCTAAAGCAACATCCGCTTGTCGTAAATCTGTAAATTCCGTGTCTTCCACTTTATATCCTTCATCTTCAAGAATCGGCTTTACGGCTTTTAAAAATAATTCACTATAAGGTCCTGGTGACGTACCAACTTTAATTGTTTTCTTCTCATCTGATGAGCTTGAGTCAGAATCTGAATTCCCGCAGGCTACTAAAAAAATAGCAAGCGATATTATAAGAAATGCTGAAATATATTTTTTCATAAACGTAAGACCCCTTTTTTATTGATGTCTAATTTTTTTCGCTAAATAACTGCCTAGCGTTTGGATAAGTTGCACAATAATAATTAGAATAACAACAGTTAAAATAATGACAAATGTATTAAAGCGTTGATAACCGTGTGATATGGCTAAATTACCTATTCCACCGCCCCCAACTGTACCAGCCATCGCCGTTGCTCCAATCAATCCAATTGTTGCGGTTGTTAACGTTAATATAATAGAAGCAAGTGCCTCAGGAATTAAAAAATGTCGTACAATTTGTAAAGGCTTCGCGCCGAAAGATTTTGCTAATTCGATAATTCCAGGATTCACTTCTAATAGAGATGTTTCCACTAATCGTGCAATAAATGGGGCAATGTAAATAATAAGCGGAACGATCGCTGCCTCCGTACCATATGTTTTTCCGACGATTAAACGTGTGAACGGAACGATCGCTACGAGCAAAATAATAAACGGTAACGAACGAATAATATTAATGATTGAATTTAAAATGAAATAAACAATTTTATTTTCTTTAATACCATTTGGCCTTGTGAGTACTAAAAACAGTGCAAGTGGTAGCCCTAATAACGTTCCAATTAATAACGAAACAGAAACCATATAAACAGTTTCGGTCATAGCCTGCCAAATTATATCCGGTGAAATCCGATTCATATTTTCACATCCTCTACAATGACATTAAACTCTTTAATAAATGCTTTAATTTCTTGAATGTTTGATTCATTTGCAGAAAATGCGATAGTAAAGATGCCTAAAGTAGTTCCCTCTAGTTCTGTAACATTGGCAAAGACAATATTGCTTTCTACATGATTGAAACGTTTATTTAGTTGATATAATAACGAGCTAGCCGTATTTTCTCCTAAAAACTTTAGCCGTAATAAAGTATACGACTGTTGATTTTTTTGATAAAAGTCCAATAAGTCTTTTGGAATTTTATTAGGAATAACCGTTTCTACAAAATCTTTAGTAGTTTGTTCTTTCGGTTGACCGAATACTTGAATAACATTTCCTGATTCGATTAATTGACCATTTTCGATCACAGCTACTTTATTACAAAGGTCACGAATCACTTCCATCTCATGTGTAATTAATAAAATCGTTATATTAAACTGTTCATTTACTCGTTTTAACAATTTTAAAATTGATTTTGTCGTTTTAGGATCGAGTGCAGAAGTTGCCTCATCGCATAATAAAATTTCAGGATTTGTAACCAGCGCACGTGCTATCCCAACACGTTGCTTCTGACCTCCAGAAAGCTGGTTCGGATAGTTTTTATCTTTATCTTCTAACCCTACAAATGAAAGCATTTCTTTCACTTTTCTATCAATCGCATCTTTACTTTCATTACGGAGTTTTAATGGCAAAGCGACATTGTCAAAAACATTTTTAGACTCAAGTAAATTAAAATGTTGAAAAATCATACTAATTTTTTTCTTATTTAAAATTTTCTCATTTGGACTTAATGTTTGAATATCCTTTCCGTCTACGATGATTTGCCCAGAAGTCGGATTTTCTAAGCCATTTACCATCCGAATTAATGTACTTTTACCCGCTCCACTATAGCCAATAATTCCATATATATCGCCTTTTTGAACTTCTAGAGAAACATCATTTAAAGCGACTACTTTCTTTTTCTTTTGATAAAATTCTTTTGCGATATGTTTAAAGACAATCATGGTATTCATTCCTCCAGATTAATTTGCCACTAAACAGAGAATATGCGCTCCATTCTATTGATTTTCATTTTTAATCAATCAAGAAATGATTAGCTATTTTCAAGAATATTTCCCCTGTATTGAGTAGTGCTCGTTCATCAAAATCAAATTTTGGATGATGGTGAGGATATTGTGTATTTGGTTCCTCATTATGAGCGCCTACATAAAAGAAATTTCCGGGTTTTTCTTGTAAATAGTAAGCAAAGTCTTCCGCTCCTAACACCGGTTCTTTTTGAATAAAAGCACTATCTCCAAACTGTTCTTTTATGAATTGCTCCACAATTTTAGCTTCTTCCACCGGATTAACTAGTACTGGGTAACCATGTAAGTAATCTAATTCAAAATCTATATAATTTGTAATCTTTAACCCTTCTAGAATTGCTCGGATTTCCTTTTCTATCTGAGCACGAACATCTTTATTTAATGCACGAACGGTTCCTTCTAAAACAGCTGAATCTGCAATTACATTGAAGGCATTCCCTGCATGTATACTTCCTACTGTTACAACGGCAGCTTCTGTTGGGTTAATACGACGACTAACGATTTGTTGTAGGTGTTGAACTAGTTGTGTTGCGGCAATAATGGAGTCTTTCGTTTCATGAGGTCGAGCTCCATGCCCGCCTTTACCGAAAATTTGAATCGTAAAGGCATCAACTGAGGCCATTGTTGCACCTGAAGCAGTTGACAGCTTGCCAACTGGAAGGTCTGTCGCCAAATGTGCACCAAATACATAATCCACTCCATCTAAAACCCCTTCTTCAATCATAAACTTCGCCCCACCTGGTGGTTTTTCTTCTGCTGGTTGGAAAATAAATTTAGCTGTTCCATGAATGCTGTCCCTATGTTTTTGAAGAACTTTTGCCACCGCGAGTAAAGCAGCCGTATGTCCATCGTGACCACAGGCATGCATAACGCCAGGCACTGTGGATTTATATGTAACTTCTTTTTGATCCTCGATAGGTAATGCATCAAAATCTGCGCGAAATGCAATCGTTTTTCCATGTTCACTTCCTTGAACAATTCCAACTACACCTTTATCACCAACATTTTCTTGCACAGAGATTCCATAGCTTTTTAATGTATTCGCGATAAAGCGGGATGTTTTTTCTTCTTGAAAAGAAAGCTCTGGGTTTTGATGTAAATAACGACGATTTTCTACTATTTCTTCAAATAAGCGGCTCAACTCTTTTGATAGTATTTCAATAGTCAATTCTTAACCCTCCTCGTATTGATTAATCATTCGATATATTCGAACAATTAATACGATTTTAAACATATAAAACCAATAAGTCAACTATGTTTTATGTATTTGTCATCCATTCCAAAATAAAACAACCATCCATCTCGATTGAATCTCGAGACCAGATGGCTGCAAAAGTCTGTCTATTTGATAGGGATAAGTTTTCATTAATTAGGCTGTTACGGGCAAAAAAGATTGTAAAACTATTATCTAATCGTTTTTTTCACTTTCCCGAATATGAAAGCACTGCTTATTATGCCAAGCACACCAAATAACAAAACCCATATATTCTTAAAAAGAAGTCCATAGATGGTCATTACACTACCAATAATTCCACTTGAAAAAGCACTGGATACCATAGAATTTTTTGTTGGTTTAGGGTATTGAATAGAGGTTCCTAAATTTTTATTTCCCCATTTACAAGCTGCATCCATAATATTTTGTAGTTTGTCTAACATCTTTGTATCCTCCTATTTTTAAAATACGATAAAAGAAAAAAATGCATTGGACATTGCACCTAGAAAGGACAACATTGAAAATGATAAACAAACCATTCCTGCAATCTTTTTCGCCTTCTGTTCTCTATTCTTCTTGGACATTAAAACTAACCCTAAGATCAGTAGGAAGCTTGCTAAAATGATATTCATTGCGATAAAGAAAGGTGCTGTTTCTTTTAGAAAGTTTATAATACGCCAAAAAAAGTCCATTGATATCTCCTCCTATTTATTATTTGCAATAGAGCCTTTACTCAAAAATGCTTGCTACCAACTGCTTCGTCATAAATTGAAATGCAGCTAAATGATCACAGTTCTTTGAAATTCCTTCTTTACTTGCAATGCTTGAAAGAAGAACGGTGAAGGTAGAAAAGGCTAAATTTTCAGGAACCTTTAGTTTAAGATTTGCTCGTTTGATTGCTGTACGAAAAAGTTCACTACTATCAAATATTAGTTTTTCTTTCATTTCCTCCGAAAGTTTACTATAAAACGAAGTGAAATCAGTCGTTTTCACGTCATAAAGAAATGGTTTGCTTTCGTATTCATAGTAAAGCTGGATTATGGCAGTTTCAAAGCCGGACTTTTCGGGGCATTGTTCAATTCGCTCAATGAAATTTTCATAAATAGTATCTTGAATGTCATACAGAACTTCAAAAAAAAGTTCTTCCTTACTTGAATATAAATTATAAAAAGTACCTGTTGATATTTCTGCTTTTTTACACAAAGCGCCAATGCTTGTTTCTTTATAACCCGGAGAAATCCAAAATGCCATGCACTCATCTTTCAATTTACTTTTAATCAGACTTTTATCTTCCTCTGAAAAAACTTTTTTTCCCCTTGCCATAGATGATCTCCTTCTTTCGTGAATATTATTTATGAATATTCATAAAATATATTCATATGATAGCATTTAAACCAAATTTTAACAAGAGATTAAATTACAAATTATTTCAGACCGTCACCATTGCTTGTAATTTCATTAGATATAAAAAGCCAACGTTTTGAATAATGTACCTTCAAAACGTTGGCTTTTCTTTCATTTTTTAAATTTCCCCCACATATTCACAAGCTTTTGTCACGGTAAATGCTAAGGAAAATACTTCCTCCATTCCTTTCCATATAACTCAAGCTTTTTCTCTTGCCCGCTGCGTATCTCTTATATTCTTTTGAACTGTTATTGCTGCAAATAAACTAAGAACAAATGCCATCCCAAAAAATCCTTTTTCGCTTAAAACAACACTTCCTGCATTGTATAAACCGATGGCCATTAATGAAATAGATACGATAAGGGCGAACCAGCTAAGACCATAATAAATAGTAGTAACTGGTATTCCCTCATCTTTATCTCTAACTGCTTTTTGTAAAGATATTGCAGAATAAAGTCCGAATACTAAAACTGCAAAGTAAAATCCTTTTTCGTTCAATTGCATAGTTGCGTTAAACAAACCTATAAGATAAGACGCAACGCCTACTAATAGCGCTGCCCACGAAGCCCCTTTGAAGGCTGGAGTCGGTTCTCCCTCTTTCCGTTCTTCTTTCATTTTTAAATCATTTCGTTTTTCTTTATCTACAAAAACTTCATTATCATCATTCAATTTTCCGCCTCCATATTTTAGTCTAATAAAAATGGAGCACCAGGGACATTGTAGTGCACCCAGTACATAGACCTGCATAAAGAACCTGCCATTAAATTGAAGAAGAAAAAACGATCTTCGTAATTAAAGTATATGCTCATTGGCATGAAGAAGATAACTACACAAACTTTAGGTTTTCGCGCTTAATTATGCCGCCGCATAACTGTATCCGATATCGGCTTGTACTTAGGCCTGCAAAAGGTATTAGTGTACATCTTAAATAAGTTGAACTAGTTCTGGATTTAATACAACTTTATGAAACATCCAACAATCAGAGTATTCCGTACCAATTTCATGATCATGCAAGCAAACCCTGTTCATTCCATCACAGCCGTCAAGACCACAACAACCATTTAATCTACTGCTGTCTGAATGGTGGTTTGAATTGAAAAATCGTTGATGTTTATAATGATAGATCCTTTTAATATTTCATAAGCTGTTTCCTCTTGAATTAAATAGAAGCCTCTAGTAATATAATCTTGGCCATCGTTTTCATTAATCAAATTCAGGTCTTTTAATTCCGTTAATGGCTCAGAAATTTCTAAATTACATACTTTACAAATTAGTTTCAACTTGCCGTTTCCTCCTTTTATATGAATATGTGTTCCAGTCAATGCTAGAAATACCCGTTACAACATACAAGTTACCTTCTTTCATGAAGCAAGATGAAGTCTACTTTCTAAAATTCCCAAAATAATTACAGTATCACTTTTTAGATTATGTACGCCAACTATTTGTAAATGCTGAAGCAGTTGATCCACGAATTTCCACCTCTTTTTTATGTTTAAAATAATTGCCTTCTTCCACTATCCTACACTGCTAGTGAAAAATTGCATGCAGACAACTAGAGTTATTTACAATTACTTTATCATCAACAGTCTTACTTCCCATTTTTTTATTGTTTGTTCAACATTCTATTCGCCCCCGTTAGCTCAATAAGTTTAATCTACTTTCTTAGATGATTTGACTCTCTTTGAGTTCCATCTCCAAAATAAGATTAACGAAATGGCTATTATTAAAATCACAAGTTCAAAATCTAAATCCTTATCATGCTTGAACAACATTTTATAGCCTAAATTAACCTCTTTTTTCGGTTTTAGACCTTCCCCAAGTAAATGTTCATAATCATTATTTGATTCTACTAAAACAACTGGACTACAAGGACTATTAAAGTAGTTCCCTTTTTCTTCGTTCAAATAAATAATGTAGTTTTTCCCCTTTTCAAAGTTATAAGCCCATGTAAAATCAGCTTCAAAAATTAATTGGGAATTCACTTCTGTTTTCCAACTTTTCTCAATATCGATCAAGACATACTTTTTTGTCTCTATTAGTCCTGTGAATCCTTCTCGTACACTATCATTTTTCACATCTAAAACCGTCCCAACGATTGCAGTATCAAAATGGTTAATAGCTGGTCCTTCTAATTCAACACAACTCAAAGCATGGCTTTGAATTGGAAAAATTGTAGTTAGAGATATAGACATCATTATTATCAGTAGTATTAATCTCATATTCCCTCCACGTAGTTAAATTTAACCAATTAGACGTCTTTGTTTGACTTTACGTTTCAAGAGGTATTACCACAAATACGGAAATATTAAAAAGATGTTCAAAAAGGAGAGCCTTTTTGAACATCTTTACTTTATTTCAGTGGAATATTCAGTTCAATATTTTCTCCAATAGGATTGAAGAAATAGTTTAAATACATTTTTGCTTTACCATCATATTTTTCAAAGTTCTCCGTCTCAAATAGGTACTGCTCATCATCTGAGAACGAGCTACCTTTATATTTTAACGTCGTACCATCTGCTTTTACAGCACTATTTAGAAACGAATGCGCCCTTCGATCATCCCATTTCTTTGCAGCAATTGATACACTTTGCTCCGTTACGGATATATCCCAATCCAAATAATCGGGCTTCGTAAGTACTTCCTTTGTGCCAAAATCAACTTCGATAAAATCCTCACCCTTCGGAACGGCTTGAACAGCTCCAATTAATAGTTTGAGTGAATCTGAATCATGGAAATAATTACTTTGTAAATTAAGCGTGATTTTGCCGTCGCGAATATCACCGCCTAATGACAAGCCATATTTCATGCCTTCTCTTCGCTCCCCATTTTCCGTCTCGACCGCAAAATCATCAAGCGCTAAAATTTGCATCGTATTCGCTTCATCTAATTCAATATCGATTGCCGTTCTTAGTGGAGAACGGCGAATTTGTGTAATCGTAAATTTCTGACCACCGACGTCTACAGTACGATTCGCAGTAATAATTTTTTCCTTTGCGATTTCGTTTTGTAGTGAAAACGGTATCGTAATTTCAATGTTCCCCTTATCTTTTTCATAAAAACGAAAAACCACTTTAAAATCCTTTGAAGTATAAGCGAAAGGCTCTGAAAAACTATAATCTACCGAAGAAGAGAAACTTGTTTGATTTAATTGATTGCTTCTAAATGAACCTCCGCCTTCAATTTCTTCGCCTCCTTGGAACATTTGAACTTCCTCCAAGTGTAATTCCGACATATCAAATGATGCATCGGCGTCATAGTAAAGTACTAATCCCGTATTATCTGCAATTACGCCTTGCAATGTAAGCGATAGGCCATTTTTAGACTTGGTCGCATTGATTTCTTCATAGTAGTCATTGTCCACAATATCTTTTATCCCTTTATCTCTTACAACTGCAGATACAATTGCTTGAAAGCCAGGTATTTTTGCAACATGGCTAGCAATTGTAGGAGAAACGCGAATAGAAAATAAAAAGCTTAGGCACAGCAAAAAGGCTATTGCAACCGAAGAAATGCGCTTCTTTGTTCTTTTTTCTCGTTGAACTTTACGAAACATATCCATCCGTACTTGTTGAAGTTTCTCCTTTGGAACGTCAATCGGTAGTTTACTCATAGCCAGTCCTCCTTTTCTCCAGCGAAGTTTCTAAGCTTCTTTAGTATGTAATGAAGCTTAGACTTTACAGTCCCCTCCGGAATTTGATTGAGCTCAGCAATTTCTTTGTTTTTTAGTTGCTGAAAATATTTCATATAGACGAGTTGCTGCTCCGACAAAGATAAATGTTCCAATAACCGCTCCATATCAGAGTAGATAACCCATTCAACTTGGTGATGCTCCTTAATTGAAACGGTTGGTTGGCGTTTTCGCAAATGGTCTTTACAACAATTGATTAAGACGCGCACGAGCCATGTTCTGGCATATTCGTGCTGTTTAACGGTATGCATTTTTCTCAGTGCCTTATAAACTAGGTCCTGCATCACGTCTAAAGCGTCTTGCTCATTTTTCAGATATGTAAAAGCCATGCGATATAAAATTTCTTCATCCATTTCAATAAGTGAAAGTATCGCTTGATGATCCCCACGAATAGCACGCTGCACGATTTCACATTCCATCCTTTTCGCCTCCTTCCTCCATTAGACGGAGAGATGTTTCATTTCGTTCAAAATTTTGAAATTTTTTGAAACCTTCTATGAATTTACCTTTAATTTTTGCGTCAAAGATGTTCCCTTTGAATACATAAGTTTTTAATTCCTTAACTAACTTACTCCGTTAGCTTAATAAGAAAAGTTGCTTTTAACTTTCCCTTGTGACTAATTTCATTATCCGTATACTGTCATTAGTATTTCACAAATATCCACCGAAGGAACACAAAACGGCAGATATGAATCATAGAATTCATACCTGCCAAAGCTGCTTACTCTTATTTATTAAAATGAATGTTGTTATATATTTGCTATTTGCTCGATATAAAGTGAGTAATCTGCATCTAGTTTTTCTTTATTTTCAATAATAATTTTACCTTCATATAATGGTTCACCTGTACGTAAATCGCCGATAAGGAACAAATGACCATCCGAAACACGATCGAGTAAATATAGCTTACCATCTGTAATCTGTATAGAAGGTTTTTCTTTAGCATTAGCAATGCTAGGATATTTAAAGCTGAAAGGTTCTTCCCACTGATTCTTCTCTATATTATAACGGTTCAGTACTAACCCATTGGTTGAACGAACAGGAATAAATATATATGTTCCTTGAAGAATGATCGAGTGCTTATATGGTTTTAATTCGGCCGGAATTGTCCACTCCTTCTCTTCATTATTCAGATAGTTATACAGATACATTGGGCTAGAGATAGTTTTACGCTCACCATCTTCTAAATATTTGTATTTTTCAACCATATATAAGATATAATTTTCATTTTGTACTTTATTATATTCATTAAATATATAGATGCTGGCCCTGCTTTTCTCTTCTGACTCCATTTTTGCAATAATTGAGTCTTGTTCTAATTCCTTTTTGTTTTCATCAACTGTATATAAGTGCAGCTCTTCCTCATTATTGAGATTGCTTGTTGCTAATATTTTTATTTTTCCATTTTCTACATAGACATCACTCTCATTGATCCAGTCATATCTTATTTGGTCTGGCATATTGATTTCAAATGAAGAACTTTCATTTGTATGTTTATCAAGTATATCGATTTGCAGAGTGAAAGAATCTCGACCCTCTTTATTTGAAAAAATCGTGTAAATTAAACGGTCTTCATCTTCAAAATACTGACCAGGATTTGCTTCTTTTCCACGCATAAACTTACGGTGTTCTTGAATATATTTTTGAAACATCCCAGGGTAATATCGTCCCTTCAACTCTCCAATAAAAGACCCACTCTGATTACTCGTACCATCCTTTGATATATCCAACCTACTATAAATATCACGACTTTGATAAATTGCATGAATGATAAGATTATCTATTTCTCCCTTATTTCCGTTAGTAGTTTCAATTTTAAGAGATACATTATTTGCCATTACCTGTTGAATATAGTAAGAACCGATTGTCGTCACTATGATTAAACTAATCAATATCGTTTTCCAATATTTTTTCATTGTCATCCCCCCTTAAACCCTGATTTTACATTTTAGCAAATGATTTGCGATCCAAATGGCACTGACTAATACGATAATGCCCATTACCAGTTCCATTAAGAAGACTTCTAGTGAGTAAAAATAGCCATTTAATAACCTATTTACTAATAGTGGCGCAATAAATACTCCGAACGATAGCATTCCATAAACGATTGCGATAAAAATGCCTTTTAAACCGTAGCTTCGTTCAATTAAAATGGCCGTGAATAGAACTGCTACAAAGATTAGCCCGACTCCATAAATCAGGATAAATTCCGTTAAGGTATTCGGATAAAGCCTTTCTAAACTATATCCATCATTAAATGAAAAATGCGATTGTAAATCTGTTGGTATAATACTATTAACAATTTGCATTTCGATTGAGATTAATACTATTTGCAAGGCAACTAAACCAAGTACTAAAAGCATAATTGTCGTTAATTTTGAGAAATAAATAGTAATTCTTTCAGTTGGCAACATTAATAATCTATAAATAAATGTATTTTTTCCAAACCAGTCCCGATACCAAATAAAGAAAACATAAATCATCAATATGGCTATGCTAAAAAAGATTGGTAGCAGAAACCATTCAGAACCAACGAACTGATTAAAAGAAAATAACCCGTATTCTTCAGTATATTCGCTCATTGATAATTGATTTTTATACATCACTTGATCCACGTCATTCATATATCCTTTTGACACGACAACTGCCCCAATGAATTGACTTACTATGATCAATCCTATTAAAGTTAGGTATAGTTTGAAAAATCGATTTACTTCGAAATTAAGAAGTTTTAAATAGTTTTTCATCCACGATACACCTCTCTCATGACATCAACGACTGATTTCCCTTCCTTTTCACGCACTTCCTCTACGCTAAATTCCTTTAATACTTCACCGTTATCAATGAGCACTGCTCTATCAATCAAGTGTTCTATATCACTAATTTCATGGGTTGTAATAATCACACCACGGTCTTCAATTAAATGGCTTGTAAACACTTCGGCAATCTGCTCCCGAGAAAAAATATCAATACCAGAAAATGGTTCATCCATCAGTAAGTAATCCACATTCAGTGCCAGACCTAATATCATATTGACTTTAGCCATATTCCCCTTTGATAAATTGGCAATCCGTTCAGTAGGATCTAGTTTAAAAAATTGCAGCAACTCTTCTGCCCTTTTGGGATCCCAGTTTTTATAAAAATCGGCCATGAATGCAAAGGCTTCACAAATCTTCATTTGCGGCAACATCGTAATCGTATCTGGAATAAAGGTAACTTTTTCAAAGCTTTCTTTTCGGATTTTTTCCCCATCGATCAAAATTTCACCGCTATTAATCGGAGTGAGCGCCATAATAGCTTTCATGATCGTCGTCTTCCCTACTCCGTTAATACCGATTAAACAAGTAATTTCACCTTTTTCAGCAGTAAAAGAAAGACCTTTTAATACCCGTTTCCTGCCGTATTTTTTCTCGACATTTTTTACTTCGATCATTTCGATTCCTCCGCTTCTCCGCTTTCAGCATCATGCTTTTTCTTAACTAGCTCCAATACTTCGGATAACGGCACATCAATGGATTTAATAGAACTTAAAAATAAGTCAACCGCTTCGATAATCAATTCCTCACGGACACTTTTAAGGACCGCTTCATCTTTAGTAATACAGCTCGGCATATTCCCCTCAGTAAAAATCAATCCTTGTTCCCCCATTTCCTTATAAGCTCGTTGTGCAGTATTTGGGTTAATCTTCAGCTGGTTGGCTAGCTCTCTTCTTGATGGAATCTCCTGGCCAGGTTCAAAATACCCTTTGGCGATTTGCTCTTTAAAATGCCGGATAACCTGGACGTACACTGGATCCCGATTATTAAACTTTACAGTCAATTAACTCAACTCCTAGAAAATTATATTTTCGTGTATTAAGCACTTAATACAGTTTGAGCATAATGGTGGGCTAAGTACTTTTAAAGAACTACCCGAAATATTATATAGCCATTACCCCGCTAATCGATCTTGATGTATTAACAGCTTAATACACCATTCTCAAAAATACAAAAGTGTATTAAGCCTATAATACACCCTTCGTAATGTATTATAGGCTTAATACACTTCTCATGTCAATCTAATCCATGGAAATATATCTCAATGTTTAAAAAGACAACCATTTGTTAAGTTAATTTCCCACGAAAGTTTAAATAGAAAAAAGCTCTACTCCATATTGAAGTAAAGCATGCGTTTGTTTAATAAGAAACTAAATCTAATCTAAATTTTTTATAAATAAAACTCTGTCTTGCTTTGGCCCGTCATAGTCTGTATTGATTGATAGACCATCAACAATTCTCTCTCCATCTTCAATTTCAAAACCCATCTTAGTATGATAGGCAATCGAAACTTTATTAACAGGTGACGTTACACAACGAACAATACATCGATTATTTTGCTTTACCACATTAAAAAATTTATTGTATAAATGTTTCCCAATATTATGCTTTCTGTGTTCAGGATGAACCCCAACAAAATGAATATACGCCTCATTTGAATGAGTTTGAGAAAGAAATCCTATTAGAAAACCTACAAGTTTACCATCCTTTTCTGCAATGAAACTTGTTTGTGTAAAATGGTCGAAGAATAATTTTGGTAACATAGCAGACATATTCCTGCCACCCCACCACTCATTAATTAGAGATGAAATCACATAGTAGTCTGAACCTTTAACTGAACGAATTTCCATTTTAATCCTCCTATTTATGTAAAATTCTATTTAAACTAATAGTAACATTAAAGTAAATTTCATTTTATTCCCAACCTCTTGCGGCAATTTTACAATATTACTCCATTGATTTGCTTTATCATGCTGATAAAATACTGTTCATTTGAAACCTCCAATTCCTAATATTCAACTCTTTAGAGCCCTTACTCTACTAAATCTTTAACACACCTTTATTTTCTCTTAGTATAATGCTCAAAATAAATTTATCGAAACTTTTTATTGAATTATCGAAACAATTTTAAGATTTATCGAAACAATTTTAAGATTTATCGAAACAAATTCAATATTTATCGAAACAATTTTTAAATTTATCGCCTAACTTTGATTTATCACCCACCTTTTAAACTTTATCGCTTCAAGAGATCAAAATAAAAAAATCACCCCTAAGAAACGAGGTGATTTTTATCAAACACTTTTTATTAAACTACACACTGTTCAGTAGTCAAAACGAAAGTTGGCATTCAATTTTAAGAAACATCTTCAAACTGACTATTATATAGATCCGCATAAAATCCTTTTTCTGCAATCAGTTCTTCATGATTTCCACTTTCAATAATATCTCCGTCTTTCATCACTAAAATCAAGTCGGCGTTTTTAATAGTTGAAAGTCGATGGGCAATGACAAATGATGTTCTTCCCACCATCAATTTATCCATCGCTTCTTGGATAAGTGCTTCAGTACGTGTGTCAACGGAACTAGTAGCTTCATCTAAAATAAGCAACGGTGATTTTTTAACCATGGCCCTTGCAATGGTAATAAGCTGTTTTTGCCCAACAGATAAACTCGTTTTATCGTTTAAAATCGTGTCATAACCTTTTGGCAAAGTTCTAATAAAGTGGTGCAGACCGACTGCCTTACATGCCGAAATCACTTTTTCATCGGTTACATGCTCCTTGTTATACACGATATTTTCCTTAACGGTACCTTCGAATAGCCAAGTATCTTGTAGCACCATACAAAATAAATCGTGAACATTTTTACGAGAAATCGATTTAGTCGGTACGTCTCCAATCATGATTTCCCCGCTATCTACTTCATAGAAACGCATAAGAAGATTAACAAGCGTTGTTTTCCCAGCCCCGGTAGGTCCGACAATGGCAACTTTTTGACCTGCTTTTATTTGCGCAGAGAAATCTTTAATAATTAGCTTCTCTTTCGTATAGCCAAACTTAACATTTTTAAATTCCACATTGCCTGTAACATCTTTGGCATCTAAAGTGGCTTTCTTATTACTTTCGTCTTCAAGTTCCTCTTCATTTAAGAATTCAAATACACGTTCGCTTGCTGCGGCAGTTGACTGCAAGCTTGTAGCTGCTTGAGCTAACTGTGACAACGGCTGCGTAAATAAGCGGATATACACCATAAATGAAACGATTACACCAAATGTAATGGAACCTTTCACTGTAAGTGCAGCCCCTACGACACAAACAACAACATAACCTAAATTTCCAATAAAGATCATGAGAGGCATCATCATGCCGGACATAAACTGGGCGCGCCAAGCGCTATTAAAAAGACTTTCATTGATTTCATTAAATTCTTGCTTCGCTACTTTTTCACCGTTATACACCTTCATGACATCATGCCCTGAATAGATTTCTTCAATATGGCCGTTTATTCTACCAAGGTCTTGCTGCTGGCGTATGAAGTATTTTCGGGATCTTGAAATAATAAAGGTCATACATACAAACCCTACGAAAGTTGCAGCAATGGCGGAAAGTGTCATCGTCACATTAATTGAGAACATCATAATTAACGATCCAAAGAACATAACGACCGCTGTCACTAACGAACCAATACTTTGATTTAAGGACTGTCCTATCATATCCACATCATTCGTGACACGACTTAATACATCACCATAGGTTGTAGAATCAAAATATTTCAACGGTAATCTATCAATTTTGTTCGATATATCTTTCCGTAACTTTTTAGAAACTCGCTGCGTAATCGTAGCCATTATAAACGCCTGCAAATAATTGAAAATAAAACTCAATCCATACAAAATAGCAAGGAACAATCCTATTTTTCCAATCGCCGTAATATCAATCTCACCAGTAATGCCTTCCGTTATCAAATCAGTGATGTCACTAAGCATATTAGGTCCAACGATCGTGAAAATTGTTCCTACAGTTGCCAATACAAGTGCAAAGATCATCGCTGGTAAATAAGGTTTACAATAGGCAATCAACTTGCCCCAAGGCTTTTTAAAATTTTTTGGCTTTTCTCCAGGAGCTGCCATATGACCTGGGCCACCAGGACCTTTTTGGGGCTTATTTTGTGTATTAGGCATTGTCTAACTCCTCCTTCGATAACTGAGAATAAGCAATTTCCTGGTAAGTCTTACAAGTTTTCAACAATTCACTATGTTTTCCCATACCAACGATTTTTCCTTCATCAAGAACAATGATTTTATCAGCATCTTTAATCGTTCCAATTCGCTGCGCCACAATCAAAGTCGTTACACCTTTTGTTTCTTTTTTCAACGTAGAACGAAGTTGACGGTCTGTTTTATAATCTAAAGCGGAAAATGAATCATCAAAAATAAAGATTTCTGGATTTCGATTCACTGCTCTTGCAATAGAAAGACGTTGTTTCTGACCTCCAGAAAGATTTGTACCACCTTGAGCGACAGCCGCATCATATTGGTCATCCATGTTCTCCACAAATTCTTTCCCTTGAGCAATTTCCACCGCTTTTCTGATTTCCTCATCTGTTGGTGGGGTCTGGCCGTTACCACCATAGGCAACATTAGATTTTACTGTACCTGAAAATAGTACGACTTTTTGAGAAACGTACCCTATCTTATTATGAAGAGCTTCTTGTGCATACTCTTTCACATTAATGCCGTCGACTAATACTTCACCCTCAGTAGCATCGTAAAATCTTGGAAGTAAATTAATAAGTGTACTTTTACCACTACCAGTAGAACCAATGAAAGCGACAGTTTCGCCTTTATGTGCTGTAAAACTAATATTTTCTAAAACATAGTCCTCTGCATTCGGATATTTAAAGCTAACATTACGCAGTTCGATTTCACCTTCGATTCCTTTAGGTGACGATTGCAATTCTCCATCCATAATTGTTTGAGGTGTATTTAGCACTTCATTTATACGCGCTGCAGATACTGCCGCTCTTGGCAGCAAAATGAACGTCATTGATAACATCATAAATGCCATAACTACCTGCATTGCATAAGACGAAAATACGACCATATCACTGAACAAACCGATTCGATCCATACCTCCTGCATTATTAATCAAATAAGCACCAATCCAGTAGATAGAAAGAGTTAAACCTGACATGATCAGACCCATCCCAGGCTGCATAAGGGCCATAAGTCGGTTCACGAAAAGATTTGTATCCGTTAAATCTTTATTTACTTTTTCAAATTTCTCTTCCTGATATTGTTGTGCGTTATAAGCATGAACAACACGAATACCAGTTAAACCTTCTCTTGTTACTCGGTTCAGATGATCTGTCATTTTTTGAACGACTTTAAATTTCGGTAGTACAAAGATAATCAGATTGCCTATCAAAATAAGTAAAACGATGACAGCTACTCCTGTTGCCACTGACCACTCCCAGCTTTTCCCGGTAATCTTCAAAATAGCCCATACTGCAAGGATCGGCGCCTTAATCATAACTTGAAGCCCCATCGCAACCGTTTGCTGTATTTGCGTTATATCATTAGTAGAACGAGTAATTAGACTTGCGATTGAAAAACCATTAATCTCCTCCATAGAGAAAGATAGCGTTTTATCAAATACACCTTTTCGTAATTCCTTTGACAAAGATGTTGCTACCTTTGCCGCAAAATAGCCAACAATGACTGCCAATATCATACTGCCAAGGGCACATAATAACATCTTCCCTCCAGCTGTCCATATCTCGCTCGTTTTACTGCCCTCTGTTTGTACAAGAGTCGTAATTTTAGCCATATAATCCGGCAACTTTAAATCCAAATATACTTGCCCTACTATGAACACAATACTAGCAACAACGAGCGTCCATTCTTTCGGTTTTAAGTATTTAAATATTTTCAACATATTCGCAGTCCCCCTCGTTTTAGTTAGCACGCTAACTATATGGTCAAATAAAGCTTCAAAATACCCTCTTCTTCAAGATCCTATATTCTCTTTCATGGCATCCATCACTTCAAAAAAAACGTTAAGTTTCTCTTCCGGGATACCTGTTAGTAATTTTTGTTCAAGGATTTCTCTACGTGTCTTAATATCTTCATGTATTTTTAGCGCATCTTCTGTTAAGACAATTTTTTTCAGTCTTGAATCGTAGGAAACAGATTGCCTTGTAATCAAACCATTACTTTCCATAGATTTTAGTATTCTAGATGCTGTTGATTTACGAATAGAAAATGCTCTTTCAAAATCCTTTTGAAACACATCCTGATCTTGATTTTTGAAAAGATAACTAATCGTCCAACCATGCATGGCAGTAAGGTTATCTTTTTCCGTTAGCGTAGCACTTGTGATTTGATCCAATTGTCTTCTCATTAAAAGCGACAAAGTACGCAATTCTAATCCAACTGATCTCCTTTTGCCCAATTCTATTACCCCCGATTTATCAATGCTAAACTTTCGCATGTAAATAACTATTTTATAAGTATTTTTGGTCGAACATCTCCATAATAAAGATACTTACGTCCTTAGCTACCGATGAATCATGTTGAGATTTATCTTCGTATTCAGTTTGCCATATTGGCTTTAAATAATCCAACAATAAAGTATGCTTAAAAATGTCAAAATAACAATGACATTGGGCTTGGTTGCATAAATAAATTTCAATAAAGAACGAATGACATTAAAATTGTTGAGAAGAAGATTTACCAAGGCATTTTCATATATGTTTTTTTCATTTTACATATCTGATTTAAAATAGGAAATAATACAAGGTGGTTATTAGATTTTCAATTTTAGGAGGATAAGCATGTCTACATTTAATTTGCGCGATAAAGTACCTGATTTCACTCTTCCAGCAGTGAATGGAGAAGAATTCTCTTTTGTATCCCATCAAAGCCAGCATAAAAGTTGGCATCTTATTATCTTTTTCAGAGGATCATGGTGTCCTGTTTGCCTTCATGACTTAAAAGAGCTTGAAGAAAACAAAAGTTATTTTGAAAGCAAGAATGTACACCTAATTACCATCTCAACGGATCAGTTGGATAATTTAAAGAAAATGGTCGATGAGCATCGCCTTTCTTTTACCGTCTTAGCTGATGAAGAGTTAAAAACATTAAAAGCATACGATGTATTTTATCACGGTGAGGATGCGCCATATGAGGATCATGGCACGCACGGAGAGCCAGCCTATTTCCTAGTTGATGAAAATGGACAACTACTATATCAACAAAAACAAACAAGTCCATTTGGACGCCCATCATCTACTGAACTTCGCAAGATCGTCCAATATATTGGAAAAAATTTAAAGTCAAATCAATAAACAAAAGTGATTGGGCGCAATAGTAGAGCAGCAAAATGATCCATATCAAATGGATTTTTTTATAGTAAATACTTAAAAGGTGATCACATAGAGTTGTGATTACCTTTTTTCTTTACGTGGTATCAATTCGTCACTAGGCCATAAAAACAATACTAATTCCATTTGTGATAGCAAACGAGAATTTGATTTCGGAAGTTATTATATTTTCATATTTAATTCTCTATTAGGGTTATAGAATTTTAGCCATTTATCAGCTTCAATAATGATCCACGTTCCAAATTCATTTAAAAACGATAACAATAGGTTAGTAACTACTATAGGTGTAATGGCATATTCAAGTGCCTTTCTCATGTCACTTTCCTTTTCAGGGTAATATTTAGAAAACATTTTATAAGCAGGGTATAAATCCCTCGTATATGTGTTTTTTTTGGTTATGATTAGTGCAAGCCCTGCTCTTACTATAATTTTCATAATCCACTTGCAACAATCCTTAATATCCTCTATATCTGAATTATCTTGTAGATCATCACAGGCATTTTTAATTTGACCTTGTAAATGAATAAGATGGTCATTTGCTAAAGCTTCGTTCGCTTTATATTTTGGTAATTGAGGAATCAAGTCTTCTCCAAACACGCACATGCCATGGGTTTGGAGTATGAAACTAATGATAGAAAATGATGACGTATTTAAAACAGCTTCCATGCAGTGAACACTTAGTTCAATACCATCTACACAAGTATGTTTTTGAGTTAATTCTTGTTCTACGTCTTTTAGCCGCTTTAGCTGCAGATTATTAAGCTTTTGCTTAGTAATCGCTATTGTGTCTAAGTCAGCTACACCTACAATACCTATTCCTCTTGGAATGGATCCCCTTATGTATACACTATGTAAGTCATCTTGAAGATGGGTAGAATACGTATGAACTACATCGTTTATTACAGGAAGAAAAATCGGGTTGATGTTATTCCAATCTGAATGATTAATAATGTGTCCATCACTATCCGTGACACATAAGCTTCCAATTGCTCTAATAGTAGTCATCACATTACTCCTTTTATAAAATATAGTAACTCTACCTACTATGCTACGCCTCTCGCTGCGGGTTATATCTACTAACAAATAAAAACAAGTTTCAATAACGACATTGAATAGGCATTTTTTTGAATACCCACTTATTATATCTAATTCACATAAAAATAGGATAGCACGTTCTTTATCGAACATGCTATCCTACTTTCATTTTGGAAGTGATTTAGGCTGAGATAACCTTAAAAAACTATACTTAATTTTTAATCCTTTTTTCAGTAAACTCCATCTTCCAGCTGAAGTATTCGCCATTACTTTTCATTAAACTCAAATTCAATCTTTCCTTCTACCAAACGGAGTGACGCATTAAATTGTTTACCATTCTTTGATTTAAACCCTTTAAGCAGAGCTGTTTTACCAATCTTACATAAATCATTAATGTTCTTTTCAGTTAGTTTTTTTCCTAATAGCCTTCCTGGGAACGTTTGTTTACAACCATTTTTATAATTCGAGCAACCGTAAAAGCTTTTACGCAAACCTATTTTTCCTACTTTACATGTCGGACACGTCACAATATCTTTTACAGCAGTTGGTTTAAACTGCTCTGTGTCTATTGTAAGTGACTCTAACTGTATAGGTACCTCGGCTATTAATTGATTAACAAACTTGCCTATGCTTTCAATAAAATGTTTTGCAGACCCTTCTCCACAACCAATTTTATTTAAGTAAATTTCCCATTTTGCAGTCATAGATGGGCTTGAAAGTAATGTCCCTTCAATTGACCGACATAAAAGCTTCCCTTTATGCGTAATGCTCACTATGTTTTTTCGCACTTCAATAAATCCATGCTTTTTAATCGTCTCTATAATGCCACTTCGAGTTGCTTCTGTGCCAATACCATCAATCGATTTCAGCACCTCGATTTCCTCTTCATCCTCAACTGATTTACCGCATGTTTTCATCATCGTAATGAGTTGCCCTTCTGTATAAGGTTTAGGTGGCGTTGTCGTGCCTTCTAAAATAGAAATCTTACTTTGTACCATCTCATCTTGGAAAACGACAGGTAACGACTCTTCCCGCTCCTTTAACTCTTTTTCATTTGAAAATAATTCTTTCCAACCTTTTACAAGTTCTGTTTTCCCTACCGTTTTAAACTCTATATTTTTGACATTCGTTAAAATCGTTTTTTCATCGTATTCATAATCTTGATGGAACATAGCGAGTGTCGTATTGACTATTTCAAAATAAATATTTCGTTCATCCGCATTCATTGATTGTAACGCTTTTTCTGTCAGCACTTTTTTCGTTGGAATAATAGCATAGTGCTCCCCAACGTTGGCACTGTCGACGTAGCGTTTGTTATTCCCTCGATTTATCGCATTAAATGTCTTTCCCACGAGCTGCTGATATTTTGCCAATGATTCATTTAAATAAGCAAACTCATTATGTGTAATGAGCTGTGAATCGGTACGTGGGTAAGAAACAAGCTTTTTCTCATAAAGTGATTGCGTAAGTTTCAACACATGTGACGGACTGTATTTCCAACGTCTATTAGCGGCGGCTTGTAATGTTGATAACGCATGTAGTTTTGGTGGTGCAATACGCTTCGTTTTGTTCGTTACACTCGTAATTAGACCCGTATCCATCGGTTCAACCCCATGTTGTTGCAATAATTGCACAGCCTCTGCACGCTCTTTTGTTTTTAACTTTGCCTTCCCTTTATATACACCATTTTGTGCTTTAAAGACCCCTTCAATTTCATAAAATTTTTCAGGCTTGAAATGTTCGATTTCCTGTTGTCTTTTATAAATTAAATATACGGTTGGCGATTGCACACGACCGATAGAGATACTACCCTTAAAGCCCTTTTTTTGTAAAAGTAGCGTATATAGGCGACTACAGTTCATACCTACTAACCAATCGCTAATTTGACGTGTTTTTGCTTCTTGGTACATGAGCAGATCACGCTCATTACTTTGCATATTATTAAAGCCTTTTCGAATTTCCTCAACCTCTAATGAATTGATCCATAATCGTTTAACAGGCTTATTTACTTTCGTCATTTTTAAAAGTGAGTAGAAGATATTTGAACCTTCACGTTCACTATCGCAGCAGTTATAAATCATTGTTATTTGTGGATCACTAAAGATTTTTTTTACGGCATTAAATTGTGTATACATTTTAGAGACAACTTTATCTTCAAATTTTTGAGGAATGATTGGTAATGATCCAAGCGACCACTTCTCCCATTCCTTTTGATATTCTTTTGGTTCTTTTAATTCAACAAGATGACCAACTGCCCAAGTAATTACTGCACCTTCAGGAAAAGTAGAACAAGGTTCCAATTCAATAAATACTTTCTCTTTTTGTTTAATTTTAAATGCGTCTGCATAAGCTCTTGCTTGAGATGGTTTCTCTGCCAAAATGGCGATTTTCCCCATTAATCATCACATCTTCTTTAAAATATTTTAGTAGTTTTTTATATAAAAACATAAATTACTACTATTTTACTTTATACAATTTAAAATATCACTTACTAAAATCTATGTATCAGAATCACCCTTCAAATATTTTAAATTGCTAGTCGCAAGCCAATCGATTTCGTCTAACTTTGTGCAATTTTTCCTGAAGTTCTTTCGAACGTCTTACGTGCATTGTATTCACCATGACAAGTGGGATTCCGTATTGATCTAAGAAATAAGCTAAGTTCATCCAGTAGTGGCCTGTAGGCTCAATCCCTATTATTACTTCTCTTTTATTAGCTTCCTTCTTCGTTTGAAGAATCTTTTCATACAAGTTTTCGAAGCCTTTTTTCGATTGATGTACGGCAAAAGCTTTTTCTATTACTCGCCCGCGTTCATCGACAAAGCATGCGTAATGAATACGCTTGGCAATATCCATACCAACAACGAGTGTATTTTCAGTTACTGATTAATTTTATTATTCCATTTAGAATGCATAAAGGAGTCCCCCTTGTTTGATGATGGGTCAATGGTCGTTGACACTCATGCATCATACTAGAGGGCTCCTTTTCTTTCAAGACCTCGAACATCCTTCAAACAGGAATGCTGCCCCGTTAGTTGAAGAGCAACAATTTTCACGAAAACAGCCTTATTCTTTTATAAGTAACATTAAGACCACCCTTCATAGAGTGGTCTTAATGTTTTCTTAATACATGAGCTTTTTGACTGCTTTTTTGCTTTAAATAAATTCCGTGTTTCTATAATTAACTAAGCCAATATGAATTTGTCCTTAATTTGCTGTTGATTACTCAGCACTGGGATTAATAAAAAAGAACTTTCGGTGTATCGAATATCGAAACAAAAGATTCTTTTAAGGAGACATCGTAACTTTTTTAAAACGCTCTGCTATACTTTTGAATTTTTTTACTGAAACAGATAATAAGGTTGTTTTATTTTCATTTTAATAAATTTAAAGCCTTACTACATTTAGTATGTACTAAGGCTTTAAAAGTTGTTTAAAACTGAATTACTTTAAGAGAATTTTGTTGTTTAAAAAGATAATAATGTGTTTAATACCGTTCAACAAGCACCTCTAGTTCAACAATAAATTCCATTTCTTATGGAACGGTTCTTTACATTAGTAAAATTTACGGAATCCCTTACCGATGATCCCTTTTTGAATCAAGAATAAACATAGACGAATCATGTCCCATGAATATTTTACTTCCTGTATAAAAAGTTTCGAATTGTATATCCTTATACCCTATTTTAGTCATTATTTCGGTTAGCTCTTCTGGATTAAACCCGTTATGAACTATATCTGAAACTATTTTTTCATTTTTATTAAAATCTACGATTAGTAAATGTCCTCCTTCATTTAGAACATCAAATAATCTTGATAATACTAATTCAAAATCATGAATGTGGAGTAGAACCTGAGCCATAAAAATATAGTCAGCTTGTATATGTAAATCCGATAAACTTTCCTTTTCTATATCAAAGCATAATGTATCTACATTTTGAATATTAAAATCAGTTATTTTTTGGTTTATTTGATTAATCATGTTCTGTGATGTATCCAGAAAAAGCATAGAATTAAACTCGTTTAACAAGTTCATTCCGATCAGACCAGTTCCGCACCCAAAATCAATCGCATTCTTACTATTAGCGTCAATTAAAAAATTTTGGATGGCATCTGATGATACCTTTGCAATTTGGATTCTTTCAGGAGTGTCATATTTATTAGCTATCATTTCAAACTTATCAGTATTTCCTATTATAATCTCTCCAATCAACATTAATAAACAAGCCAGAACACTAAAAAACTTGTCCTTATTTAGGATACAATTCTGTATATCACAATTCAACAAATCTGAACCGTTAGTGAAAAGCGATTGCTCAAATTGAACAATCGCACCCCGTTAGTTTAATAAGAACAGCGACGCTTCTTCCACAATATAAGTCTAATGGGTGAACCACTAACTAATAGTGTAATAGTTAAAAATACTACTCCTACAGTGAATGAGGTCATTGAAGCTAAGAAAGGGGAAACCACGAACTTTCTTAATTGAGCGTTAATGGCTGTTTGTATAGCAAAAACAGCTCCAAAACTTATAGCTATAAATATTGCAAACATTAAAATTCACTTCCTGTTTAGCCTATTTCACTAAGGTATTGTCTAACTTCAACTTAAAAAGAAAATTAAAACAACTGTATTGTTTATATCTTTAATTCAAGGATGCTCTGTCGTTATTATTTTTTTGACCTTTTATCCACTGTAGCCAATAAGAAAATTCACATGCTAAATGCATTTGATGCGATTTAATAAGACTTGTGGGACTAAGTGCAGGAAATTCAACGGAGAGCTTAACTTTTATCCCCGTTTTAGTGTCTTTAATTTGGTGGCGAACTCCTCCGATAACTGTGCCATCTTTCAAACGAGCAACACCTACTGATTGATATTCATAAGAATGATCTCTAGGTGTTTGTATCCCTGTTTCATCATCGTAAGCAATAAAAAACTGAGCAGGGAAAGGAGAGTTTCCAGGCGCCTCAATTACTTCAAGTTCTTTTTCTCCTAATGGTCTTAATGCATAGTGGTCAGGACACGCCGATAAATTCACCCGATTGTTTTCATCTGATTGATTTAACATAAGATTATCTATGCCCTTTTTTGCTTCTTCAGCTGTAATTCCGTCTAAATAGATTTCTGTCCAAGAAAACTTCCTTCTATTTCCGGATAAAGCAGCACCCATACGCATCATCATTTCACTGAATTTCAATTTAGATTCCAATTTGTTATACATTTCTTGATAAGAGTAGTCCATTTTGAGATTGGTTAGCTTATCAATCATCCTATCCGGATTATTTATTTCAGCACTTTTATAACCTAATATTTTAAAAACTTTTTTAACACGTTCTCTTTTCCATTGTGTCAATTGATCTTTTGTAATGTCTTTTCCGTCAATATAAATTTTCATCTAAATTCTCCTTTGTCCTGACTCAGTTATTTTTAGATGTCTTCTTTCTAATTGTATTTTAGTGTGGTTAATACCAAATTAATCATTTCTTTCTTAATTTGATTATTCAGGTCTAATTTCTTCGAATGAGCAATGCTACTGAGTCCGTATAAAATAAATCCAGAGGCTAAAATTGGATTATCGATATTGAAAATCCTCGTTCTTACTCCATCTTCAATCACCTGTTGTATTAGTGGTTGCATTTGCATGAATACTTTCTGCTCGAGCTGAAAATGTTGTTCTGTTTGAAAAGAATCCTCGTTTTTATATGGTGCTAGTTTTTCAACAAATGCCCAAAATGTCTCTAAGGATTCTGTCATCTTTTGCATAACGGTCAATTTATCAGAATTAAGTATTTGTTGAATTTCCTCCATATTTTTTACAATATAATCATTTAAGATCTCATCAACGAACCCTTCTTTGGATTTAAAGTAGTAATAAAATAATCCCGTTGCTACTCCCGCTCGATTAACGACATCTTTTATGCTAAATCCTTTTACTCCACCTTTCATATATAACTCGAAACCAATATCCATTAACTCTTGGCGTCTTACATCTGGTTCTTTTGATATTCTCTTCATAGTCCATCTCCAACTGTATTATTTACGACTGAATCTAATTCAATAGTATATCACTGAACACAATTCAGTCAAATGTTATAAAAAAACCACTCACTTTGAAAAATAAATGCCTGGGGTTAATTTCATGTTTGTTACTCATTATATGGCCCGATTGTTGAACAACAAGTTAAACAAGACTCTTCAGCTAAACTGCAGCGTTAGTTCAACAAAGAAAAAAAGAGCTGCCTACGCAACTCAATGATCTTTAAGTAAAGCATCCGTTAATTTAAGTGAAACTCTTCACATTCCCTTAAAAAGTTTACCATCTCTTAAGCCAATTCGATATAGAATAATTTTACGCAAATTAGGTCTTTTTTATAGAAAATCTCTGAACAATTATTCAAAATAACAAATCGTTTATTGAGATGACATGACGTTCATACTTTCTAAGATTTGTACAACTTCTTCAGTTGGAATATTCATATCATCATTTATCCATTTTCGAATTACTTTAATGATCCCACCTGTCGAATAAGTGAAAAAATATTCTAAATGAGTCTCATTAGCATTTGGTAACTTTTTTTTAATTTCTGCAATTGTTATATCATGAGCAGAATTCAAAACTGTATTTAGTACATGAGAGCTATTTTTTTCATTAAAAATAATTTTACAGAGCTCCTTATTTATAAGTATCAATTTTAAAAGTTCATTTAGTATATTTTCTTCTCCCGAAATATTAATAGTATTCATCATTTTCTCTATCAACTCTTCTTCAATACTTCTCATTAAATCAAAGGGGTCATTATAATAAGAATAAAAAGTTCCGCGATTAATATCTGCTACTTTACAAATATTCGTAACAGTAATTTTATTTAAGTTTTTTTCTTGTAGCAGCAGTAAAAAAGCCTCTATAATTACCTTTTTACTATACAGTGTTCTTCGGTTTCCTTGTGTACCAACCACGTTTTTCCCCTCCCTTAGTAACCAATTCACTTTAATATGTTTTTAAATGGACAAAATATTAATAAATGATTATTTAATAACACCTGTTTTTATTTTGATTATTGTTACCTTCAATTAGCCTTAATATACTATGTCTATGCCATTAAATCAACAAGGTGTTCAATTAATAACCTTTTGTTTAAGCAATAACTAGTTGTTTTAATGTGTTGTATGTAAAATTAGGATGAAAGGAAGCTGTTAATGGCAAAGTATCTTTATAAATTAGGAAAATTGGCGGCAAACAATAGTAAAAAAATAATTGGAGGCTCAATATTAATTCTCCTTGTGATAGCAATTATTGCAATGAACCTGGGGTCAAATTTCTCTGAGGACATGTCTATACCTGGATCAGAATCAGAAAAAGCCCTTCACCTCATTAAAAAGGAGTTTCCCTCTAATACAAGTCAAGTACAGTTAGTATTTAATGCACTTGAAAATAAAACCTTAGTTTCTGAAGAGATTAGTAATATAATTACGGATACATTGAAAGTGATAAAAGAAAAAGATAGTCATATTGTTTCTGTAGCAAGCCCATTAGAGTTAGGGAATTTAAATAAAGATACGAATATTGGTTATGCAATTGTTACTTATAATGTAGCAGCAGACAAGGTATCGGAAAAATCAAAGGAAAATATTATAGAAAACATTGAAAATATTCGTGATGCTGGTATTCAAACAGAACTATCTGGTGATGTTTCATTTTCTGAAATGGAAATAGGAGGAATAACAGAAGTGATTGGGGTAGTTGTTGCTTTCGTTATATTAGCAATTACTTTTATTTCTTTATTAGCGGCTGGGTTGCCAATTATTACGGCGGTTATTGGACTTGCTATAGGAATTTTTTTAATTATGATTGGCACAAATTATTTGGATATTACCTCAGTTTCAATAACGTTAGCAGCAATGTTGGGATTGGCAGTAGGCATTGATTATGCTCTCTTTATTATGACCCGTTTTAGAGTGCAAAGGAAAGAAGGATATTCTGTCCAAGAGTCTGTAGCAATTGCAAATGGAACAGCCGGTAGTGCTGTAGTGTTTGCTGGGATAACCGTCATCATTGCGCTCTTAGGTTTATCTGTTGCAAAAATACCATTTTTAACAATGATGGGTCTTTCTGCTGCCCTTTGCGTATTATTCGCAATATTTATTGCAATAATTGTGGTTCCAGCTTTTTTAGGTTTGCTGGGACATAAAGTGGGGCCAGATAGAAAGAATAGTTTTATAAGCAAAATTATTAAAAGTGATAAAAAACAAACTACACCAGATAGATGGGGAAATTTCGTAGCAAAACGCCCGTGGAAGGTAGCAATTATTGGAATTGCACTTCTATCTATAATTGCTATCCCTATTTCCCATATGGAACTCACGTTACCAGATAACGGTTCGAAAAGTGAAGAGACAACAGAAAGAAGAGCATATGATTTACTTACCAAAGCCTATGGCCCAGGCCATCTTTCAACATTAATTGTAGCGGCTAAAACTTCAAGCGAAACAACCAATCCACAAGTAGCATTAAGTGATACTATAGAAGAGCTAAGTGGGTTATCCAATGTTAAAAATGTTAGCCCAGCAATTCCTGGACCTTCCGGAGAATTGTATCTTATTTCTATAACTCCAGAGACAGGAGCTGCCGATTCAGAAACAAAAGATCTTGTAAACGATATTAGAGAAAAGGCAAAGACCTTGGAAAAATCCAATCATATAAAATTAATGGTTACAGGTACTACGGCGGTAAACATTGATATATCACAAAAACTGAGTGATGCATTACCAATATTCGCTTTGTTAATTATTGGATTTTCATTCATCTTATTAGTACTAGTATTCAGGTCTATTCTAGTTCCATTAAAAGCAGTACTAGGATTTGTACTATCTTTAGGTGCAACTTTAGGATTCACTGTATTTGTTATACAAGATGGAAATTTAATTGATTTATTTGGATTTCCCATTGCCTATCCTATATTAAGCTTCTTACCAGTCATTGTGATAGGGATTTTATTTGGGTTAGCAATGGACTATGAGGTTTTTCTAGTTAGTAGAATGCGTGAAGTATATACACATACCGGTGATGCACGTAAAGCTGTTTTAGCCGGAATGAAAGATAGTGGTGGAGTAGTAACAGCTGCAGGGTTGATTATGATTTCAGTATTTACTGGATTCATGTTAGCTCCAGATCCAATAATTAAAGCAATGGGCTTTTCACTTACATTTGGCGTTATATTTGATGCTTTTGTAGTAAGAATGGGTATTGTACCAGCAGTAATGATCATAATGGGAAAAGCTTCTTGGTACTTGCCAAAGTGGTTAGATAAATTACTACCAAATTTAGATATTGAGGGAGAATCATTTATGAAAGAAATAGAAAGAAAAAGGAATTAATTAATGGGCTGTTTCATGATGCCCTTTATCCCATACTCGTTCGTTTGGTAGATTTGTTTCGAAGGTTGCCATCCCTGTTTCAATTCCTTCTTCATAAATTTTTAATACCTCTGCTAAATCTTTTTGTTCCATCCTACGAATAAATAATGTATCCGATCAAATCCCCCTTTACTATGTTACAAAAGACTGTTAGCTTTCACTAACAGTCTTAATTAAACTTAACAAAATTCCCCACAATGGGCGACCTATTTAAATTTCTAGTTATGCTTCTTCTTTCTTATCCAATATAATATATATAATAAATGCTATAGGTCCAGTAAAAAAACACCAATTAACCATATTAAAAGATATTGCTTACTAATTTTATTTCTCAGATATTCAAGTGTAATATATGAAAACATTAAAATAATTAATAAATATACTCCCACTATAAATAACTGATCTAACAAACATATCTCTCCCCCAATTAGCAACATAAATTCGATTTATTTACAAGATTAATACTACATACGCCTGTTTCAGGTAACTCTAACTCCACACGTTGGGAAGCTCCTTTATCCCCTGATAGATACGAAGTTATTGAACGAACTTGTTCATAACCTGTTGCCATTAAAAATGTTGGAGCACGTCCATAACTTTTTGCGCCTACAATATAGAAACCTTCTTCTGGCTGTCGTAGTATTTCTTCTCCATGTGCTCGAACTGTTCCACAACTATGCTCATTTGGATCAATTAGTGGTGCTAATGCTTGAACACTCTCTGTTGCAGTATCAATAGAAAGACGTAATTCGCTGTTAATTGTAAAATCTGGTCGATTTCCTGCATTTACAATGAGTTCATCGAATCCAGATAATACTTCCTGTTCTCCATTTAAAATACCAACAATATTTATTTTTTCATCTTTTTTCACCATTGAAATATAGAATGGTGTAACTACTTCAATCTTACCTGTATCTACTAATTCATGAATACGTGTACCCAGAGCTCCACGTGCCTCCAAGGCATCTTTTTCTTCGCCACCATATGCTTCTTCTACAGACTTTTTACGCATAATCCAAACAAGTTTCGTTGAAGGATTCTCTTTTTTTAATTCTGCTAAAGATAATAAGGTATTAATAGCTGAATGACCGCCTCCAATGACAGCAATCTTCTTATTCGCGTATTTTGTAGAGTTCACCTTTATATCTGGAATTCCATACTCGATATGATTTGCTAATACTTTTTCAGTTTGTAGCCAAACACCTGTAGAGTTTGCTGGATTCGGATTTTCCCACGTACCTGTTGCATCAATAACAGCTTTCGCCTCAATAATTTTTACGTTGTCTCCCTTTTCAACATAAATCTTAAAGGACTGATTTACTCGATTTTTTGATTTCATCTTATCATTCAATTGACGTGAGATCCCCACTACTTTTGAGTTTAGTTGAATGTGAGATTGTATTTGTGCTAACTCTGCCAAAGGCTTTAAATAGAGATCAATTAACTCATGTCCTGTCGGTATAGTTTCTAAATCGGGCTCTTTCCAATCCGTGTCCTCTAGTAAAGCTTTAGCAGCTTTATTGATGTTATATCCCCATGGAGAAAATAATGTGACATGACCCCAAGTACGAATATTATGAGCAATTTCTTTACCAGCCTCTAATAAAATAAAGGACTGATTTTGTTCCACTAAATGAGCAGCTGCAGCTAACCCGATTGGACCAGCGCCAATTATCACAGTAGGTAAATTCTTATTTAATTCATTAAAAGTTTCTTCTACCTCAATGTCCTTAGCAATAGTACAGCAAGAATCATTTTGTTTGATTACTTTAAGTGTTTTCATAAATAAACCCTTCTTCTCTATAAATTTTCAACATAAGCATTTTCTTATATACAGTGTATTTTTTACGTCTAGCATTAAGCTAGACGTAAATTTTATTTAAATAAGTTTTGTTATGAAGTAATTAACTTACTGCTATTTCATTCATTCTCAATTTCTTTTATAGCTTTCTCGAATGGGGACCATGTTGAAGAACCATAGCGTTCAATATCTCCTTTAAAGAAAAAATCCAGGGCAATTGATTTAGCTTGAGCTAATGTATATTCTCTACTAGTCATAATCAAAATCAAATAAGAAATGAAATATTCTTTTGTTAACACGCTAGCATGATTAACTGTCATCGCGTTTCATCCTCCTATTCAACGGCTTGAACAAATGTTTAGACAATGTAATTTCATTTACATTCACACGAATATCTTCTTCACTTTTCATTCAAAATTACTCTTTAGCAAGATTTTGGTGAATATCCTACTAACACTAAACCTAGTTCACCATTCTCTTCCTCTGCATGAATCGTAACATCTGTTAATTGTGGTGCAATATCAGGATGAATGGCAACTTCGATACCTTCAATTGTCTGTACAGCATCATCTTCTGTTGGTGCTTCTATGCCTACACCTAAATTAACTCCGCAGCATCCTGCAATACCGAAGAAACGAAGTGTTTTCACCTCTGAATCAGCTAATACCTGCTCAATATAATTTTTACCTTCTGGACTCATTTTCATTTGATTGTCTCTCCTTTAAGTTCATGTAACCCTTTTGTTCCAACTGGTGGCGTTTTTACCCATGGGATTGCCACGAATTGATTGTTGCTGATAGTCTTGACTTCTTGTAGCCACTTCGTTTCAGCTTGTTGTTTTTGTATTAATGTTGGACTTGTTGTTTCGATAGATGAAAATGTCTGATTGACAACCCACCAATCAACAGACAATCCAGCACGCTGTAAATCCTCCTGTAAACGTGTTGCTTCAAAAACAGGTGTTGCTTCAGGCAGTGTTACGATTGCTACACTTGTATAACTTGCATCACGTAACCGTGGTAACAAGTTTGAAACAGCTGGAGGGATGTCACCTTGCGAACGGCTTATTTCACGATGGTAAGCTTCTGTCGCATCAAGTAACAACAATGTATGACCTGTTGGTGCCGTATCTATAATAATTATCTCATCTTGATGATTTTCTACAACATTGGCAAATGCTCGGAATACAGCAATTTCCTCAGTACAAGGAGAAGCCAAGTCTTCTTTCACAAATGCTAATCCTTCTTCATTCATTGTTTCACTTGCTTTTGCGAGCACTTCTGCCTCATAATTTGCAACTTCTACCTTCGGATCAATACGACTTACCGTTACATTTTTAACTTTGTCATCACCGAACGTCCAATTTAAATGCGCTGCTGGATCAGTCGTAGTTAAATGCACGCGGATACCCTCTTCTGCTAAGCGTAGGGCAATATATGAAGCAACTGTTGTTTTTCCAACACCACCTTTACCCATTGTAAAAATAAGCTTCGGTTTACGCTCCAAATAATCAGCAATCATTTCTTCTACTTCAGGGATTGTCATACCATTGTCTGTTTCATTTTCATGTGTGACATCTTGATCTGTCATCCATGCTTGCATACGCTCTATACTTGATAATGAGTATGGTACAAACGGTAAGTAGTATTGTTCAAATTGCTTTAACTCTTTAGGAATTATCTCTAATGCCTCGGTTTGGCGGGCAATGAATGCCCTCTCAATTTCATCATTAGAACTTACATTTTTCATATATCCGTTAATTAGTAAAATCTGATTTTGAATGCCGATTTCAAACAGTTCATGAGAAGCACGTGCTGCTTCTTTTAATGGGTTTACGTCTGGACGTGTAACAAGCATTAGTGTTGTTTGATTGGCATTTTTTAACCGTTCAACAGCCTCTTTATAGATTTCACGTTGCGGCTCTAGTCCTTTTAATGGGCCTAAGCAAGATGTACCGGTAGTGTTATCATCTAAAAACGTAGACCATGCAGAAGGCAGTTGTAACAAGCGTAACGTATGTCCTGTTGGTGCCGTATCAAACACAACGGTATCAAATTTTTCAATCACTGAAGTATCAGTCAATAGTGTCGCAAATTCATTAAAGGCAGCAATTTCAACTGTACAAGCGCCTGAAAGTTGCTCCTCCATATTTTGTAGCACCACATCAGGCAGTTTCCCACGGTACGGACCAACCATTTGCTCTTTGTAATGTTGTGCTGCCTGCTCAGGGTCTAAATTTAATGCAAATAAATTGTCTATACCTTCAATTTTCGTCGGGCTATTAGATAGCGTTTGGCCAAAGATATCTTGTAAATTGGATGCTGGATCTGTACTAATTAAAAGTACTTTTTTCCCTTTATTTGCAATGGCTATTGATAGACTACAAGCAACTGATGTTTTTCCAACGCCCCCCTTCCCCGTGAAAAACAAGAACGGGGTGTCAGGGAAATGACTTCTTGTAAAGCGTTCCATTTTACGCATCTCCTTTTAGTGATATGCGTACTTTTGGTTTTTGTAATAGTTCTTCTTCTGAAAGTCCTGACCACTGCGAAAATTGTTCATTTGTAGGATACTTCCCTTTACAAAGTAATTCTCCATCAACAAACGTGGCAGGCAGAGCATCCATTCCTTCTGACATAAGAAGCTGATTGATGGCTTCGTTTTCTACAAAGGCATTTGGTTCATTTGTTAGATTAAATCGTTCAGCTTCTAAATCTGTTTTCTTTAAATTATTCATTACAAATGACATGCGTAATAACTCTGGGTCAATAGATGGCCCACATAAGCCACATTGCTGGCTCATAAATATGAATTTTTTTCAATTTACTTCAGCTCCTCAGCTACAAATTGTTCAATACGTTTTCCAATAGCATCACGTAAGTTTTGGAAAACTGCCCACTTTTCTTCTTCTGTACCTGACGCTTTCGCTGGATCTTCAAAGCCCCAATGCTCACGACGAACGTGAGGTGGCGTCATCGGACATTTATCTGCTGCATCTCCACAAAGAGTAACAACTAGTGTTGCATTATTTAATGTCTCAAAATCAATTAGATCAGATGTATGATTCGAAATATTAACTCCTACCTCAGTCATAGCTTTGATAGCTTTCGGATTTACACCATGTGCTTCAACACCAGCACTTTTAACTGTCCAATCTGTAGGCAATAATTTTCACCCTTCAGCCATTTGACTACGGCAAGAGTTCCCTATACATAAGAAATAAAGTGTGTTTGTCCTATTAGTGCTCCCTATAATTTAATAGTTTTGAAATATTTTTTCTGCCAGCGCAAGGCCACCCATACAAGTCCGATGAGTACCGGTACTTCGACAAGTGGACCAATAACAGCGGCAAATGCCACCCCACTATGAAGTCCGAAAACGCCTACAGCTACAGCAATTGCTAACTCAAAGTTGTTACTAGCGGCTGTAAAAGAAAGGGCTGCTGTAACAGGATAAGATGCACCTACTTTACGTGAAGAAAAGAATGAAACTGCAAACATTATCACAAAGTAAATAAATAATGGAATAGCAATTCGTACTACATCAAGTGGTAATTCCACTAATTTCTCACCCTTTAATGCAAACATCATCACAATTGTAAACAGTAGTGCAATTAAAGTAAGTGGTGAAATCTTTGGTAAGAACCTATCCTCATACCACTCTTTCCCTTTTGTTTTGATCCCTATTAAACGTGTTAGGAATCCAGCAGCAAATGGTATTCCTAAGTAAATAAGAACGCTTTTCGTAATTTCCCACATGGAAATCGATACATTAAAATTATCTAAGCCAAACCAACCAGGTAAGACATTTAAGAAGAAGAAAGCAAAAATCGAATATGTTAAGATCTGAAAAATAGAATTAAATGCAACTAGACCAGCTACATATTCTCGATCTCCACGAGCTAAATCATTCCACACAATAACCATTGCAATACATCGAGCTAAACCAATCATAATAAGCCCAGCCATATATTCTGGATAATCTCGTAAAAAGATGATCGCTAAAAAGAACATTAAAAATGGTCCAAGTAACCAGTTTTGAAAAAGTGATAGTAAAAGCACCTTCCAATCTTTAAATACTCGCCACATTTCCTCATATTTAACTTTCGCTAAAGGTGGATACATCATCACAATTAACCCTATGGCAATGGGTATAGATGTTGTACCAACTGACATGGATTCTAATGCTTCACCAATATTGGGCATTGTGATACTAAATAAGACACCTATTCCCATTGCAACAAAAATCCAAAGGGTAAGATATCGATCTAGAAAAGAAAGCTGTTTTGTTAAAGATTCATTATTCACTAATTTTCCTCCCCTATGTGTGTACATTCACAGTCAGAACTACAATCACATTCCTGTATCAGCTCAATTTGTTCTAAAATGCCTTTCATAAGTGGCGTTTGATTCTCAACTAAACGATAATGTTTCCAAGTACCAACCTTTCGTTCAGTAATAATACCTGCCTCCTTTAATTTTCGAAGATGCTGACTAACTGCTGGCTGTGAAATCCCTAGAACATCCACAAAATCACAAACACAAACCTCCCCATTTTTCATACATGCAAGTAATTTAATGCGGTTCAAGTCAGCTGCTGCTTTTAATTGTTTTTCAATTAGTGTGTTTTCCATATATCTGCTCCTCTTATATAATTGTTTGCTTATATTTTATTTCAAATAAAATCACCCACTAGTGTTACAGGTAATTAAATCATTATATAGCTATATACTTATATTATGCTTTTAAATTGTAATTGCAATAGATATTTTCCCATTCCAGAAAAATTTTTCTGCAACTTTCATTTCTATTTTTACATTCATTTTTGTAAGTCGTAATTTTTTGCAATCCTTGTCCCTCTTCTATTTATTTTAACATTTTAAACTGATAAGTGTTTCAATACCTCTTTCTATCATTACTTGAATCGCTAAAAGGTAAATTCCTTTCGACTCATGAATTTTTTGATGCGTTTATTCTGTTCGACCTTTTTAAAGCATCTATAGTTGCTATTGCTTCCTCTTCAGAAATATTACGATACATATTACTTATCGGTGCACTACCAAAGCCAAGTTTTCATTGCAATATATTTCTCATAACAATATACCCACCTACAATTTGTTCTACATCTAATTGAATAATTGAATAGTCATTATTTATTTTAACGAAATAGATTATGGAGCATCTAAAATAAAAAAAGTAAGTACTTTTTTGTAAACTTAGAACAAGGAAGTTACCTTTAGCTTACTTTATTCAGGTTGTGATAAAAGTAGTAAGTTAATTTATATCGTCCGATAGAGTTCTATATTTATTGCTTTCTTTCAATGTCTCTTACTTAGTTTTCCAAAATGAGGTTTACCGGCACGTCATGAGGAAAGGAAAAAAGCAAATAGTATCCATCATGCCTTGATAGACCTATATCTTTTGATATTGCTTTGCTTCTTTTTTTGATCAACTTTTTCAGTATTTGATGTTACATTTCCGATATCAAGATAGAACAGAAGTGGATGGCTCTCCGCTTCTGAAGAACCAATCCTCCATCCTACTTTAAACGAATAAATAAATAAGTCTCAATTAAAGAAGCACCATTCAGAATGTAAACGGTGCAACAGGAGTTCTAGTTAAAGAATTTAATATTTGTAAACGATGAACCTCTTGTTTTTCAAGTAGCGACTCTATTTGCTGACCACAATATTTATAATGTTCAGTATTAGTATGAAAAGTAAGCGCCTCTTCATCTTTCCATCTTTCATAAAAAACAAATGTATCTCTATTTTCAACAGATTCATGAAGAGTATATTGAATACAGCCATCTTCGACTCGAGATGCTTCAACTAAATTATATAACTCTTTTCTAAGCAGTTCACCTTTCCCTGATTTAGCTTTTAAAACTACATTGATTATAATTTCGTTCATTATTTTCCCTCTTCTTGTTAAGCCAAATTATTCTCTTATTCATACATATAAGAACGCGTCATAGGAATTGAATCATTAATGCCTTTTGTAAATACAAATTGATGTAAATCAATATTACCCGTAAAGAATGATGCCGCACAGGCATTTAAATATAAGCGCCACATACGAATGAATCTTTCATCTTTAGTCTGACGAATTTCCTTTAATGCATTTTCAAAATTTTGAGCCCAATGTTGTAGGGTTTTACCGTAATGTCTGCGTAAGCTTTCCACATCAACAATATAAAATTGTTGGTTTGTCATATTGGTGATTAATTCGTTGACAGCGGGAACATATCCGCCAGGGAATATATATTTATCAATCCAGCCATTGGTAGCACCATTCGTTGGAGAAGTTATACAATGAAGCAGAGATACCCCGCCGTTATTTAATAATTTATTAACTGTTTCGAAGTATTCCGTAATGTGGTCTTTTCCTACATGTTCTATCATGCCTACGCTAACAATTTTATCAAACTTACGATCTTGAATATCACGATAATCAAGTAAAGATACTTCAACTAACTCAGTAAGTCCCTCTTGCTTAATTCGCTCAGAAGTCTTTGTATATTGCTCCTCACTTAATGTTACGCCCATTGCTTTAACGCCATATTGCTTTGCGGCAGCCGTGATTAGTTCACCCCATCCGCAACCAATGTCCAGTAAAGTATCACCTTTCTGAAGATTTAACTTTTTTAAAATGTGATTTACTTTATTATGTTGAGCTTTTTTTAGAGAATCATTATCGCTTAGAAAGTATGCACAAGAATATGTCATTGTTTCATCGAGCCACAGTTTATAGAAATCGTTCCCGATATCATAATGGTGAGCAATATCTTCTTTATTTTTTTGTTTTGAGAAATTCCATTTACTTTTGAAATATTGCAATTTACTATTACCTAAAAAGCTATCCTGCTTTTTATATATAGATTGAATTGCTTTTTCAAGATCTCCTTGTATTTCAAGATTTCCATTCATATACGCTTCACCGAATGCTATAGAAGGGTCCTTAGCAACCTCTTTTTTTAATAGAGGCTTATGGAATGTTACATGAAATAGAGGTTTTCCTTCACCATATTGTAAGGTCTCTCCATTCCAAAGTGTAATTTGAACAGGGTCTGAAAAGAGATTTTTTAGTATATTTTTATAAAAAAATTCTTCAACCATATAAACATCTCCTATAAATAAGTTTAAAAACTACCTTGATTATCAATTCATTTAGAATTAACTAATTATGATTGAGTTGAAGGTCAGTAACAGTACGTACTAATATGAACAGCCAAGGCTTTTTTGAAAAAGCTCTTGGCTGCCGTAGATCTTCAGATTTACATAAATACTCAATATATATTTTGTAATGCTTCTAAGCCATCTTTATAGATGCCATGGAATAGATCTATAGCTTCTTGGTCACTAACACCTACAGGCGTGAAACTGCCAGACCACTCTACCAATGATGATTTACCATCAGTATCTGCTTTAACGTGGATTGTAGATAAATAATTAGTAACCGGAAACGGTGCTTTCATAATTGAATACGTGTAGTAGCGTTCCTTATGATTGAATACTTCTAAACGCTCTACAATCGTATCACCATCAGGATTAGCTAGACTACGTTCACGTCCACCCTCGCTTACTTTACTGCTTGGAATATAAGGTAACCAGTCTGGAAGGGAGTCAAAGCCACCGATTAACTGCCATACTTGGTCAGGTGAAGCTGGAATTTTAATAGATGTAATAGTATTTGCCATTTTGATTATTCTCCTTTTTATTTAACGTCGATTGGTAGTGGTGCATTCGGTGCAATCAATTTTTGTTCGATCATTTCTTCCCAGAATGCTGCTGGAATGACTGTTTTCAATGCAGCTTGGTCTTCTGCAATTCGCTCTGGTTTAGTCGCACCAGGAACGACAGCAGCAACCGCTGGATTCGCTAGTGAAAATTGTAACCCTGCCGCCTTTACGCTAATTTGATGACGATCTGCAATGTTTTTGATTTTCTCTACTTTTGCCATAATTTCTGGTGATGCTTTTTGATATTCGAAGTGAGCTCCTCCTGCAAGAACACCTGAGCTATAAGGACCACCAACGACAATATCCATATTGTGTTTTTTTGCTGCAGGCATTAGACGTTGTAACGCTCGTTCATGGTCTAGTAATGAATAACGACCAGCTAACAAGGAAACATCCGGCTTTGCTTCTTCCAAGTCCAGCATAAGTTCAATTGGTTCTACGCGGTTTACTCCGAGTCCCCACCCCTTAATTACTCCTTCTTCACGTAATTGTGTAAGCGTACGGAACGCTCCTGTTCGTGCTATTTCAAATTGTGCCAGCCACTCATCACCATAAAAATCCTGGGCTGGATCATGAACAAAAACAAAATCCAGACGATCCGTTTGTAAACGTTTTAAACTATCCTCGATAGAGCGAAGGGTTGCATCGGCGCTATAGTCAGGGATAATTTTATTCTTACGACCAAACTCGAATATTCCACCCTTTTCTCCAAAATCACGTGCAGACGGATCTTCTAGTTCATCTGAAATAATTCGACCTACTTTTGTACTTAAAAAGTAATCATCACGATTTCTTTTCGATAGGGCTTCACCAAGACGAATCTCTGCTAAGCCTGATCCATAAAGTGGAGCTGTGTCAAAATAACGGACTCCACTTTCCCAGGCCGCATCTACAGTTGCTAATGCTTCTTCTTCTGGAATATTACGATACATATTACCCAACGGTGCTGTACCAAAACCTAGTTGTTTTCCTTGCAGTAAATCTCGCATCTATAAAACACTCCTAATATAAGTATTAAAAATTGGTGCCAGTATGTTCAATGACTGGAGTCAACAAGTGTCATTTCTCTACCTGGCAAAACTGATTATGCAACACCTAAACATAAAAAAAAAGTACGCACTTTAAAGTAATATGGGCACTAATAAGTACCTATAACTGCTAAAGAATGCATATGAGTGTCCATAGAACCTCAGTTTTTATACAGTACCAGGATCAATTAAAAAAGCTCAGGCTCAAAATTAATTGAGTATCTGAGCTTTGTTACTATATTTTTTTAGTGTACCGTTTAAACATTGTTGCAATTAGTTCTCGCATTAGAAAGCTTGCGCTTGCTATATCTTCTTCTTAATTGGTAATCCTATTGCCTCGCACCTAAATTAGATTTATTGCCATTTGCCAAATAGGCCATTCAGCCAATAATAAACACCCCAACATATAGTAGGTTTATCAAAAAATATGCAGTTTTGAAAGTTACTCGCAATATTACAATTATATGAACTGTTTATATTCTCATTTAATTCCTTCCTATTCGAAGCATTTACTATTACTATGTGAGTAAAATGAATAGAGCTAATTCAAAAAATCGCTATGTACCTATTGGCACATAGCGATTTTCGTACGAGGGGAACATTTCATCAGCTATTGGAAGTGTAGTTTTTCCTAAAGTAAATGTTTCTCCATTGGGGGGAGAGTTTATATGAACCTCTATGAAGAGGAAGGTTTAGAAAGCTCACGTACAACTATTAATGTATTTTATTTAAGTTTGTTTTTTTTACTTCTTATTCTGATCTGCATCAAATTGGCTTATAGCTCCCGAGTGTACCTATTCGTGCTAGTTAAATAGCTTATACCTTCCCTTTAAATACCACTGGTTCTTGTACTTTGTTTTTAGAAATCTCATCTAAGTTCGCTGGTTTACTTACTAGTTGTTAATCTCCCTTCATTCCAAGAGCTTCATCAAGTTGTTTTGTTGCTTCTTCTTTCGTTAATGTACCTACTTCTGCTTGGTTTAAAACTACTTGTACTTTTTCTTTAGAAATCTCTTCTAAGTTAGCTGGTTTGCTTACTGTTTTTTTATCTCCCTTCATTCCAAGAGCTTCATCAAGTTGTTGTGTTGCTTCTTCTTTCGTTATTGTACCTACTTCTGCTTGTGTGAAAACTACTTGTACTTTTTCTTTAGAAATCTCTTCTAAGTTAGCTGGTTTGCTTACTGTTTTTTTATCTCCATTCATTCCAAGAACTTCATCAAGTTGTTTTGTTGTTTCTTCTTTCGTTAATTTACCTGCTTCTGCTTGTTTGAAAATTTCTTGTACTTTTTCTTTAGCAATTTCATCTAAGTTCGCTGGTTTACTTACTAGTTGTTTATCTCCCTTCATTCCAAGAGCTTCATCAAGTTGATTTATTGCTTCCTCTTTTGTTAATATACCTGCTTTTACTTGGTTAAAAATTTCTCGCACTTTTTCTTTAGAAATCTCATCAAAGTTAGCTGGTTTACTAACTTGCCCTTTCACAATTTCACTCCCTCCAATAATTTCGGTTGGGACTTCGGCAGCAAACGCAGCTCCAAAAGTCGAAAGTGCAAATACAGCACCTAAAGTTGTAGCAGCCAATTTCTTTCTCTTTTTCATAGTTTTTAATCTCCTTTTAAAGTAATTTGTCTTACAGTCTTGATTGTATAGGCGTTATCTGTAGTTACTGTGAAGACTATCTAAAGATTACCTGGAGATTTTGGGGCATATGGATTAATTTCCCTGAAATAGTTTATCTCTGATTTGAGTTCTAGCATTAAGATTAGGCTCAAAGAAAGAGAACTCATTATTTCCCGCGTCCCTAAAATAACGTCCTAACCATCTAGATCATTTCTGCTGCTGCCAACTTACACAATGTTCGCTTTAACCTATTAAAATAAGCTGACGTCTAGGATGGACCGTCAGCTTTTCAACTTATTTATCTATTACATAATCTATTCTTGTTATTCATGCATAGGTATTAAACAGCCCTATATTCGCACCAATTGCACTGCCTTCTTAACCTCCTGAACATCTTTTGCTAATACGCTCTTCACATTGGCTCCAAACCATTCCAATGATGCATCTACCTCCATGTTTGAACCTACTTCTGCTAGGAATTCACCATAATCAACCGTACCTTCAAACAATGGAACCATCCCTTCTCTAGACCCTGCTGCAGCATAAACATTGTTAGGAGCAAAAACATCAAGTTGTGCACGTGAGGCAATATTTTTAAAATGAAAATGTGAGATATAAGGACGAAGTTGCTTCATGGCGACAATAGGGTCCATCCCTGATTCCCATATATGTAAAACGTCAAAGTTCACTCGTAGGCTTGAGTGATTCGTTTCTTCGAGTAACTGCATTGTTGAAGGTAGATTATCTGTCAATGTGTTCGGATGAGTTTCAACAAGCAAATATTGTCCTTTCGACTCAAGATAATCACAGAGCATTCTAAGTCTAAAAATAAGTTCTTCCCTTTCTTTTGTACTCGTGTCTGAGCTGCCCTTCTTTCCTACAAATGTACGAATCTTATTTGTTCCCCAGCGCCTTGCAAGTGAAGATAACCTCTCTGTTTCAGCCATCATCACAGAAACTGGTGCTTCTAATGGCAAATAATCACTAAGCATGCTCGTTTCCAAACCGTAGGAGCTTAGCCAATCTGCTCCATAATGAAGTTCATCTGCCAAGTTCTTTGCATGAACACCCCAGAGCTCGATTCCTTGAAAACCTTGCGTTTTTGCAAATTGGGCTAATTGGTCAATCGAGTGGAGATGGTGCCGAAACGAGATTGTACAAATAGATAGTTTCATATTATAACCTCTTTCTTGTGCTGTATTGTTAACCATGCTTGAAAGCATTCTTGTAATCCTTGCTTAATCTTGAACTCAAGGAGATTTTGTTCTTCTAACTTCACAAAAATATCTTCCGCTAATAACAAATTTTCCGTCAGCGCAAGCTTCATCGCTCGATACTGAATCGTTGTATAGCCATTCACTAGACGCTCAATTTCATTACACCATGTGTCAAAGCCTTCCTCTTCGCGGCCAAGTGCTTCCCAAAAAAATGCAAACGCATGCTCATATGCATACTTTCTAATCGCTATTACCGGCAATTGTTTTAATACAGTCGGAAGTTTTGACATCCTTTCTTTTTCTTTTCCTTCGATATACTCTTTAATAATTTTGGTAATTGCATCTGTCAACGGATTACATTGAAGCTTTATACATGTATTAAAATAGGCTTCCACCGTCTCTGTAGTTGGAGGAATAATCGTCTTTGCATCAAAGTAATAACCACCTTCGACAGTTGGCTCTTGAATTGCTGCTAAAATTCTCTCTTTCGGTAAAATCCCTTCCCAGCGAAAATCAGGGTCATACATAAACCATTCTTCTTCATTTTCTGTCGATTCTAGCATCACATAATGAGGGAATGGACGTTGATGAAATTTATTCTCTCGCTCTGGAAGCATCGATAAATCCAGCATCACCATCACATGTTGTTGGGAAGATTTATTCTCTAATAATCCTAGCAGTTTGTTTATATTTTCTTGTTTTGGTTGCTTTTCGTCATACCATTTGTAAAGCTTGATTCCATAGAGCATTTCATACCATGTTTGAAAGAAATGATGATCAATTTGATCAGAGTGGTATGCGAGCATTCCATTTTCAAGCACATCAAAATCTGCGTCCCATACACCAAAATAGTAGGGCCTATGATCGACTCCTTTCGTTTTCTTAATAACCTCACAAACACAGCTTACAAAACAATGAACTTTTATCATTTTTAGCCTCCGATTATTCTACCTTCTGCTGTTTTTCTAAAAAGCTTGCTAGTGTTCCTACTGTTTTGAAATCTTTCGGAACGAGAACCTCATCAGGAATGGAAATGCCAAGATCCAACTCTATATGAAGAATCAGTTGAAGGACCATAATTGAATCCATATACAAATCCTCATTTAATCGGGCATCTTCATTAAAAGAGGACAATGTCTGCAACTCTAATGAATTTTCCATAATATCGTAGATGCTCTTGATCAATTGTTGGCGCGTCATACTGGTATGCCTCCAAGTTTTTTTCTACTTACTTTTCCGTTAGGTAGCTTTTCAATTTCATGAACAAACACAAACTCCATCGGAATTTGATGTGGCGCGAGAAATTTCCGGCACCATTCTCTAAGTTCCATATTATCGATTGGTTCAGTAGACACATATAGAGCGCATACTCGCTCTCCTGATAAGTTGTCTTGTTTCTTATATACGACTGCTTCGACTATTCTTGGCTCATCCATTAACACATCTTCAACTTCTTGCGGATACACATTCAAGCCTGCTACATTAATCGTGTCATCTATTCTTGCAAGAAAAGAAAGAACATTATCCTCAATATAGCCAAGATCTTTCGTATAAATCGTTTGTGTTGACGTTTCAATGATAATTTCGCTCGGTGTTTGTTTGTTACCAGCTGTCACCTTCACATGAGGAAGGGGACAACCCATTTCTTTCGGATCTTCCACACTAGGGTGAATCGCAACACACCCTGATTCAGAGCATCCATACTGCTGTAGTACTTGGTTAGATTTCTCTCTTAACGATGTCAACCAGCTATGTGGCATCACAGTGCCTGACGTCATCACGCGATCAAATTGTTGATCAATAGGTAATAATTTACTTAATGTATAAAGTAATGCTGGAGCCCCATAGAGTATGTGCTTAGGATATTCTTTTAGCTTTTTCAATATATATTTAGGATTACTATTCGTAATAATTACCGGCTTTGCTCCCCTTCTTATGCAAGCTAAGACACCACAAATGAATCCATAAGAATGAGTAACCGGACATGCAACAACAGAATTTGTCAAGGAGTCTACAGGTAATGTCTTCACATAACTTTCAATCTCTTCTTCCACTGAACTCCACGTTCGTTCAATACATTTCGGAGCTCCTGTTGTACCTGAGCTCATTTGAACTAATACACCTTCTTGGTTGTTGGAATGATTTGATAGTTCAATGAAAAAATCGATTGATTGGAACAACAAAAGATGACTACCTGCTGAAGAAGCAAGCCGTATAGACCCCTCTTTAGGCGTCGCAGGATGGATTGGGACAACTGATCCACCTTTTTCGCGAATGTATAAACAAAGAGCTATATATTGGAAAGTATCATCCGTACAAATAGCTAGTCTGCGATTGTTACACTCACTTAGATGAGGTAAGCTTTCAAATAGTTCAAATTGCTTCTCGATATCTTCTACTGTATAAAATTGATCGTTGACATAAAACATCATCATTTCCCCTTTTCATCCGCTTGCGCCAACGTATTGTTGACGTTATGTCGAAAATTACCTTCTTCTTGATTTTGAACTTTCTTTGTTAGCAAAGATTCAACATAAATATGTGTGCTAGTATGCTGAAGCTGTTCATTTCTTGAGCATAATGATGGAAAACGTTCAAAGTGCTTCTGTATTGCGTTCTTAACTAGACGCCAAAAACGTGTTTCTGCAAATCCATACTGCTCTTCTAGCAAATAAGATAATTCACTTAAATGAAACACGAATAGTGTATCCATAGCTAACTCTCGTAAAGCCTCTACAGAAGACATCCAATAATAATGATCGACAGGTGCACCTTTAAAATGTTCGTGTATCGTTTCAAAGTCTGGAACCAGGCTTCTGTCTGCAATGAATTCTTCCATATATTCAATACTGTCATGGAAATCCCTCAGTACAACTCGAGTTGGCCACCCATTTTGATGTAATAAAATCATATTTTGCGCATGTGCCTCAACAGCAATACCTTGAGCGACAAGCAAGTGCCACACAGGAATAACACTCACTTCGATCAATCGTTTTACCCACTCCTCCGTTCCATATTGGCATAGCCAATCATCAATAAATGGACGCCCATCTCTCTCCATCATCATTAGTACCGTAAACGGTACTGCTTCCTCTTCATCCTTCATATACGAGCGCACACTTTCTCGCCATATGGAGCCAAGCTGACCTTCTAGTTTTCTACTATGTTTTTTTGTTTTCGGTTCAAAAATAATCCCTGCATATTCTTCCAGTACTATAAGAGACGCTTCATTATGTAAATAGTCGTCTAATTGAATCACCCGTTTAAGCCATGCTGAAATATGAGGAGCGGCACAAACAGCATGAGAATGTAACTTTCGTAATGAAGAGGTATTCACCATATTCATCGAGCATTTTAATTGCGCCTTTTTTGGATTTGAAAAATTCCATAATGTTCGTACTGATTGGGTTGCCCTATAATAATCTCCTTTCACATTTAGAGGTATTAGATCTTTTTGCTCCATTAATGCAGCTAGTTCTTGCTTCATGTTATGCCATTGCCAAGGATGAACTGGTAAGAACGTATATTCTTCAAATGTTCCATCGAATACCGCAAGCGTTGCAAGAAGGTCTTCCCACAGCAAATGCCCTAGCTCTCTTTTCCAAAAGTTTTCTTCCTCTTCAAGAACAGAAATTCGTACGTAGCTTCTTCTCACTGCAACCCATTGAAGGGTAAAAGATTGCTTTGCCTCAGGGCCATATTCTTCATGGTCGTCGATCGTAAAACCGGTTCTGGATTTAAAACAAGGGTGATATGGATGTCCTTCAGTAATTTCTGATTCTAATTCTTCATAGCTCGAACTTCTTCTCGACATAGGCATTTGGAGATGTCGATCATTCCATTCACAAAGCTTACTCGTCAAATGAAGTTCTTTCAGTAACCGAACTTTGTCTTGGCGAGTCGAAAGTAATTCATCTACTAGATCCTCAAGACTTGCTTCTAGTAACGTTTCATCTTTTCCTATGAGAAAAATACTATCTCCCTTTATTCGGATGCGATCAAATGCCATTCTTCTTCCTTCACAACGATAGGTGCACTTCTGTCCAACAAGAGTAAAAATTGAAGTCCATTTATCTAGAGGTGTTTCTTCATATTTGATTAGTCCTTCAAAAATCATTGCTTCTACAAGCTGCCGCCTTACACGTAACTCTCCTTGTTTAGAAGCTAAAGGCTGTAGCTGCTGCATATTCTGCCTCCTCATGCTGAAGAACAAACGGATTTGGAATTTTCGTGTATACCGCTTGTTCAAGCTCGGCTTCTAGTTCATCAACATCATGAAACCTTGTTAATAAATTTGCTTTGAACGCAAGCTCATCTTGTTTTAAAATGTTACGAACAAATGCCTTCCCGAAACCTGTAAATTCTTTTTCTAATAAGTGCAGTTGATCGATAGACCACTTCAAAAGAATTTTTTCATCGATTAGCTGATCTGCTCCAAATCGAGATATAACGGGAAACAGTTGATTCATAAACAAATAATAAGTAAATCTATCATGAATAAGGGCATCTTCGTAAAATAGCTCAGCTGTTTCATGTAAAGAAGGCTCTATTGAAAGAAGTACTTCTTTATATGTTTTTGATAAGTAATAACCTTGGTTATCTCGATAAAAATAAGTAGTTGGATAACCAGAAGAAATGTTTAACAGACTATTTTGCTGGTGTGCCTCGAGAGCAATCCCATGCTCATCGTATAATCTTAGTAATGATTCAATAGCACATTTCCAATAGTCTTTAAACCAGTCTAAACTTACACTCTCTATTGAGCGGAATTTTGATTGAGATATTTTCATAATGAGCTGACACAATTTTGATTTTTCGTTTGGCAAGGGCTCTTGCACAAGAGTAGCGATCATGCATATTCCTTCATCATGCCCTTTAGGAAATACGTTTGAGCGAAAAATAACCTCAAACCCTGACTCCGTCTGATTTGGGAATTCTACAGTCATATAGGCTGGGTCATCAATCATCCGGAAAGATGGATAGTTCTGTAAGAAATCAATCTTATTCATTAACCGAGCCATAACAATTCCCGCTTTTAGTTCATGCGTTCTATTTACCCTCAATGAATTTGTTATTTTTACAGGAATTGAAAACTTATACATCATTTCTTCATTTGGGCTATATACCGTTCTAATTGAAGAGGTTGCTGTATAAAATGTCCCAAGCGCACCTTCGTATTTTATCACCCCTTCAGCAATCGCTTCTTTTACATACTGTTGCTGTAAAAGCCACTGTGCTTGAAGCGGGTGCATCGGAATGAGGCAATCCTTCTCTGACATAACAAAATCAGGTTGTGATTTTGTTAATGACTGAGTAATGAGTTCACTTGCACTTGTTTCTAATACAGAAGACTCTTTCACAATTTTACGGTCGACACGAAAATAGTGAAGTTGGAAAGAACCTTGTAGCTCTGGAGCAAAACTCGTTTGTTGCCAATCTGCCATCCCTTGTCTGCTTTTAGGTGTCGGATGAAGCCAATGGCCAAGTAAGAGAGACTGCTCAGCTTCAATAAACGTACAGTTCGCTCCATTTTGTTTCTTATCTTCCAAACTCTTTTCAATATAATTTGCCATCGTTTGATAGCTTTCTATTATGCGAAGAATGAGCTCATCAAAATGGGAAGAAAGTCCAAGACATCCATCCGCCTTAGCCATAAAATGTAGTTCCTGAATGAGCGTGATGAGTATCGTTAATTTATCTTCGACAAGCCATTGTTTTTGTTTCGTACAATACTTCAACGAGACACCAAATATATGTCTTCCAACTAGAGATTTGTATTCCATGCCAAATGCAAAACGTGTGTTTTGGATCGGCAACTCAATCTCTAACATATGCGCCTCTGTAATCAAGATAGATAGTCGCTGTTCTTTTATCCATTCCTCCTTTCTGACCCAATGACCACTACTCACCTCTCGTATATAACAATTCATAAACGCCTGAAACGTTGCATTTTCTGCAATCTGTTTAGCTATCTGTTGCATGTAATTAATCATCCTTTCACTAAGCCTTCTCCCTACCAAATGATAATAATTATCACTTACTGATAAAAATATTAGTCTCCCTAATTAGAAAGACTGATGATAAGAAGCAAATAGAAACAAATGTGGTGCTGATAACAATTGATAATGATTATCACTTTCAATTACATATTATAGGAAAGACGGAAATGACTCAACCGTCTAAAGACCTATATGGCAATATAAACCATCGAAATAGGTAAAAGTGTAGAAGAATATTTCGTTTCTTGTATCACTTGCGCAAGATTATTGATACAAGATACAGCCTGATAACGAAATATTACAAAGAACTAGAAAACGTCAAAAAATTTCACATCCTAACATGCAAAATTTTTTGACGTTTTTTAATTAATATTTATTTAGTTACTAGAAAAGATGCCCAATATAGACAGAGTATCAACGTATATAAAGCCCCTCAGTATTAGCTATCTTTTCAAATAGATCAAGATTTTGTTCACTATATATGATAAACGCTAATCCACCCCCTCTAAATACAATATTCTTTTCAGGTATAATGAAGAATACATCAAGATGATCCGAAACAGCTAATTTAATGAGAGAAAGTAACATAGAATAATCATCAATGTTTATTAAATTTGATTCTTCACGATTTTTTGGTAATATTTCATTCCATTCCCTCTCGTAGAATTTATAATACATTGTATCTTTATACAAAGTTAATGGTACATCATAAGAAGCATAAAATTCAGATGATCCTAACCATATCAGTTCAAAAAATTTCTCGAATTTTTCTAAGCTTTTAAAATACGAATGAAATTCCTGATTTTTTTGTTGGAAATCTTTACTTTCCAATTTATCAAAGAATACTTCTACTTGACTAAACTTTTCATTACTTTTTATTTGATAAGGATAAATATCCAGTATTTTAAGATTCTCATACTCACAAAGTTGATATAGTAATTCGTCTACTTTTTTACTATCTCTATTTTTAGCCTCTATGCCAATACGATTTACTAAATTTTCTAATGACATGCCATATACCTTCTTTCATTATTTTCTTAATACTTCACCTTTTTTTCTCCGCTAATTCCAATCATTGTACGTGTAATACTCTTCAGATATTGGCATGTAATTTGGGCAGAAATCAAGCAAATGTCGTCTTCTTTTTTCAAGGGACGTATGTGATGAAAAAACATCACATACATCACGTTTATCGTTGACTTCAATATCTTTAAGACAAAACACTTCATTATCGATATCAACAAATGGACAGAAGTTACCGTATCTACACGATTGGCAGGAAGCTATTTTTATAATCTGTAGAAGCACTTTTTGTAGATTCACAATAGCAACTTCTGTAGCATCCGATGACTTTGCTATATAACGTTAACTTTCTAAAGAAATTTCATAGTAGATACTTTCCAATTCGTCATTTTCTGATTGCTCATAAAATACTTTAGTTGGTATGACGGTAACCTTATCATCTATCAAATAATAAACGGACATTATTTTTCGATTACCAACAGTTGGTCATCCCCTTTCAATTTTCTATTCTAAATATCGAACTTCGACAAACGTTATGTATCGTAGATCTCTGTCATTTCATATGTAAATAAACCGATATTTTACAATAAATAAAAGAATCCATTTTTAAAAAAATTTGTTCAAAATGGATTCTTTTTTAAAAGGTTTTAGCTTTCATAAAGTGAAATTTTAATGAGTGGGGGTTTTCTTCATCCCCCACTCATTATTAGTTGAACGAATCGGGCATTTACGGGCAGTTTATCTCCCAACTAACTTCTTTGCTTTTACCGAATTTTGAGGTGGAGGCATAACTGCCCGTTAAAGCAGGATATACAAGTTTGATCATTTTTTACAGCGTTACCGTTTTTGTTGCAACTGTTTGTTGAAATGCTTGATCATGCTCAACAAACACCATTGTCGGATTAAATTTTTGAATAAGCTCTTCAATCTGCATGCGTGAATAAATATCAATAAAATTCAACGGTTCATCCCAAATATAGATATGCGCTTTTTCACATAAACTTTTGGCGATAAGCAGCTTTTTCTTTTGTCCACCCGAATAATGAGATATATCTTTTTCAAATTGAATTCGGTCAAAGTCCATCTTACGTAGGATAGATTTAAATAACGTTTCATCAATCCCATGCTCCTCAATAAAGTCCGATAACATTCCCTTCAAATGAGAAGTATCTTGTTGGACGTAGGAAATAATGAGGCCTGAACCTGCATACATCGAGCCTGTATGCTGTAACGGATCTCCTTGAATGAGTTTAAGGATACTACTTTTTCCGCTTCCATTCTTTCCATCAAGCACAATTCGGTCACCTTGTTCTAGTTTAAAGCTTATTGGCTTATTCACTATTTGGTTATCGTACTGAACAGACACATCTGCCAAAACAATCAATTCATTTGAATGAAACGCTAATGACTCTAATTTTAATGACTCGGTTTTTTCCACATTTTTTAGCAGTTTTGACTTTTCCTCAATAGCTTTTTGTTGCCTTGATTCAAGGTTTTTTGCTCTCTTCATCATCTTCGCTGCTTTATGCCCTACAAAACCTTTGTCTAACTTAGAGCCTGAATTCGTTGTTCCATTTTTGGAAGCTTCCACTTGATTAGACCAACCGGATGTACGCTTTGAAGACTGTTTTAATCGCCCTATGTCCTTTTGTAGACGCTCATTAGTTGCCTCTTCGTGTTCCTGCTGTCGATCAAAATTCAGCTTCCAAGAAGAATAATTACCACTTTGAACTTCAATATTTGCCCTATTTATAGATAAAATATGATCAACACAGCCATCTAAAAAGTTTCGGTCATGTGAAATTAAAATAAATCCTTTTTTCTTCCTTAAATATTCAGAGACTATCTTTCGCGCTTCCGTATCTAGATGGTTGGTTGGCTCATCAATTAATAGAAATTGTCCCTCTGTTAAAAAAAGTGCAGCAAGCAACACCTTTGTCTGTTCTCCATTTGATAATGTATTAAAAGGTCGATACATGACCTCGGCATCAACGTCTAAATAGGATATTTCACGAAGAATTTCCCAATCTTCTGCTTGGGGGCAAATTTCTTCCATGATTTCATGCGTATACTTGTTTTTATCCGAAACCGGATAAGGGAAATAATTAAATTCGACCGAAGAATTGATTTTCCCACTATACTCATAATTCCCTAATAATAAATTAAAGAATGTTGTTTTTCCCCGTCCATTTCTACCGATAAATCCAAGTTTCCAATCCGTATCTATTTGAAAGCTTACATTTTCAAAAATATTATCAAAGCTGCTTGGATAAGAAAAAGTTAAATTTTGAACTTGTATCATTGACATGATAAATCCTCCTTTGTATATCAACACTTTTTACTTTTTATACAAAGTCGGCATATCCATCCATTCTAAATTTCTCCGCATAAGTTTGATGGATATTAACGACTTGTACGGAGTAATACATGCGTAACCAGAGTATCTGAATCGCCCATCTCTCTCTCCCCTTATCGATTAGATTCTTTATGAGAGAATAAAAAAATCCTCCCAATTTGTAATTGGAAGGATTAGTCTTTCACTGATCGTAAATAGTTCCTTAATTGTCATCCGAAACATGACAAATAAAGTATAAACTGATTTATAAAAATGGACAGACTAATCCTATATTTTGTAATTTGAAGTTTGAAGTTGTTCATTTCAAATAAAAATATAGTTTAGTTAATCATCGTCCATTCATCAGTCCTCTCATAATTTGTATTTTTATTTTACCAAATTTTTTTATGAAATACAATTCTGCATCGATATCAATGCAAAATTGACTTCTAATGGTCAACTGACAGTAAAATTTAGTGAAGTCTCCCCAATCTATATACCTATCCCTTCAATCTTTTTTCGATTTTTAATGGCATTCGAATAACACCAAAATAGGAGTTCCCTTTTCGCCTTCCCAAAGCTCAACAAAAAAACAGTACCCTTTAGGGAAATCATTTAGATACGCTTCATCATCAAGGCTGATATTATATTTATATTTTGTATTCCATTCATACTTAATATCATTAATCGACAGTAGCTCTAATTTGCTTGTTTGTTCTGTTTGATAGTTACAGATAAATATCATTTCTACTAATCCATTAAAAACCATTTGTTCAAGTTCCTGTAACGTAGGAGTATTAGGGTAAACTTTACTTGAAACTATTGCATCATCGTTAAAAATCTGATTTTTGTCTTTGTCTATGAAATGGCCTTTTCTTCTCACAATATTCATCCCTTTTCGTTTGTTGTGCTTTCATTACTTCGCTATCGAACATTAAAGTCTAACCTACCCTATCTTTACACCAGTCTTTACTTCTAGCTCAAATTTTATATTATTAAAATAAGAGCATGCTTTTCTAGTAAATAAAAAACATACTCTTAAAAAATTTTAAAACAACTATTTTCCTGACACAGATCTTAATGGCCGAATTTTGCTAAAAAAGGGATACGTTTCGTTAGTCTATTATAGATATTAAATAGGATTTGTACGAACGGCTCCAATTTTTTTGAAGACTTCATAATGACTATACTTGCCCCAAATGACAAAAGGGCTCCGCCAATCACGTCCGCTGGGTAATGAACGCCGACATAGATACGGGAAATACCTACTAGGATAGCCCATACTAAAACAGGATACTTCCACGAGTCTTTTCGTAAAAGCAACGTACATGCTACAGCGAATACTAATACGGAATGATCGCTTACAAACGAAGAATCATTAGCATGTGGTACTAATTGATGAACACTATATGTGATGAATGGTCGTGCATGATAGTAGAACATGTGAATGAGTGCGTTTAGACCCAATCCAAGTAAACATGTAAATACAATGTATATAGCAGTATATTGTTTTTCTACCCTTTTTTCCTTGTTTGCAGTAAACCATAAAAACAACATAAATACGATTACGACATAAGGAACGCTATCGGTAATAAAAATCATCCCTTTATCCAGAAAAGGATAGCGCCCCGCTATATCATTAATCCATTGAAATAGTCCATAATTCATTTTGTAAATCTCCTTGCATTTAATTTCTCGGTGTTCATTTTGTCATGTAACAAGTTCTGTCTTTTCAGGTGCTTAATGCTGACATAATCCAAGTTGAATACCTACATACGCTCATAAAAGACGTCATTATAAGCCTCATAGTTTCCAATAAATATTTAGAAATAAAAAAACATTTATCAACAAACAACAGACAAAACGGCGTATTCTACAATAATAACTCTTAGACTAGAAAATATTATTGTAAGCTAGCAAAAATCAGTATAAAGATGATAAAATATTCTCATAAAGGGGGCTTTCAAATATGGGGAAATTAAGCAAAAGGAACATTCTGTGGATTGTGCCAATCGGGATTTTAGGGGTATTCTGGTATTTTTACGGTCCACAAAAGGACATTACAGATAATGAATATATTACATATGTTAAAAACTATTCATTCGAAAATAGTAATAAGACGTTAGAATCTGGCTTTGCCAACACTTGTAAAAATCCATATTGGGTATATTTTAAAACTCAAAAAGGACAGGACGTTGTAGAATTTAAAGGAGATTGTCCTGTCAATCAAAAAGTTGCAAAAGTGAATGTTCAATTTTTAGTTGATCGGGATATGACAAATGTGAGATACGGTGCAATGCTCGTTGAGAATAAAATGCAGGAAGAAGCGGATCGAGACAAGTTCATGCTCGCATTAATAAGTAAATAGTTCAATTATAAACTGAAAGAAAGTAAAAGCTCTCGTTTCATAAGAAAAGAGAGCTTCTTTTATTAAATTGAAGGATAGGATGGTCGATCTGACAGTTAGCACCTTTCCCTCCCAACTTCAAGGTGGCGTATTACAGCCCGTTAATTTGGGATAAAATATTATTGAAGCATCTCATTCAACAGTGAAATTCCCAGAATTAGTTTTAACATTTATTGTATTAATACCATCCCCAATAATCCCAATAGCACTATTTTTTCCTTTGTCTTCATACATAATATTTTTCAACTTTATAACTGGCTTCCCGGAATCTCCTTTAAAATCTATTTTGAGAGATTTAGGATCTTGTCTGAAAGTTGTTTGGATATCTCCGCTTGTTGTAACTACATCTAATGAATTCATCGTTTCTTCTATTATCATTGAAACATGTCCAGATTTTGTGTTTATCATCCCACTTGGTGAAAACAACTCATCTATTTCTACATTTCCACTATTAGATCTCATTGAAATTTGGTCATTAGCTTTGGCCCTTTTAATAACTTGATCTCCAGATGTAGTTTGTATATTAATACTATCAGCTATTACGCTTCCTATATCAATATCACCAGAAGTTGTATGTATCAACAATTCTCTATAAGCTCTTTCAGGTAAACTAACTTGTAAGGTAACATCCTTTTCACTTCCTAATTTGATACCTATACTGTTTACATTTGTTAAGTATGAAACTTTCAGCAATCCTCCTTCTTTTTCTATATTTAACTGATATTTATCTTTAAGATCCTTTTGAATTTCCCCTTCTAACTTCACTGTCATATCTTTTGTCGCGCTCGGTATAATTTTAATATCAGCAGCTGTAGTTTCGAAATTAATATCTTTAATAGTATCGATCTCAATCTCTTTTTCTTCTTGAACAGATGTTACTTTGGCAAAACAGGGTCCTATAAACGAGTAACCTATTATTGCAGCTATACAAATCAATATACCGCCAACAACTTTTTTCATTATTCTTACCTCCTAAAATAACATTTAAATACACAATCTCTAAGGTCATGTATTCTCCCCTTTTAAACTGCTTTAATTTTATCGATCAAAAGCGTCTTTTCTCTTACCTATTTCTTACAAAAACCTTAATTTTCCAATATAATTAAATAATCGGGTATGAAATGCATTTAATTCTGAAAAAAAGCTACTATTCGCAACAAAAAAACTCATGCAATTCATTACCTTTTGCATGAGTTTTATTTTGTTTATTTTACGGACTGGATAATGTTTAGCTCAAGTATTCGAATTTCCTTATTTAGCTTAGTAATAGCTGCTTCTATTTGTTCAAAGCTTTCTAAATGACTTTTATCGACATTTTGTGTGGGTAGCGCTCCCTTTAACGCTGCCTGCCCTGCATATAGAATTTCAAGTAAATCCAACTTTTCAAAATAAGCTGTGCTATATTGTATCTCCATTCTATCAAAGCCCCTTACTGTTACTTTTTCACTACTAATAACACGATGCCTTTATTAGCACTATAACCGAAAAAAGCAAGCACAAAACCACATCTTAGTCATCATTTACTAACCAATAAAATGCATATCAATAATGCAAATATATTTACATAGGTTAAAAGATTTATTATTAATAAAGCTGCACTTTAATCAGTAGGGTTTTCCTCATTCCCCAATCATTATCAATTGAACGAATCAGGCTTTTACGGGACGTTTATCCCCCACCCATTTTTTCGCTTTTGCCGAATTTTGAGGTGGAAGAAGTGATCCCTTAAATATTGTTTAAAATGGAATAGACAAATGTATCGTGTGCCAGCCCGTTTTGATACATATAATCTCTAAGAATTCCTTCCTTTTGAAAGCCTATTTTAGTTAGCAGCTTATTCGAGGCTTCATTTTCAATAAATACAACAGCACCTATACGAGTTAGCCCCATATTTTGAAAGCCATACGACACAATTTCGGTAACCGCTTCTTGCGTATATCCTTTTCGCCAATAATCAGGATGAATTTCATAACCGATTTCTGCTCGTCTATGTATAGGCGACCAGGCATGAAAACCAATTGTCCCGATTATACCCTTTTCTCCCTTCCTCTCAATGCCCCATCTTATTCCTCTTTTTGCGGCAAAGTTTTTTGAAAATAAGTCCACTAAATCTTCTGCTTGTTGTAACTCTATAAATGGTTCTTGTCCGTAATAGCGGGTAACTTCTTCATTAGAAAAGCAATTGAAGAGGCTTTGCGCATCATCCTGCGTCAGCTCTCTTAAAATAAGTCTTTCGGTCTCTAAATTTGGAAACACAAACTTCTCCCCCTTTAATTACATTTATTCTCCACACTCCCGTTAAAATCCTTTAATACAAAAAAAGCACACCATAAAACGTGTGCTCACTTTGTTTATATGTTTTATCCAAAAATTTGTGCAGCTATAGCAAATAGTGTATCATTTCTAGTCGGCATTTTTTCAGTATGTAGAATCATCACTGGAGGTTTATTTACCTCTGTAAAACCACTTTGCTCTAACCATTTTAGAAATTTAGCATGACCGGATGGTACATCAATTCTTAATTTTCCATTATGATCCTTCGCTAATGTATTAATGATGAGACTTGCTGTTAGAGAATCAGGCGCAATAATAGGGCCTAAAATTAGATTAAGTGGTCCTAAAATGGATAATCCAAAGCCTATAATTTCCCCATGAGAATCTTTCATAACGATACATTGCTTCGATTGTTTTATTCTATTCTGTAGAAAATTACTTCTTTTAACTCCAAAGGCTACTGCATCTAAGCTGACTATATCGGCAAAATTTTGCTCATGAAAATCTTCAATTGTATACTCGTTACAGGCTAGGTTTTTGTCACTGAAAAAGTTGTTACTCAGATATTTATGTACATAATCAACAGTGGCAAAGCCCATTTTCTTATATAACGGTACACCCTCTTCCGTTGCGACGAGCATAATTGCCGTATGTTCTGAAACACTTTCAATACATTTTTGAGTAGCTACTTTCCCAAGGCCAAGCCCTCTGTAATTTTCATGCACAATAACCATGCCTATAGAAGCTACATTTGAATCATATCTGATAATGGCCGCACTTGAAACAATTTCCCCCTCAGCATTTTTATGCCCAAATATTTCACCAGACTTCATCACTGTTCTAATTTCAAATTCATCGTAATCCCACCCGACAGAGTTAGATAGTGCGATTAATCCTGTAATATCATTTTCTTCGAATACTACTAAATGTAATTGATTAAATGTAGTCATTTTCCCTCTCCCAATAAAGAACGTTTGTTTCTATTTTATATGTATACCCTTTTATGCACAAGTTTAAATTTTTTAAAAATTTAGATTCGTCAACAAAAGTTAGAAATGACATTTTTAAACGTTGTAATTTGAAAAGGTCAAGGAAGCTTTATTCTGTTTGAAAGCAAAGCGGCAGCGAATGTTTTATCTGTGCGAAAGCGTAGCGACAGCAACGACAAAGCGCCCAGCCGGAACGGAAATCAACCACAAGGTATGGTATAGAACCTAAATATTGAAATTATTTCTATATATGCCTTTTAAAAATTACAATTAACTATATAATAGAAGCTAGACTATGCACTCCTACTTTTAGCATATATAGGTGATTGAATATGACATCTTATGAACGAATACTTATAATGGTCCCGCCGTTTCCCTAGCTACGTCTACTCTTTTCTAAAGAAGTAGAATTTGCTTGTAGGAGGGCAATAAGTTGAAAAAACATGTAGCACCATCTTTGTTATTAATGATTGTTCTTGTAGCTTTTCCACAGATTAGCGAGACAATCTATACACCATCTCTACCTGATATTTCAGATGCATTAAATGCTTCAAATCGCTCTGTACAGTTAACTTTAAGTATTTATTTTATAGGGTTTGCTATCGGTGTCTTTTGTTGGGGATGGCTTTCTGATTTTATTGGACGAAGACCGGCCATGCTAGGCGGTTTAATATTTTATGGTATTGGAAGTTTCATGTGTTTTTACGCAGAAACGATCACTTTTCTATTAGTAAGTAGATTTATTCAAGCTTTTGGGGCATCGACAGGCTCCATTATTACGCAAACCATTTTGCGAGAAAGTGTATCCGGCAGTAAAAGACATGCGATGTTTGCGCAAATTTCTGCAGTCATTGCATTTACTCCTGCTGTAGGGCCGCTGATTGGTGGTTGGGTCGATCAAGCACTTGGTTTTAGAGCTGTTTTCTTTGTACTCGTTGCGATGAGTATTTTGTTGTTTATCTATGCTTATTTCAGACTTCCTGAAACAACAGAACAATCAACTAGAAAAAGAACGGCTATTTTTCCAGTTGTAAAACGAATGATTTCATCTCCACGGGTTCTTGTCTTTGGGTTACTAATTGGTGGGATAAATGGTGTGTTATTCAGTTACTATGCTGAAGCTCCTTTTATCTTTATTGACCACTTCAATTTATTCCCTGGACTTTATGGATTTCTTGGTATAATTGTGGCTCTCGCCTCTATTATCGGTGCCATGATTTCTAAACGACTAGTCAACAAATATCAGCCAGAAAAAGTTATTCATCTCGGTTGTTTGGTCATGACTGTCGGCGCTTTATTACTACTAATCGTTAGTACATTACCATTGCCTACTATCGTCTTACTAATAGGCATGTTAGTGACCATTTTTATTACATTATTAGGATCAGGAATTGCTCTACCTAATTGCCTAAGCCTTGCGCTTGTCAACTTTCAGGACGTTATCGGGACAGCTGGCGCGATTTTCAGCTTAGGCTATTACTTACTCGTAAGCTGCATAACATCAGGTATGAGTTTCCTGCATACTGGTTCTTTGATAATTATGCCACTATATTTCTTCATCTTAACGATGATTCTTTTCATATTCGGAAGAAAATTTATTGATTAAACTATTGTAGCGGGAATATATAAATCAATAGCGCTTCCTTTACTGGCCACCCTATATATCTATTAGGGTGGCCTTTTATTTACTGAAAATAATAATTGACTACCTCTTCAGCCGAATGAAAAATAATATTGCTTTGCGTTTTATAAATAAACTTTGGTGAAGTACAAGCTTTTTCAAGACTTTTTGCGTACTTTAATGTATCGGTCATTTGCTCGATAATCTCAGAATAGCCATCAAGGTTATTAGAGATCTTTGGCATCATTGTATCGGAAACGTCTAAAACAAGGGAAACTTGATCCTCCGCATAACTATTCAAATTAATGAAAAAGCACTCTTCCAAATCTTTCGAATGCTTGTCAACATTAATAACTGCTTCATTATAATTTGCGATTAGTCCAGTAGATGTCACTGTAATGGTAAAGCCTTGTTCAGTTAATTTTTTATTAATGGCATCTAACAATGTATTGACTTCCGCATCCATTTTAGGTGTTACAGTTGTCTGTATTAAATTATCACAATTTTGATGAAGCGTATCAATTTCTGCCTGCTTATCTACAAGTAATTTAAAGTTTGATATCGAATACACACTAAATCTCCCCTTTATTATAAGGTTGACATTAGCGCGTTTTTTTAGTCATCATTCAACCATATATTTTTCAGATCAATCATCTGAAAGAAGAGATTACAAATGCCCTTAAATTCTTTAATAATGGGTGTTTTTTCAAATTATTGCTTCTGGTTTGTCTATCTTATTCAAATAAAGCTCCACGTTAGTTCAATTAGAATTTAAATTATTGAATTTCGCTCTAAGTCAAACACGTTGATTTGTTTCTCTTCGAATATATCTTCTAAAGTCTTAACTCCAAATTTATCTGCATAACTTTTTTCTTCTTCTGAGATGGGGATAATCATTAACCATGTAACTTGTTTTTTTTCGAAATTTACTGTTTGCAATTTATCTTTCCATAAAAATGGACTTGTAAATAAAATATGTTTCATAGAACTATTTGGCATATACATATTAACTACGTCTTTATATATTGCACCAGGATGGCATTCAAATTTAGAATTAATTATATTAAACGCACACGTACCAAGTATGTTAGGAAAGCATTCAAAATCACTTGCACCTACCAATTCAACTCTTAACGGTAGTTCATTGTTTTCATAACCAATCGAAAAATCAGAAAGACCAATTGTAGAAAATGACATTACATCATCAGCAAATTTAATGTATTTAGATGAAAGAATATCTATTGAACTTTCGTTATTTTTATCCCAATATTTAAAAACTTTAGATTTACCCCCAAATGCTTTCAGTGCTAATTGAGCAATTTGTTTGTTTTCTATTGATATGCTCACCAAAATCCCCTAATTCTTTATGTTTTTCCCACTTTATTGCACATTCTTATTCAACTTACCTGCACCGTTCGTTGAAAAACACTCCTCAATGGTGTGACCTTTCATAAAAAGTCACAAACAAATCAAAGTTATGTATATATTCTACGTATAGATTATGAAATTGAATTTTCAGTTCCTGTCTGGACAAGTACTTGTCATTTTTTAATTGAGTAATATTATCTTCTAATGATAATAGAGTTTTTATATTATTAACCAAATAATCTCTTTCTTCACTTGTATAATTCACTTGAACAACAAGTTCTAACAAAACCTCTCGAACTTGTTTTACATCTAAAAGCATCTTGTCTAATTTCATTGCATCAAATGGGATAGAATCTTTACTCATTAACCAATCTTGTTCAAAAATAGGCAGTACATATTGTGTTCGGTTTATCGTAAGATTTGGATATTCGTTATCTATATCTGCATTTAAATCTTTTTGATAGGATTCTTTAAACTCACTGAGGATTGCTTCATAGCTTTTACCGCTATATAAAACCCTATCTGGATGGTAGGCATAACTTTTTTTTACACTGAAAGAGGAGTATGGATAAAACCAAGTCATTAAAGAAATAAAACCAATAGTTATTACAACGAATCCTCCTAATACCCAACTGATTCTTTTACCTTTTATACTAATATAAACCCGCTCCCTATTTTCTATAATTTCTATGCTTCGTTAGCTTATAACAAACCTTGCAATCTTTATGTATTCAAGGGGGCTCTTTTTCATTTGACACCCCCCATATTAAAGAAGTTAAATCAGTGTTTTTACCATGGTAAAATAGCTACTGCCAGGAGGATAATCTTTTATTTCTCCTACTACTTGATAACCCCTTGCTTCATAAAACGTACGTGCTTGAAAATCATAGGTAGTTAACAATGCCTTCGTAGCCCCCATTTGCTTGGCTGTTTCTTCAGCTTTCGCTAGTAGCTGTCCTCCAATACCTTTTCCACGGAATTCTTGACTAAACCAAAACTTATTGATTTCTACCCACCCCCAATAAACCTCAGCAGTGATACCGCCAATCCATTGCTGTTGAAAATCGGTTACGATTATATTCAACGGACGAACAGAACCTTTTTTTCTACTTTCTTTATGATACGGTGAATGTTCATCGTTGTACTCTCTAATCTTTGTATTTAAAAACGTAGTAAAATCATCGTTATTTTCTAATAAAATCTCTACTTGATAATCCATATCTTTCCCCTTTCCATATGTATCTCTATGCTTTATAACGCTCCATTAGCTTATCCTGATGAGCTGAAAAAATTTCTTCAAGTGAAATATCATATTTATTAGCAATCACGATAATATTCCCTAAAACATCTCCAAGCTCCTCTACTAATTCTTGCTTATTTTCTTCATAGGATTGAATCTTTTCATCTGGTCGATCCCTACCAATTTCCAACGCTCGTATAGCTCTTGCTACTTCCCCAGTTTCTTCAGCTAGAAAGCCAATACGCGTAAAAATACTTAAATCAGACCAACCACGAGCATCATAGTAATCTTTCACGAATTTTTGAAACTGATTTAATCCCATTTCCATTTCCTCCATTTCATTCCTCTTATAATTAAATTATACTATAAAAGTGAATCGGTGAAGTTTTTAATCCCCACTTCACTAACCGTTATTGCGGAAAAACTCAGATATGGAGGAACCATTATGAATAGTATTGCAGTATTTTGCGGATCGAGCATCGGCGCTTCTGAAGCATATAAAGAAGGGGCTATTCTTCTAGGAAAAGAACTAGTAAAACGGAATATTACGTTAATTTATGGCGGAGCGAGTGTTGGTGTGATGGGTACAGTAGCTGACACGGTTCTTCGTGAAGGGGGCAAGGTCATTGGGGTTATTCCGACGTTGTTAGAGGAGCGTGAAATTTCTCATAAGCATTTAACAGAGCTAATTGTCGTCAATTCAATGCATGAACGTAAAAGCAAAATGATGGAACTAGCTGACGGCTTTATTGCTTTACCTGGAGGACCTGGTACGCTAGAAGAATTATTCGAAGTATTCACTTGGAATCAAATCGGTCTTCTGCAAAAGCCTTGTGGTATTTTAAATATCAATCATTATTATGATTTACTCATTGGGTTATTTGACCATATGCAAAACGAACAATTTTTCAAGCCCAATCTAGAAATGCCCTACTTGTAGATGAAGAAGTTGCGGCTCTACTAGATAAATGTGCAGCCTATGTTCCTCCTGCAGTCAAAACATATCAAACAAATAAATGAGCTAAGAGGATATTGTATGAATTCTATTAAAAATTCATTACTACCTTACATACTCAAAAAACAGCTGAACATATGCATTCAGCTGTTTTTCATGTTGTTGACTCTAAATTCAACTTGTGCTTTTAGTTTATATTCTTTCTTCTGTTTCGTTTCCTCGTTAGCGATAACATTAAAGTCAGCAATACCATTTACAACATATTGTCCCTCTGGAAATTCCTGATTCATAATTCGCTTCATAAATTCGATATATTCTTTTTTGTCCTGCGAACCGTAACCGCCACTCCCCCTATATTCTGTACGAAGTGGTTCTCCTTTAAAAATAACTGTACTTAATGCCGGTTCCTCCATACGGTAACTAATTTCATAATTTCGTGTCGTCTCCACCATCGGAAAATAAAATGGCGAAGCAGCATGAGATATTTTAACCTCTTCCTTATCACCTATATATTCTAGTTCTGCATATATTTTTAAAGGTTCATTCTCACCATACTCAGCTTTTTCTGTTACAAGTCGGTAAACAAAGTCTCCCTCAGTGACTTCCGCATTCATTCCCAAGTTTTCGGTATTAAGCGTTGCATTATCAACCTTTTTGTCATTGTTTTGTTGGCAGCCAAATAAACCCATTGAAAAAAACATTAAGGACAAAATCAAACTAATTTTTTTCATTTTCATCACTTTCCCTTATTGAATCAAGATGCGTTTTATTGCACATGTGTCCTTCTATCTTAAACTGCAACGTTAGTTTAAGTACATTTCTTAACAATCGTCAAATCAATTTTAACATACATATCCAACATAAAAATCACCTCTAAGAATAACTAGCGAGGTGATTTCAATCAAACTGTGATCAATCTTTTTTACAAAGCTTAATAGGCACATACATACACAAATATTAAAAAGGAACAGCGTTACTCCTTCTTAACTGTTAGTTAAAGTTTCATTAAAACTACCAAGTTAAATCATTTAAGAATGTAAGAATATCTTTGTTCACGTCGTTAATGTCCGTACCTATTGTCATTAAATGTTTAGAGTTCGGATACCCCTTTATTGTTTTATGATTCGTTGCAACGTTTTGAAAAATCACCTCTGCACTCTCTTTATACAACAGCTCATCTAATTCACCATATAATATACGAATTGGTGAGGTTACAAGTGCTAATTTATCCATCGTTGTACTAATTAGCTGTTGGAACTCAACTAATGAATCGATCGACATATTTTGAAGAAGTTTCATTTCTAAATTTATTTGCTCTTCATTTTTCCCTTCAAGTTGTTTGTATCCTTTTGCATAATGAAAGACACGCTTCTGTAGAAAAGCAGCTTCCCTGTTTGTTGGCACTGACATTGTCACAACACCATTAATCTCCAACTCTTGACCAACTTTTAATGCAAACACACCACCGAGAGAAAGACCAATCACAGCTATTTTTTCAAAACCTTCATTCTTCAACAACTGGTAACCGTTTAGGACATCTTGCCACCAATCTGATGGTCTAAATGTGAGAAGTTCTTCTGCTGTTAAACCATGCCCAGTATATAATGGTGCGTAGCAAGAATAATTGTTCTTTTGTAAATACTTCCCTAACTTTTTCATATCAATAGTATTGCTAGTAAAAGAATGTAAAAGTAAAACGGCCTTCTCTTCACCTTTATAGAAAAAAGGCTTAGGGGGTACTATTTTCATCATTATTTTAATACCTCACTAACTTATTCTTTGGCTTTAATTAAAAAGCTGAACATCGAATTTTTAAAATTCCATGAAAGTATAACATCCAATCGTTTTGTTTTTAGCACTTACTTTTCATGGCAGTAGCTCTTCTGTGAAATAATCTAATACTTTACAGCCAGCACCTTAAGCAACGATATTGTATGCTGTAGTTGATTTTATAATCTGGACATTACTAGTAGGATAGTGCATTAGTCGATTTCCATTCGTTATCATACCAAGTTTTAGGCCCTGCTTTTTCAAATTGCGCTACATACTATTCAAATGTTCAAATGGAACACAATGATTTTTAAATTCCTGTAAGTAATCCTCTAACATCTCTTCCGAAGACAACATGATAGAATATTCTTTGATTAATTGCTGATAGACTTTATCTTTCCATACATATCCATGATTATCGAACTCAATAAAGCGATGAACATAATTTTCTTTTAAAATATGAGATAGATGTGGTATTAAACGCTCGTATTGCTGATCTATAAATGAGCGAACAGAACTATCTCGATTTAGCAATGTTCCATCTAAATCAAAAATCACAGCTTTAATCATTAGTATCCATCTCCTTTATTTAATTCCTCGACTACGTTTTTTCACTGCCACTACGGCTATTAACACCATTACTAACTTCATCACCAAAATCAATGCATACACGCTAAAAGATATAATCGCTGGCAAAAGAACTAACCACCATGACCATGCAATCACACCCGAAAGTTTTAATACTACAAAGACAATTGTTAAAACTTCAGCAATTCCCAAGTTCGCACCACCTATCAAATTGGAATATAAAATAATAGATATCTAAATTTCGCCATTCAATTTAATTGTTATACAACCATTTAAGCACTTATATGGAACGTTTTAAACTTTTAAACTTCTTTCAAAACATGACGAAACTTTTTCATTTGGAAATTCGTCTAAATATTGGAAATTTCAATTTCCAAATTAAAAAAGGGAGATATAATCATGAAAAAACCAATTAAAAAATCTTGGATGATTGCTTCAGCACTAACAATAGGAATGGCTGTTCTAACGCCTCTACAAGCAGGAGCTACTTCAGTAAAACCAACAAATGGTGTTACTGTTCAAATCGAACAACAAATTACAGGAACGATTACAGGCTTTAACATTGACGGATCCGGGGTTTACTTAAAAGGTAGAGACGGTAAAAACTACTATATCAGTTTTTATAAATTCTCTAAAGAACAACGAGAAAAAATGAACTTAGTAGAAGGACAGGAAATTACAGTTGAAGGCGGTGTAGTAGAGAGTCATACAGACTTTTACACTTTCGAAGTGTATAAAAATGAGAAATTGCCTAAAGAAGTAACCAATGAAGATCTAACAAAATTAGAGAAAATGTTTAATGAAGTTGCAAAGTTGGAAAAAAATCTGGAGGCTGAAATGGGTGAATTAACACGAGAAGAGTTTGACAAAAAATTTGAAGAAATCACAAAAATTTATGAAGCTATGTATAAAATCGAAAGGCCATATACGATAGCTAGTTGGCAGCCTCAACCATTTGAAGAGTATCTAGAAATTTACGGACTTAGTAAAAAAAATATAATTATTGCAGAAAATGATAAAAAAGAGCTCAAAGCTATTTATGAAGAGTGGGTAGAACTTGAAAAAGATGTTCAAATAGATGAGGCTAATAAAAAAATGGAAAAATTCCACAAAATCCTCAAACCATATTATGACCAACTATATCCACTTCCAACATTTGAAGAATACATTGGAGGCATTAAATTAGATATCTCTGCTGAAGATTTAGCGAAACTAAAAACTATTTATGAGGATATCCGAAAAGCAAAAGGAGATGACAATGACAATTACAAATTAACTAGAAAACTTTGGGATGAATTCTATAACATCATTGATCAGTTTAGTATACTTCCAACGTTTGAAAAATACATGGCTGTTTATCAATTCAAAGTTAATAAAGCGGATAGAAAGCATTTAAAACAGCTTTATGAAGAAATCTTAAAGCTTGATAAAAAAGAAGAACAAGCGAAAATAAAAGAGAAATGGGAAGCATTCAATACTATTTTAGAGCCATATATTAAAGCAAATAAAGATATTCTAATCTCAGCTTCTAAACTAACAATTAATGGCCAAGAATTCCTACCACATTAAGCAAAAGAATCGGGAGTCCCAGCAATCATTAACATGACTGTTGGGATCCCCTTTTTTGTTGATGCCACAATGAAAGAACTTCCTTTAAACCTTCCTTCCATAAATATGATAGATTCCCCCTTCTCCTTCGATGCATCCATAGGCAGGTGGTGAAAATTATTAACACACTCATTATTTATATGGAATTTTTAAAACTTTTTCAAAAAACGACGAACCTTTCTATTTGGTAATTCGTCTAAATATTGTAAACTTTATTTTATAGAGTAAAAAAAGGGAGATATAATCATGAAAAAACCGATTAAAAAATCTTGGATGATTGCTTCAGCACTCACAATAGGAATGGCTGTTCTAACGCCCCTTCAAGCAGGAGCTACTTCAGTAGAACCAGTAAATGGTGTTACTGTTCAAATCGAACAACAAATAACAGGAACGATTACAAGCATTAACTATGACGAGATTCATCTAGAAGGTAGAGATGGTAAAAACTATCATATCAGTTTATTTAAATTTGATGAACAACTAGAACAAATGAAATTAGTAGAAGGACAGGAAATCACAGTTGAAGGTGGCGTAGTAGAAGAATATTCAGACTTTTACACTTTCGAAGTATATAAAAAGGCCTTGCCTAAAGGTGTTACAACTGAAGATTTAACAAAATTAGAAAAAATGTTTAATGAAATGAAAAAGCTGATAAAAGAATTGTCGGGTGAAATGACAGAAGAAGAGCTTGACAAGAAATCTGAAGAACTCGGAAGAATTTATGAAGATATGGATAAAATTAGAAGACCATATGTATTAGCTAATTGGCAACCTCAAACGTTTGAAGAATATATAGAAGATTTTGAATTTATCGAAAAAAATATAATTATTGCAGAAAATGATAAAAAAGAGCTTAAAGCTATTTATGAAGAATGGGTAAAACTTGAAAAAGATGGTCAAGAGGAAAAAGCTAACGAAAAAATGGAGAAATTTGATAAAATCCTCAAACCATATTTTGCTGAACTTAACCCACCACTGACATTTGAAGAATATATGGAAGACTTCGACTTAGTAGATATCCCTGCTGAAGCTTTAGCAAAACTAAAAACTATTTATGAGGATATCCGAAAAGCAGATAAAGATGATAATTATGACTTACAAGAAAAACTATACGGGGAATTCTATGACATCATTGATCAGTTCATAAAGCCTCTAACATTTGAAGAATATATGGAGGAATTGGAATTCAAAGTTAATGAAGCGGAAAGCAAGCAATTAAAACAGCTTTATGAAGAAATCTTAAAGCTAGATAAAAAAGAAGAACAAGCAAAAATTGAAGAGAAATGGGAAGCATTTTACTCTATTTTAGAGCCATATTTTGAAGCATCTAAAGAAATCCTAATCTCTGCTTCTAAACTAATACTTAACGGTCAAAAATACCTACCACAATAAATAAAAGAATTGGGGTGTCTCAACAATCATTAAAATGATTATTGGGATTCCCCTTTTGTTGATTCCACAATATTTTTGGGGATTTATTCAAAGCCCATCCCACAGTGTACTCATTTAACTTCTATAATAAAAGTTAAGAAAAACTTCCTTTAGCCTACCTTCCATACTTATGATAAATATAAATCCCCTTCTCTTTTGGCTTGAAAAAACACTACCTTCCATTTTTTATTGGTTCAATCGCACCTCCATTATCTACCTTGTCCAATTGTTACTGCTCAAACTTTAATGTCAAACACTATCATGAAATGTTTAAAACTTTTCAACTTTTTCAAAAAATGACGAACTTTTCCATTTGGTAATTCGTCTAAATATTGGAAATAGTAATTTCCAAATTAAAAAAGGGAGATATGATCATGAAAAAACCGATTAAAAAATCTTGGATGATTGCTTCAGCACTAACAATAGGAATGGCTGTTCTAACGCCCCTTCAAGCAGGAGCTACTTCAGTAGAACCAGCAAATGGTGTTACTGTTCAAATCGAACAACAAATTACAGGAACGATTAAAAGCATTGGCGAATCCGGGGTTGACTTAAAAGGTAGAGACGGTAAAAACTACTATATCAGTTTCTATAAATTTTCTGAAGAACAACTAGAACAAATGAAGTTAGTAGAGGGACAGGAAATCACAGTTGAAGGCGGTGTAGTCGAGAGTTATACAGACTTCTACACTTTCGAGATTTATAAAAAGTCATTGCCTAAAGAAGTAACAAATGAAGAGCTAACAAAATTAGAAAAAATGTTTAATGAAGTGAAGAAGTTGCAAAAAGAATTTTCAGATGACATGACAGAAGAAGAGTTTGACAAGAAATTTGAGGAAATCGGAAAAGTTTATGAAGAGATGTATAAAATTACAAGACCTTATACAGTAGCTAATTGGCAGCCTCCAACGTTTGAAGAATATATGGATGAATTTGGATTCGCAGAAAAAAATATAATTATTGCAGAGGATGATAAAAAAGAGCTTAAAGCTATTTATGATGAATGGTTAAAACTTGAAAAAGATGACCAAGAAGAAAAGGCTAATGAAAAAATGGAAAAATTTTACGAAATCCTAAATCCATATCTTGAAGAGCTTCATCCACCTCAAACATTTGAAGAATATCTAGAAAACATCGAGTTAGTAGAAATCCCTGCTGAAACTTTAGCAAAACTAAAAAGTATTTATGAGGATATACCAAAAGCAGAAAAAGATTACAATACTGACTTAGTAGATAAACTATACGAGGAATTTTATGACATCATTAGTCAGTTCATAAAACCTCAAACATTTGATGAATACATGGCTGACAACTATGAATTCAAAGTTAGCGAAGCGGATAACAAGCAATTAAAACAGCTTTATGAAGAAATCTTAAAGCTAGATTACAAAGAAGAACAAGCGAAAATTGAAGAAAAATGGGAAGCATTCGATACTATTTTAGAGCCATATTTTAAGGCAAATAAAGAAATTCTAATCTCTGCTTCTAAACTAATCATTAACGGCCAAGAATACCTACCACAATAAATAAAAGAATCGGGTGTCTCAACAATCATTAAAATGATTGTTGGGATTCCCCTTTTTGTTGATTCCACAACAATTTTTGGGGATTTATTCAAAGTCTATCGGCATTGTAAGTATAAGAAGAACCTTCTTTAGCCAGTGTGGAAAAAACACTACTTTCAATTTTTATGGGAAATCTCATCTCCATTTATCTCCACTGACCAATAGTTACTGCTCAAACTTTAATGTTAACTATTTAAACACTTAACATGGAATGTTTGAAACTTTTCAACTTTTTCAAAAAACGACGAACCTTTTCATTTGGTAATTCGTCTAAATATTGGAAACAACAAGTTCCAAAGTAAATTAAGGGAGATATGATCATGAAAAAACCAATTAAAAAATCTTGGATGATTGCTTCAGCACTAACAATAGGAATGGCTGTTCTAACGCCCCTTCAAGCAGGAGCTACTTCAGTAGAGCCAGCAAATGGTGTTACTGTTCAAATCGAACAACAAATTACAGGAACGATTAAAAGCGTCAACGGAGACGGGATTAACTTAAAAGGTAGAGATGGTAAAAATTACTATATTAGTTTCTATAAATTTTCTGAACAACAACTAGAACAAATGAACTTAGTAGAAGGACAGGAAATCACGGTTGAAGGCGGTGTAGTAGAGAATTATTCAGACTTCTTCACTTTCGACGTTTATAAAAAGTACTTGCCTAAAGAAGTAACAAAAGAAGATCTAACAAAATTAGAAAAAATGTTTAATGAAGTGAAGAAGTTGGAAAAAGAATTGTCGGGTGAAATGACAGAAGAAGAGTTTGACAAGAAATTTGAAGAAATCAATAAAGTTCATGAAGCTATGTATAAAATTACAAAGCCGTATATGTTAGCTAATTGGCAGCCTCAACCATTTGAAGAATATATAGAAGAATTTCCGTTTAGTGAAAAAAATATAGTTATTGCAGAAAATGATAAAAAACAGCTTAAAGCTATTTATGAAGAATGGGTAAAACTTCAAAAAGACGGTCAAGACGAAAAGGCTACAGAAAAAATGAATGAATTTTACGAAATTCTCGATCCATATTTTGAACAACTTAATCCACCTCAAACATTTGAAGAATATATGAAAGAATTCAATTTAGTAGATATCCCTGCTGAAACTTTAGCAAAACTAAAAACTATTTATGAGGATATCCAAAAAGCAGATAAAGATCACAATTATGACTTACAAGATAAACTTTACGGGGAATTCTATGACATCATTGAACAGTTTATAAAGCCTCAAACATTTGAAGAATACATGGCAGACTATGAATTCAAAGTTAATGAAGCGGATAGCAAGCAATTAAAACAGATTTATGAAGAAATCTTAAAGCTAGATAAAAAAGCAGAACAAGCAAAAATTGAAGAGAAATGGGATGCATTTCACACTATTTTAGAGCCATATTTTGAAGCAAATAGAGAAATTTTAATCTCTGCTTCTAAACTAACAATTAACGGTCAAGAATACCTACCACAATAAATAAAACAATCGGGGTGTCTCAACAATCATGAATAAGACTGTTGGGATTCCCCTTTTTGCTGGTTCTACAATAATTTAGCCCCCCTTCCTGAAATACGATAAATATACCTCCCCTTTCTACTCCGATGTCATTCATAAGCTGGTGGTGGAATTGATTAACACCTTCATTTCCAACAATATGTACCTTGTACTATTGCTACTGCTCAAGCTTTATTGTTATACCCCATTTAAACATTCAACATGAAATCTTGGAAAATTGTATCTTTCCCAAAAAATAACGAACCTTTATATTTGGTAATTCGTCTAAATATTGGAAACAATGTGTTCCAAAGTAAAAAAAGGGAGATACGTTCATGAAAAAACCGATTAAAAAAACTTGGATGATTGCATCAGCACTAACAATAGGAATGGCTGTTCTGACGCCACTTCAAGCAGGGGCCACTGCAGTAGAACCAACAAATGGTGTTACTGTTCAAATCGAACAACAAGTTACTGGAACGATTAAAAGCGTCCACGGAGACGGGATTAACTTAAAAGCCAGAGATGGTAAAAACTACTTCATCAGTTTCTTTAAATTTTCTGACGAGCAACTAGAACAAATGAACTTAGTAGAAGGACAGGAAATCACAGTTGAAGGCGGAGTAGTAGAGGATTATTTAGACTTCTACACTTTCGAAGTTTATAAAAAAGACTTGCCTAAAAATGTACCTAATGATGAGCTAACAAAATTAGAAAAAATGTTTAGTGAAGTGAAGAAGCTAGAAAAAGAAGCTTCAAATGCGAAAAATATGGATGAGGCTGAAAAGAAATATGAAGAAATGAATAAAATTTATGAAGAAATGAATAAAATCACGAAGCCATATTATTTAGCTAGTTGGCAGCCCCAACCTTTTGAAGAGTTTCTAGAAGACTACGGATTTAATGAGAACAATATAGTTATTGCAGAAAATGATAAAAAAGAACTTAAAGCTATTTATGAAGAATGGGTAAAGCTTGAAAAAGATGGTCAAGATGAAAAGGCTAAGGAAAAAATGAAAGGATTCAATAAAATACTCCACCCATATCTTGATGAGCTTTATCCAACTCCAACGTTTGAAGAATATATCGGACGCTTGGACTTAATAGATATCCCTGCTGAAACTATAACAAAACTTAAAAATATTTATGCAGATGTACGTAAAGCCGAAAGAGAAGAGAACTATGATTTATTTGGTGAAATCTGGGCTGAATTCCACGACATCCTTGGTGAATTCATAATACCTCAAACGTTTGAAGAATATATGTCTAGCTTTGAATTCAAAGTTAATAAAGCAGATAGCAAACAATTAAAACAACTTTATGAAGAAATCTTAAAGCTAGATAGAAAAGAAGATTCAGCAAAGATTGAAGAAAAATGGGAAGCATTTTACAATATATTAGAGCCATATTTTGAAGCAATTAAAGCTATTCTAATCTCTGCTTCTAAAATAACAATTAACGGCCAAGATTACCTTCCTCAATAAATAAAAGAATCGGGGACTCAAAAGTTTGCTCCGTCCACCAAGTACAGACTATTTAAATATTTCAATATATTTGTTATCCTTTAAATAAATGCCATATTTTAAGGGGTGATAGATTGACGTTTGATTTATTCAAAACAATTGCTCGTTAGGGGACGAATGCCGAAGTCAGTGATTATAGGTGAACACCTACTAGTGGAAGATGGAGCAGTCCGTCTTACAGTGGTTGACACAAAAGCATAAAATCAATCGTGGTCCGGATCAAAGGATGAAAAAAATCTTTGTGAAGCAGGAACTAGAAGTAATCGTTTTGAAGAGCAAGACGGTGAATTCGTACATTCCCTATAAAAGCCTGTTACTGCTATTGCAGAAAAACAAAACGGAACCCTTCCTTCAATGTTGAAATAACATTTGGAGGAAGAGCAATTGAGTAGAAAAAATGAGAATACAGCATTTCAATGTGAAAATTGTAGTACGATGGTTGAACCATTAAGCAACGGCAGCTTCAGAAATCATTGTCCAAATTGTTTATTTTCGAAACATATGGATAATGTTCCTGGTGACAGAGCGAGTACTTGTAAAGGTTTGATGAGACCAATTGCAGTAGATTATACTGGCAAAAAAGGCTTTCAACTTATCCATCAATGTACAAAGTGTCAAAAAAAGAGTCGAAATAAAGTTACTGTTGATTCCATTCAAGAGGATCAAATTATTCACTTTATGCAATCGATTATTTAGTTAAGTATTTATAAAAGACACATTGGAAATAAACTTCAATGTGTCTTTTTCATAATAATCCAATGTTTATCGTATTCATTTTACTTCTATAGCAAAAATATAAGAGGAACTACCATTATCCCATCTTCCGAAAACACTATAAAAATAAGTCCCCTTTTCTTTTGGTACAGAGAAAACATTATCTTGTACTTTCCCTCCTAACATTAAATTTTATTCTTTGATTTAGATTCAATTCAAATTAGACGTTTTTTTTATTATGTATAACAAAAAAATGAATGTAATGAATAATTAGCAATCCTATATGACACATTACATATAGGAGGTGGAAGAATAATGACTAGAATAATTGGTGTAGAACAATCATTAACAAACGTTGAAGACGCTTTAAAAGCAAAAGGTTATGAAGTTATTCAGCTTCGTACTGAAGAGGATGCAAAAAAATGTGATGCTTGTGTAATCACTGGGCAAGATCGAGATATCATGGGAATTAGCGATCCTGTCATGGCGGGACCTGTTATTGACGCTGATGGTCTTTCTGCTGACGAAGTACTTCAACGTGTCGACAAATATTTCCACTAATAAATAACTAGGTGCTGTCTCTATAGCTTTGTTGACTATAGCGCAGCACCTTTTAATATTTATGTCAATTATAGAATGGACATTAATATATTTGCCCATTAAAAGCACATCAATTATGCCTCGGCATATTGCATCCGTAATTGGCTTTGTGAATAGAAGCCCATCATCTAGCCAGTAGCAATTTTTACAAATTCCATATGTATTTGGCATGAACAAGTATTACTTTTGTAGGCTTGGCGAAAAGACGTTTTTGAGCGCACCGATTATTCCGGGCACTAGAAAGACAATGCCAAAAAAGATAGTAAGTAAATTGAAATTTTTTGTTTCATAAAAGGTAAACCACTCTTTGAAAATTGGCGATTCAGTAATTCGTCCAAATAGCGTTCCACTTATATCTCGATAATTAGGAACCCACCCTGTTGCTTCCAATGTAATAAAGATTATTTGTGACAATACAAATACACCAATAGAAGATACCCAAGGTTTTTTCAAAAATGGAGTATGATGTTGTTTATTAGCCAAGTAATTTCCCTCCCTCTATTTAATTCTATTTATACATATACGTAAAATCAAGGGTTAAATACCAATATTAAACAAATTCACTTAACACCGTTTGCCTTTTCCATTCCATCCAACATGTTTTGTTGTGTGAAACAAAATCCTTGTAATGAATCACCAATAATGACCTAGATACATACAACATATTTACACCCTTTCATCATTCCACTTATGATTTTAGCAAGAAATTTTAATGAAAAAAGACGTGCTTGCTAACCCTCATTTCACTTATTTTTTTGTTGAATTACAATACTTCCCCCTATTAACCAATCCTTTTCGTTGCTTCACAACAAATAAAGAAAGTTTTCTATTGCAATTTCTTAAGAAATCTTCATAAATACCCTCATTAATTATTAATTATTTCCATTTACAATAATGATACTGCCACAGGATTCTATAGGAGTGCTTTATGTACTATAGGCAATCTCAAAGTTAAGGACCAAAGGTAGTTCGTACAATGACAAGCGGTATCGTATGAAAAGGAGATAAAAATATGAAAAAACGAAATTTAATTATGGTGATTACTTTTCTTTACACAGGTCTGACCTTATACTTCATGTTCTTAGGCTTTAATCGTCTTGACGGTTATGAAGAATACAAAAGCGCCGGCTACGAATTTCTGCTCGTCCCATCAGGCGTTCCTTTGAATTTCCCTAGATTTACATTTTCTTGGTTATACGATTTCGGAAATATAGCAGCATTTATCCCCTTTGGTATCTTATTTCCTTTACTCAATCAAATTAATTATAAAAAATTTATAGGATGGTTCATTATTGTGATTCTTGGATTGGAAACGATTCAATCTTTAGCGTATCTCGGGACTTTTGATGTAAATGATGTTATTTCAAATAGTATAGGTGCAACAATTGGATATGTTGTATACAAAGTTGGGTTCACTTCAAACCTGACTATAAAAAAGCTCATTGCTTCATCCATAACTGCCATTATACTGTTAGTTGGCGTGATAATTGTCTCTGAAGTTTTAGATAAACGAGTTAGTCCGGTACAACCATTGCATGTTATTAAAGAAGTCACAGGAACTAAACCACTAACGAACGAAGTACCGACTTTCACTGTAGCTGGACATAAAATAGAACCTCAATTCAATTTATATAGTAATAATGAAAATACTACCAAAACCTATACTTATACTATTGAAGATAAAGAGGAGCTACTATTTTTTCTAAACATTGGCATTCCTGATCAAGAGGATTTCAAAGGTGAAGTGACCATAATTACGGACGGAAAAGTAATATTCAAAAAAAATGAAGTGAATTTGAAAGAAGAATCCGAAACAATTGAAATGCCATTAGAAATTCCGTTATATTACGAAGCTAAAGAAATGACCATTATGATCACAGGTAATATATTGCTATGGGATGTAGGCTTCACAGAACTGAAGCATTGGTGGGAATAGAGTGATTCATTTCGTTATTGGAGTAATTGCATCTTTCTTAACAGTGTAGAAGAATGTTCTTATTTATACCATTCTGGACGTTCTCTTACGTTTCATAAATAAAGTGAAGCTTAGGCGCAAAATTTTATTGAGTACTTGGGTTTCACTTTGTTTATTGTATATTTTTTATTTCAACGTTGTTGAATCGAAAAAAACTTCGTGACAACTAACTTTAGAAATTTAGATAGTACAAATACAAATTTAACGAATCGAATCCACATTGAAGCTATCAATGATGACATCGCCTCTCTAATTTCTATCATGTATGAAACATTTGTATATTAAAATTTTTTTTGATTGAAACAGTTATTTTTCTTGCGCTTTAATGGCAAAATTGATTCTATATAAATTTTGAAATTAACCTACCTTTATAACAGCGCACTTAAAAATTATTTCATCCTTTCAAAGAAAAAAAGCCACATCTTTTTAGAAGATGTGACTCCATACATTTGATTAATCAAATTCTAAAATGTTTTTTTCTACTACAACTTTGTAAACATCTATAGTACTAATTAAAATCGTTTTATAATGTTCTGTTTCAGTAAATGAATACCAAGGCTTCTCATTGAACCCATTAGAAATTTCTTCCGTAAATGTTTCTTGTTCAATATTATTTTTGATTTTATACTCTTCTTCATGACCTTCGTTATAGTAAAACTTCACTTTATACTCATACTCCATAAGTCAACACCTCCCATCTATCTATAGAATGGATTGTAATGACAAGAAATATGAGCATAATAAAAAGCAACACCTAGTTAGGTATGACATTTGCCTCTGCTTTGTTAAATAGTTCTTACTGCAGGTATTGCTGGTGGCATAATGGTTGTATCTTTTATTAGATTCGGCATGACTTCAGACCCAAGTGGTACATCTGAAAATTACAAAAAAGGTAAAAACTGTAGCGAAATCACTTGATGATAAACCTACTATAGTTACACCAGATGAATTTAACAAATTAAAAAATGGAATGAATTTGGATGAAGTATAAAAAATCGTGGGTGCCACACCAAAAAATCCAGATGAAAAAGAAAATGATAATCTAACATTAATTTTGGAGTATGACGGGGAAAATGGAATAGAAAAAGATTCTTCTGTATCACTTATCTTTACAGAAGGAAAATTAAACACTATTCAGTAATATGGTTTAATAATAGAAAAAGAAACAGAGGAAGAAAAAGCATTAGCTGAACAATAAGCTAAAGAGGAAGCAGAGGCTAAGGCTAAAATAGAAAATGCGTTATGTGAACATAAATTAGCATTTCAAAAAGCTGAACGGTATGCTTCGACTATGCAAATGTCAAAAGCAGGTATTTATGACCAATTGACTTCTGAATATGGAGAAAAATTCCCTGCGGATGCTGCACAATTCGCAATAGATAACATTGTATTCGATCGGAAAGGTAATGCATTGAAAAAAGCTCAATTAACGGAGAAAAATTTACTCCAGAAGAAGCTCAATAGGCGATTGATAACTTAAAATAAATAATGTCTTCCACACTAAATATTCTTAAAGGCACACCAAAGGTCGCTCAAATGAGTGACTTTTTGTCAAAAATAAACGATTTTTATTATGGTAAATAAGATTACAAATGGTTAAAGTTGTTATTTAAGGAGGTTACATAAAAATAGATGTTACAAGTTTGATTTGAAAAGGGAGGATACATAAGTGATTAATTTATTTAAGAAAAGTTTTATTTATCTAACATTAATTCTTTTAGCAATAGTAAGTTTTAGCGTTGAAGATGCCCAAGCTGAAGATGGGTATTCAGAAAATTTAATACCTAAAATGTCATCGGATGAATCAGAGTTTGGTAAAGCATCATCTTCAAGTAACCATGTTGAAACACCTAGTTGGAAAGCATTTGATGGTATAGAATATTATAATAGTGGCAATGCGAATTATGCTTGGGGAACGCCCGAAAAAACTGGGTGGTTAGCCTATGAATTCTCAAGTCCAAAAGCAATTAGTAAATATGTAATGAATAATCAAGGAAGTTGGCCAGAACTTTTTCCAAATACATGGACATTTGAGGCGTGGGACGGTTCAAATTGGATAGTATTAGATTCTCATAGCGACGTTACAGTAGACGATTGGAGAAAGAATCCAAAACAAAGCTTCACTTTTGAAAATTCTAGTTATTATAACAAGTACAGGGTTAACATTACACTTACTAATAGCACATATCATGCCGTAAATACAGCAATATCAGAACTACAAATGATGGAAAAAATTTCAACATCACCAAAACCTGAATCAATCTCATTAAATAATAATGTATTAGAACTTCTAGAAGCTAGTCAAGATAAGTTAATAGCAACGGTTACACCTGATACAGCAAAAGTAATTTGGTCATCTAGTGATGAATCAATTGCAACTGTAGATCAAAATGGTAATGTAACTGCCATTCGTGAAGGTGAAGCAATTATTACTGCTAAGGTCGAAAACACTGAACTAGTTGCGACTGCTACAATTATCGTTAAAAAATTTAACAATGAATCATCGAATGCTATTCTAAGTATCACATTGGTGAACGGCATAACAAAAGAATATGATGTTACAAATACCGTTTTAAACAATTACTTAAATTGGTTTGAAAGTGCACAAGGTACTTCGACATTCAAATTTTCAAAAACAATTTCACCTTATAAAAAAGTAACAGAATATATCGTACATGATAAGATTACTTCATTTGAAGTAAGAGAATATTAAACGTAAAAAGACCAGGTACTCAATTGCAATGAGCGCCTGGTTATTTATTTTGGTGACTCAATAATAAATTTTCAACCTTCGTTTTTAGTGCCATATTAGCATATCGAAGAACTACATCATTTCCTGCTGTAGCTACATGCACATCTGTAAAATGTTCGTCTATCTTTTCTAGCTTTATTAATCTTATTTTTTCTTTTGCCAGCGACCTTTTTGAATCGTAATATTCTTGGGTTATGTCTTTTAGTAACCTTTCAAGAATCGGTAAATAAACTTTACTCATTTTCAGATTTTCAATTACAGAGAAATCGCGTTGTAAGGATTGAACAGCCATATCTAGTAACAAGAATTTATGAAATAATTGCCTCTGTTCAGGATTCATCATACAACTTCTCGCTCCTTGTGGAAGACTGGAACAACTGCCAATACACTATCAATCATAACTGTACGTTTTGCCTGTCTATTGAAACAGTAAGCTTGAAATGAATCACCCACAATTTTAATGACTTTTACACGCCTTTTTGTTATGGAACAATCTTTTGCTACATACATAATGTTCACTAATTGATTACGTTGTATAGCTTTAATTTGAGAAATACAATCTTCCTAAATTAAATTTTCATGCTTTACGCCCTTCCTATGCTTCTTATATGGTTAGTAAAAATGTCAACTTTAAGATTATTCAAGAACAATTAGGTCACTCTGATATAAAAATGACGATTAACATTTATAGTCATTTAACTAGTAAAGATAAAAATAAAGCTAGTGACTATTTTGATGATTTAATTTAGTTGTTCACTAGCTCCATTTTCAAAATCAATTCTGCACACATAATTCTTTAAAATTACATCCTTTGCAGTGCCATTTTTCAGTGGTTTGCTCAAATTCCTCAAAGTCCACGGGTTCATTCGAGAAAATATCCGCCTGATATTTTTTCATTTCTAACACACTTCGCTGAAACGTATGTAAAATATTGTCCATATCAAATGCTGTAAAGGCGTATTTTTTTCGTTTGCCTGTTAATAAATATTCATTATAAACATCAATCTGGTCAAGAGATACTCGATATTTCTGCTGAATATAGTAAGCATAGAGTGCTAATTGTTGGCGATCATCATCGGACTCTCCCCCTGTTTTCCAGTCGATAATAATCCACTTGTCTGCTATCTCATCATAATAATGAAAATCCATTACGACAAAAACTTGTACACCCTCGATTTTCATGGAACGAAATTGTTCAGGCTCACCGATTCGTAGAGAGCCTTTTTGTGCGGTAATTTGCTGGAACGTTGCACTATTAAGAAAGTTGTCAAACACAGCCGTCATGCGCTCCTTATAGTCCTGTACCAGTTCAGGATTCAACTTCCCTTCGTAATAAATTTCTTGCATCATATGAAATTTATTAGGCTTATGTCTCCATAAATCTACATGTCGTGTAGAATCGATAAAAGCGGCATTAAGTTGGCCACGTGCACGATTTACAAGTTCAGCAACAGTCGGAATCTCGCGGGTTTGCAAATAATCATTGATCGATTGTTCTATTAAATGATGGACGATTTGTCCAAATAAAATCGGCATCGATTGAAGCTTTTTTAAGCGATAGACATGTTGATGATATGGCTCCACATTGTAACTGAGCCAGCCATTATGAGAAAAATAATATTCATAGCCATATTTCCGTGCACAGCTTGTTAACGTTTTATGACGTGATAGTGACCACGAAAAAGATGGATAAGGTGTGATTTCAAACATCATATCGCCTCCTTAAATCTGTTTTATCAATTTCGCCTTGGCGTAATTGCGTCTGGATTTTGAATTGTGTTCGCACAATTCGTTCCTCTCAAAATACGTGACATCCGCCGGAGGCTTTGGGCCAGCATGATGTTGGTCACTCAGTCGTTGCCACAGGACGTGGCGTTCTTAGACTGAGTTCCTCTATTTCAGTAGATGTTTGGATACTTACTGAAAAGAAATTACATCTCTATTTATCTCATCACCTTCGTAGGTAAATCTTCTACTGAATAAAGATAAAATCATAGACGAGCTGTACGATCAGCACAATGGTTACAATTCGCAGCAATAGCTTTACTTGATTTGCCTTAACCTTTCTGGCAAGGAAAATGCCTATTTGTGCACCGATTACAGAACCAATCATTAATACGATTGTCAACGGCCAATCAATTTTTCCTGTGGAAATATACGTAATCGAAGCTCCTGAGCACATCGCAAAAACACCTACACGCGACAAACCTACTGCTTTCATATAAGAGATTTTCTCATGTGCATATGTATAAAGTGCCAACGTACTGCTACCAGGGCCGAACATGCCATCATAAAAACCAACCCCTAAAAGGATTGGACCGTTTTTATGATTCATTGTAAAGCTTTCTTTTTCTCCAAATTCAGCCCCACCTAAAAAGGACATAACAAGGGCAAAGCCTAATAAAATGATGGCGATAAACGTTAATGTGTGACTGCTCATAAATGATGCAAACAGACCTCCAAGTGTACCACCTATTAAGGAAACAAGTAATACTGAACGCATTTCTGACCATAAAATTTCTTTTCTTTTATAAATTGTGTAAAAGCTTGAAAAGGCACTGACCATATTAGAAACCTTATTCGCACCGATCGCTGAATGGACTGGTACCCCTACTAGCATCATTGTCGGTAATGTTATTAACCCGCCACCTCCAACTAAGGTGCCAATGATGTTGCCGATGATTCCAATTAGTAAAAACAACAAGTATTCCATCTAACCCTTCTTTCTATGTCACACATGGTGGTATTCTTATGATACAGTATAACAGACTGCACTTTTTTAATTAAACTATGAGGTGAACAAATGCTAGAACAACAAAAAACACCTACACCACGCTTTTGTAAATCGCTAACGCTTATTGTTGCGACTATTTTTTTAGCTGGCATTACGGCAACACTAATCCAATACAATAAGCTCCCCGCTTCTATACCGGTTTTGCAAAGCTTTAAGAGTGAACATGCACAATTTGGCCCGAAAATCACCATTTTTTATTTACCTTTCATTGCCTTAATGCTATTTTTGCTTTTACAATACTTAGAGATGAAAGCAGCTTATCCTACTCTACGTAAAAATAAGCCTACCTTATCTCATATCCAGCGACAAAATGGAATCATTACCTTTTGTCTCATCAAAAATAGTATACTCTTATACTTTACATACTCACTATTCAATGATTTAACAGTTGCATTAGGACATGATCGCATTTTACAGCAGTGGCATGCTTATGTATTTTTATTTGTACTAAGTACAATATTTATAATGGGGATTGTGCGTGGGGTTTTATTGAATAAAGAGAAATAGAGCATACGATCCGCTGTACTAATGGGTGATAAATAACAGAAAATGTAGAATTAAAATATCTGTTTATCAAAAAGTTGCATCGTTTTGCCCCTTTAGATATGTTTTGTCTAAAGGGGTTTCTTTGCTCTTTCATTATGAACGACACGATGCCATTCAATTTATTAGAGTTGACTATGACAGGCAGGCTGAGCTTATGATTGCAGAAAAATTGGGTATGCCCCAATTTGATAAGATTATGATGATATTATGTTTGCAAATTATCGAAATGCTTAGAGGCATTTTTTAATCGGGCGCATTGAACATACTTTATTTCAAATCTACAAAAAAAAATAAGCTACTTGATGTCAAATAGCATCAAGTAGCCTATATTTTTTACAGATCCATTTTCATCTGTTCGTAGGTATGTATTAATACATATTTTTGTACGCCGCGCGCAAAGGCAATGCTTTCTTTCTGATACTGATCAAACGCGGTTTCATTTTTCACCTTGTGCGCATAAACCACTTCAATTGCTGGCTGCATCCACGGCTTTGTGAGCTGATCGCTTCGCATGTCTGTTGTTCGTTCTTCAAGTGCAGCAATATAACATTTTGCATAGCCAGTTAATGGCTCTTTATTTATTTTATTTGCCGCATCCTTTGCTTCCTCTAAATTCTCTTCCATGATCGCCTTAATAAATTTACAGTTATATTTCATTGCTGGCTGCTTATACTTTACAATTGCTGTTTCTAATGAGTGTATCTGGTCTTCCTTTGTACCATAAGCAACTGCATATAGGTAGGCAAAAAAAGATGGTTCTTGCGATCTTTTACTAACTTATCTACCAATTTCATATTATTAGTCCACAATACAATATGTATATATCTATAAATCATTGCAATCGCGATTAGGATAATAATGCCAAGTGAAATAGATGGGCGAACCCCAGCTAGTGATAGTAATAGTGCCAACATAAATATGACCAAATAAAATATGGCTAGTTATGTAATTTTCATAATTCTACCTATTGTAATTTCCTTCGCATTTTTCGAGAAAAAATAAAGCCTGCTCCAAGGAAGAATATAAGCGCCATAAATTTCATGAGGGGAATAATAAATAACTTGCTAATTACGAGAACAACAAGGATATAATAAACAACCATTGCCAGTAATAATAATGTTAGTTTATTCACAGTTCTCCCTACTTTCATTTAGTGCTACTTCAATGGCCGCTAATGCTTTCGGTCCCATCCCGTGTAATTTTTTTAACGTCCATAAATCAACCTTTTCCAATTGCTCTAATCGTGTATATCCTGCCGCATTTAATGCACGTATAGCAGGCTTCGCTACACCCTTTGGCCATTCCGTCATTTATGCTCGTCCCTTCCTTTTTCGTCTATTAAGGATCTCTGTTCCTATAATACCTATTATTAGTATAGCGAGTGAGGCGACATGATAATCAACGAAAAAGGTCGTAAATGCTATATTATAATAATGGCATATGGCAGTGATAATACGCCCTCCCATTAATATTAAACCGATAATCAAGCATCCTTTTACAACTTGCTCGATAAATTGCATTTCTTTCACTCCTCTGCTTTATTATGCAATCGAACATGATGAAATGCAAATCGGCAATGCATTTTAGAGTACATTAAACATGGCCATAAAGGAGGCCAACAGATTGCCAATGCCATGTATGCCCCAGCTTGTTATGATGGAGCCATTAGATTTTCTTTCATTGATCCACCCCATTAAATATCCTGCAAAACCAGTTGCTAAAACAACTAACATGACAACTCCAAAAGGAATATAAGAGTAAAACATCCAACCATGTAAAATACCAAATAATAAACTTTGCACGATATTTCCTATTTGAAAACCAAACTTATGCATGAATCTTTTCAGTAAAAAGCCTCGGAAGAACAATTCCTCTGACAATCCAGTTTGAACAATACTATATAAAAGTGCAGGAATGAGTGCTGAAAAACCAAGCCCTGTAAAACGATTTGACGCTAAAATTGAACTATCTAGGTAAAAGTAAGTAATTGTAAAAAGTGGCCCGAAAAATAAAACAATAATGACTAAAAGCCATAAAAAATAATTTCCTTTGTTTTCAATGACAGGCTTTCGAAGTCCGAGCCATGCAAAAAATGATTGCTCCTTTTTGGCTGAGTTCAACCACCAAATAAACAGTATAACTGAAAATAAAATGACCTGAAAAACTGCATCTATTACACTTTGCAAAACCATATTTTTTCCCCCTGTTCATAATGTTTTACATGAAGTATGACAAGCGATGGTGAAAGGTTCTTCTCGGATGGAGAAATCCGCCGTTATTCTAGATGCCCTTCTTCAATGTTAAGCATATTAAATAGCCGAGTTAAAATCAAGGATTATTTAATGATAATCATTAAATATTTAACTTTTATAACTAAATACTCAATGTTAATCATTATTTATCCATAAAAAATACGACTAGAAAAACACTAGTCGTTTTCATTCTTTATTCGGATTTAGCTCAATAAAATCTGTAATTTCATCTTTTAATTCATAAACTAAATCAAAATAATGATGTTCGTTCAGCGCCCCCTTCTTTCGCCATTTTTGCATTTCTTGATAGTGAAATGTCACAAAATAATTTATTATTTCACGTTGGTCAATACCTTCCCTTTTTGCCATATCGACAATCGAAAGTCCTTCTTTCCAATATTGATCATACACTTCTTGCGTAATCCCAAGAACTTTACAAATAGCAGCATAATCGTACTTTACATGGTAAACAACCTGTCCTTCCTCACCATTTGCATGTTGTTGAATTACATTATTTGCATAACCAATTGGTGTAAAACTCATCATAACTATGCTTATTAGAAAAAGCTTTTTGAACGTTACTTTCATATAAACCTCCTTCATGTTTACATTAGTGTGTGAGGTTTAAAAAATCATATTCCTTCTTAATCACAATGCTTTTCGAAAAGAATAGCACCATTTTTCATATCCTAATCGATCCTCATAAAAGCGATGTGCATTATTCCTTTGGATACCTGACTCTAAAGCAATATAGTGCGCCCGATTTTCTTTGCCCCATTGATGAAGATAATGCAAAAGTTTCTCACCATAACCTCCTGAACGATACTGCTCATCCGTTACTAAATCATAGACAAAGATATGGCGTTCGCTGTAAAAATTGACTCTCCAACTTAATCCGGTGACAACAATCATTTTCTTATTTTCAAATAATGCAAATACCATTTAGCCATCTTGAGTCATTTCCTTTAACAATTGGAGATACTTTTCTACTGTTAATTCCGTACGGAGCTGCACGATAACTGCATATGCATCCAACCACTCCTGCTCCGTTGTTAATTGTTTGATGGTTACAGTCATTATTCGAACCTCTATTTACCAATATTTAATATAATGAAATACGCCATTATCAATTCTCATCCCGAGCTTTTCATATAGTTTTTGAGCACGCACGTTGTCTGTCGCTGTTTCTAAACCTAGATAACGCCCATCGTTTCGTACACAATACGAATAGCACTGTTCAATTAGGGCATGTGCTACACCATGTTTCCTAGCATGCTCGGCCACAAATAGATCGTTTAAAATAAATGCCTTTTTCATTGCAACAGATGAAAAAGTAGGATAGAGCTGAACAAAACCAACTGGCTGCGCATTTATATAAGCTAGAAAAATGACCGACTCTTCCTTATTTAAGCGCTCTAATAGAAACTGTTTAGCCCGCTCTAAATCAGATTGTTGACCGTAAAATTCCCGATAGGCATTAAATAATGGCAGCACGTCTCCAACAGTTGCTATAGTTACTGTACAAATCTCCATTCACTTATCTCCCCATTCCTTTTTTATATGTCATTCTTGTATAATGATAAATAGTAAACTGACATTTAAAAAGAAACAGTTCTAGACATTTCACCATGTCAAGGAGGAGCTTTATGGAGGATTTTATTTTTTTATTCACTGATGAAGAGGCAAAGTATAAACAAATTTATCAGCAGGTCAAATTGTTAATCGAACAAGGGACATTGAAAACAGATGATTCTCTTCCTTCTATTCGGAGGCTAGCCGAAACTTTACATGTCAGTCGGAATACAACGTTAACTGCCTATGAGCAGCTCGTAGCGGAAGGATACATACGTGGTAAAGGACGCAAAGGCTATTTCGTCAATGATTTTGAGCAAGTGTTTCTTCAAGAGGAACGACCAAGCTTTACTCAAAGTACGAAAAGTAAGCGTGAAGATATCAACATTGATTTTCGTGCTGGCTCTGTCGATCAGCAGCATTTCCCTTTAAAAATATGGCGTCAAATGGCTAATCAAGTGTTACCTTTAAACGAGTGCTATCAATATGGCGACCCTTTCGGCGAGCCACTTTTAAAGGAGCAGCTTGTACATTATTTACTTCAAGCTCGTGGGGTTCATGTAAACAAAGAAGACATTATTATCGGTAGTAGTACGCAACAAATGTTAATTTATTTAGGCTTTCTATTAAAGCAAGATTTCCAAAGTGTAATTTTAGAAGACCCTGGCTACAACGGTGCACGAGAAGCGTTCAAGCTACATGACTTTCGTATAGAGACATTACCTGTGTTGCAAAGCGGTGCGCAGCTTGAGCATTTAGCGCATTTACATTCGCGTTTACTCTATGTCACCCCTTCTCACCATTTCCCATATGGGGTTTCCATGAGCATTCAGCAGCGACAAGCATTAATTCAGTGGGCCAAAAACGTCGATGGATATATACTTGAGGATGATTATGATGGTGAATTCCGTTATACACAACAGCCATTTCCTGCTCTCGCCTCCATCGACAAGTCACGTGTTATTTACATGGGAACATTTTCAAAATCATTTTTACCAGCGATTCGTTTAAGTTATATGGTGCTACCAAAAGCACTTGTTCAGCCATATAAAAAACGATTTGCTCATTTTGAACATAACGCCTCGTCCTTACATCAATTAACAATGGCGAAATTCATGGAACAAGGTGAATGGACGCGACATATTAAAAGAATGCGTATCACCTATAAACATAAAATAAATACACTTGTAGAGGAAATTAACAAACAATTTGGAGAAAAAATTATGATTCTTGGAGAGCAATCTGGACTTTATATTTTGGTCAAGGTGCATACCCAATTTTCAGAAGAACAGCTCATTCAAAATGCACAACAATACGGAGTAAAGGTCTACCCAACGAGCCCCTATTTTCTACGACAGACAAGTTCAGCTCCAATTATTCAATTAGGCTTTAGTAAGTTAAAAATGGAAGAACTTATCCTCGGTGTGCAACTACTAAAAAAAGCTTGGATTACAAAATAAATAGCCATATCTGCAATTGTAATGGCTACTTATTTTCTCGATAATCATATGTTTCTTCAGGCACATTCAATGTCACACCGTTAATACTGACCGTATCATCGTCGCTCCATTTAATATAAGCTTCATTTTTTCGATATTGCCAATATATTTTTTTAGACTTTCTTTTTTCATGATTGAAAATTAATTCTCCCAATACCGTATAAGAAGTCGTCGCACCAGCATCTGAAACATAAGCTTTCACCGTATAAGTTCCTTGTGGCGATGTAGATTCAGCAATCAAATCTTGTTTAAATCTAGACCAATCGAAAAATAACCAGTAAATACCGTACCCTATATTACTAGCAAAAAACAAAATCCAAATAAGTAGCACTAGAAGAGTTTGTTTATATACTTTCTTGCGTTGCAGCTTCTCGGTTTCGTTCATCGGTATACCCCAATCTGTTTATATAAGGAACGATTTTAGCGAAGTAGATGTTTCCTTAATAAGGAAGTGGAAATTATTAATTTTCCAAAGCAGTTGTTTCACTGACAGGATCAGTTCTTTCGATTACCCGAGCAGTTTTTTCTTGGACGTGATCAGTTCTCTCACTTACCCGAGCAGGTTTTACTCGGACCTGATCAGTTCTTTCGCTTACCCGAGCAGGTTTTACTCGGACCTGATCAGTTCTTTCGCTTACCCGAGCAGGTTTTACTCAGACCTGATCAGTTCTTTCGCTTACCCGAGCAGATTTTACTTGGACCTGATCAGTTCTCTCACTTACCCGAGCAGTTTTTACTTGGACCTGATCAGTTCTCTCACTTACCCGATCAATTTCCACTCGGACCTGATCAGTTCTTTCGCTTACCCGAGCAGGTTTCACTTGGAGCTGATCAGTTCTCTCACTTACCCGAGCAGGTTTCACTCGAACCTGATCAGTTCTTTCGCTCCCGAGCAGTTTTCACTCAGACCTGATCAGTTCTCTCACTGACCCGATCAATTTCCACTCGGACCTGATCAGTTCTTTCGCTTACCCGAGCAGTTTTCACTCAGACCTGATCAGTTCTCTCACTGACCGGAGCAGGTTTTACTTGGACCTGATCAGTTCTCTCACTGTCCCGATCAATTTCCCCCCTGAATCCATACAAAAGGGATCTGCACAGCATCTCACTGCACAAATCCCGTTTTTTCTTAAAAATAATCAATAAACGTTGGAATGCCAATTGGTAGTACTGTCTCTAGTAATGCAATTTCAATGGCATTGCCTTGTAAACGCTCAATTTTTTCTAAATAGCTCGGTCGTTTATAACCTAGTAACATCGTGGCAAGAGTTTGGACCGTTAGCTGAACAGCATTTTCAGACTGCACCTCACTCACCATTTCTACCGTGACTTTTCCATCTTGCTTTGTGATGACAAATGTGCCATTATTCCATGCCACAATGCGATCAGTTACAGCTAGTCGAAGCTGAAAATCATTTCCCGTGAATGGATAGCGAAGTAGAAATTCTTTCACATCGACAATTCGTGCCATAAAATAAGGGGACACTTTTTGAATAATTTCACTATCTTCTAATAAAAAGGCAACGGCTTCATTGCCAGTTGTTTTACCATAGACATTATAAATCATCGAGCTATGTGCTGAGACAAAATTCCATAAGCCTTTCCGCGCCTCTTCCTGCAAATAGACAATCTCATCGATGTAGTAATTTTCCTCCATAATACGGTAAAACATATACCCCTGTGGCAGATCATCCTCATCATAATATACGGCTGCCTGAAGGTTCACATCACTATCAATAAATTTTTCTTCCCAGAAATCTTCTTGAAACTTTTCATTCCAAGCAATGCTATTTCGCACCATGACACCATGTGTCTTTTTGGCATAACGTGCATAGATGTTTACAACATCTTCATGCTTCGGATCGACACGGCGGATTTTACCGTTTAAGCCTTTATGGTGAGGAAGCTGCGTATCCTTAATCTGAAATTCCACAATATCACTCATAATTTCCCAGCCCTTTTTCCGGTAATACGGGATTGAATATGGAAATAAATAGGATATACTTTGTCCTTCATTGCGCATTCGTTCCAGGCTCTCAATAATAAGGCTCTCCATCAATCCATGCCCAGAATATTCGGGGTACGTTCCGACCGCAGTAATGCCTCCCATTTCATAGATCTTACCATGGACATTTACCTCAAAAGGTAGGCTTAAAATTTGAGATACAAGATGCGAACCATCGAACCAACCAATGGCATGCCCCTCATTAAATTGCTTACTTTTGGCATTTACAAAGCGACGATCCTTATGAATGGACATGGACATTTGAAAAACATAATTAAGCAAATCGATAGACTGTGCCATTTCATCTAATCGTATTTCTCGCATGACTAAGCCTTTACGTTGATTCATGATTCTCTCTCCTCATCAAATAACTCTGAAAAAATGGATTCCGGTGCATTTAAAAAGCGCTTCGTAACGATGTAATGAATGGTATCCTCATAGCGAATAGACTCAATGTCCCCATTATCAAAACTATAGATTGTCGCATTTGGATAGCCAAGTAAAATAGGTGAATGAGTGGCGATAATAAATTGGGCCTCATGCTCCAAATCCTTCATAATTTTAAGAAGACTAAGCTGCCTAGTCGGTGACAATGCCGCTTCAGGCTCATCCAATAAATAAATAGCTTTCCCCTTAAAGCGATGCATAAATAGCGATAGAAAGGACTCACCATGTGATTGATGATGTAAAGACTTACCACCAAAAGCGGTATATTTTCTTGGATCTTCTATCAAATCAATATGACTTGCAAATTGATAAAATGTTTCCGATCGTAGAAAAAAACCATTCGTCACTTTCGGCATCCATGACAAACGGATATATTCCCCTAGTGAAGACTCCGCCTTATGTACTTCATATATATTTTGACGACCACCACCCGCTGTATTAAAATCACAGCGATCCGCAATTGCCTCCAACAGTGTTGATTTCCCGGAGCCATTTTCCCCAACAAAGAAGGTCACATTCGTAGGAAACTCTAGCTCTTGTAAATCCTGCAAACTTGGTATATTAAAGGGATACTGGTCATTATCTTCAATATCACCCTGTAATACCTTACATGATTTTAAATACATTTTGTTTCCTCCCTTACTACTATTATACCGCGATTATGCTTTTTTCCAAATATAAGCTACGATATCAAGGACTTAAAAAAAGTTCATAGGTCACAAAAAAGTCGAGTTAGAACAAGTCATAAACTCATCATTTCACTCACCCTACAACCGTACCTAATCCAAAGCTATAAAAACTAAATGATGTTCATTAAAACATTTCCGCAGCTACAATTTCATATGAAATATTTCCTGAGAAATAAATAAAAAATATGTCGAAAGTCGCAATAAAAAATAATAAAATTATGCCATAAAATAGCGATTTACAAAAATCATTGTAGTAGCATAAACTGTTTATCTCATCTTAAAACATACAAAGAACAACCCACTTTGAACTGCTATTTCCCGCTATAGCTAATATTAATTTTGTACTTACAATAAATATACCTATAGCAATCACTTGTTGATTTAGGAAATAGCTTCCCATAGGTTCGTTTTTTTGTTTACGGATCTTTATTACAATTCCTAATTCCTCGGAGTAAAACAATATATTTATACAGGTGTATACTAACTATAGGTATCAGAGTTTTCCTTGAAAAAGCTGAAATAATGACCAGTTTATTGAAGGCTTTCTATTTCAATTTCCCGAAAAAATAGACAAACCGAAATTCTCAGTTTGTCTACAATATTAGTAATTTTACTCTAAAGCTTTGGAAACAAATTTAAACATATAAGAGTTCATCTTAGGTCCTCCATTCATAGGGTTCCCATTAATAACGAATGAACCTCTATGAACACCTACAATTTGATTGTCAGTATTTAACAATGCCAAACCGGATTGTCCTGGTGCAGTATCAATTGTATAAAAGGCTACAGATGCATCCTCTCTAGTAATATTTCCTCTCGTACCAAATTGAGAAATTTCACCACTTGCCTCCATTAAGTCTCCCGGATAACCATAAATACCGATATTTTGATTAAGAAGATTATTCACCTGTTTGATTCCAAAAGTACCTGCAACATCTCCCGCCTGTTTATTGTCTTTTGATACATCTAAAACAAGAATAGCGAAGTCTTCAGAGCTCGAACCAGTTGAAGCCCAATTAGCAGCTACATAATAATCATTAACATTATAAGAACCAAATAATCCAACACTATTACTTACACCAGGGTAAACCTTTGCACTAGTTATAGTCTCTTTTGTTTCTGGATTTATAACACAATGTCCATTTGTTAGGACTTTGTTTTTCCCGATTAAAGAACCTGTACAAGAACCACCTTTTCCATCAGGCCAATTTATTTCAATATACGTAATTGCACTATATGGCATTTCTTTAGTATTCTCTACTTTTTTTCTACTATCGTCACCGATGACAATCCGTGGTGATATTTGTAATGGTCCTCTAGCAGTAGAATCATTAATAACAACTGGTGGTGGTGTGATATCGATAAACGAGTGACCTTCCAATATGGAATCAATCTGAACGGGAGAAATTTCACCTGTTCCTTGAACGCTTGGTATTTCATTGATTAATTGTGAAATACCGTCATTAAACTCTTCATACTTAATGATTTCTCCTTTCGAGTTGATCATGTCATAAGGATGAGATACCTTACTTGGATCAAATGAAAATTCACCTAAAGACTCCTCAGCAAAAACATTCATAGGAACTAACAAAAGATAAGCATAAAGAACAACTTAAAAGTAATTTTTTTCATTTTATTCCTCCTTTGGATTTAATCTATTTGTAGTTTAATAGAAATATCAGGAAAAACAAATGTAAAATATAGAAAATAAAAAATATTATTAATATGACGACAATTCAGAATATGTTAGAAACTATTATTAATTGCTTTTACTCGCCATTTACGATTGAAATAAAATCAAATTTTTTTCGAGTAAAAATATCTTCGCTTAATTTCTAATTTAGATTTTTCGATGTTCTTAACACAATTGTTTGTTTCGTTAATGACTACATAGCCAATTTCACTTGTGGCTTTTTCTTACTTGCTACCAGTTTACTCATACCTCAACAATCAAAAAACAACAAAACAAGCATCCAAACACCGTCCATAAATTTCTTTTCTTCTGCCAAGATTCTTATGGTATCTTGGCAGAACACTTAAAAGCATTGCTACCATTTTGAAATGTTCTATATTTTAAGCTCTTCTCATACATTGTGTAAAACCTTCTACCTTGCAAATACCTCCGAAAAAAATCTCCCCCTCTTCATTCTATAAGTACAATTAATGTCATGTTTAAATGGAAGGTACAGCTCACGTTTTTTTCGTTAAATAACATGTTATAAGGAGAAGAAAATATGTATGTAACTCATTTTTACGAAAACAAGACGTCCGTTTTAAGCCAACTACTAGTAAGTCTTCCTATTGTCGAAGAAAACATTAAAATTAAAGGACGTAAAGCAAAAATTGTTCAGATTACTCAGATGGACGATCACAACTATCACGTAAGTATCATTTTTGAAAAAGTACCTAAAAAACAACCATTAAAAGAAATTGGGAAGAAAAAGAGATAGCTCTTCCCTTTTATTGTGCTGACGCTATCATTTCATGGTAGCGTTTTAACTTATTAAAAGCAGGAATCGAACTCTACAAAACTCCCATTGCAAATTGTTCTCAATGAGAATAATTATTTCAAAACGAAATATTTGACTTTTCAATTGATAACGATTATCATTATCGGTAGATTATTTCTTTTCTCCTAAATGCTTAATTCAGAATCCCCCCTATTTTTTTGAAATAAGCATGTATCAAACGGATATTCTTACATCAGACTAAGAATATCCGTTTTTCAACTCCTTTGTGCAAGCACAAAGCCGAATCGGAAACAATTATGCCAATGCATAATTAATTATTATTAATGGACAGATTTACATAAATAAAGGAGCTGTTTTACATGGATTATCGTATTGAAAAAGACACTATGGGTGAAATTAAAGTACCTGCAGATAAAATTTGGGGTGCTCAAACACAGCGCAGTAAAGAAAATTTCCAAATCGGTACAGAAAAAATGCCAATTGAGCTAATTCAAGCAATGGCCATTTTAAAGAAAAGTGCTGCAATCGCCAATAATAAACTAGGTAAACTTTCAGATATTAAAGCAAATGCGATTGTGCAAGCAGCTGACGAAATTTTAAATGGTCAATGGGACGATCAATTCCCTCTTGTAGTTTGGCAGACTGGTAGTGGTACTCAGTCTAATATGAACGTAAACGAAGTAATTGCGCACCGAGCAAACCAAATTTTACAAAATGCTGGTGAAGCTGATCGTATTCATCCTAATGATGATGTCAACAAATCTCAAAGCTCTAACGATACTTTCCCAACAGCTTTGCATATTGCAGCAGTGCTAAAGGTAGAAGATTATTTACTACCACGTCTACGTTTACTAAAAGCAACACTGGATGACAAAGCAGAGAAATTCAAAGACATTATTAAAATTGGTCGTACTCATTTACAAGACGCAACACCGCTTACTTTAGGTCAAGAAATTAGTGGCTGGGCAGCAATGCTTGCTAAGTCTGAGCATATGATCGTCCAAAATATTGAATATATGAAGGAACTAGCGATTGGTGGAACAGCAGTTGGTACTGGTATTAACGCACACCCTGAATTTGGTGAGCGTGTAGCAGCTGAAATTAGTGACATCACTGATAAACATTTCACTTCAGCCGCAAACAAATTCCATGCACTAACAAGTCATGATGAAGCCGTTGTCGCACATGGCGCATTGAAGGCACTTGCAGCTGACTTGATGAAAATTGCCAATGATGTTCGCTGGTTAGCAAGTGGTCCTCGTTCAGGTATCGGTGAAATTACGATTCCAGAAAACGAGCCAGGCTCTTCCATTATGCCTGGTAAAGTAAACCCAACACAAAGTGAAGCAATGACAATGGTTGTTACACAAGTCGTTGGCAATGATGCAACAATTGCCTTTGCCGCTTCCCAAGGTAATTTCGAGCTAAATGTCTTCAAGCCAGTAATTATTTATAACTTCTTACAATCGACTCGCCTACTAGCAGACACAATGAAATCATTTAATAATCATTGCGCTGTTGGAATTGAACCAAACAAAGAAGTGCTTGACCATAACTTACAAAACTCATTAATGCTTGTAACTGCCTTAAACCCTTACATCGGTTATGAAAATGCGGCTAAAATCGCGAAGAAAGCCCATAAAGAAGGCACAACATTAAAAGCAGCAGCAATTGCATCAGGGTTACTAACAGACGAGCAGTTCGATGAATATGTAGACCCTGCGACAATGATTTATCCGAATGTAAAGTGATAGGCGTTTAAGTTAAACGCAAAACGTTGGTATATCAACGTTTTTAGATAACAAGCTCCATTTTGTAACTTGTATATTACGGTTATTGCTGAGCTACATTAGAGCAAATAATAATCAGCGAGCGTGCTGTACAAAAAATATATGTAAATGAGCAGGATTGGGGTTAATGCCCCAATCCTTTTTATTTTCCATCCGTATGCCCTCATGAAACTATTTTATCTATTTAGTGCATTATTTTAGTAGCCCCCTATTCGTAGCTCACTATTTTTAGCTAGACATGACACTAAATATTGTTTTATGATAAATCGATTAAACGATTAATTACTGATAGTAGAGGGGTTTTTTTGGATGACAAATAACAAAATGAATCCGAAGGTTGATGAATTTTTAAACAAAGCTAAAAAGTGGCAGGAAGAATATTCGGTGTTGAGAAATATCGTTCTTGACTGTGAGCTGACCGAAGAATTTAAATGGATGCATCCTTGTTACACGCTTGAGAACAAAAATGTCGTGTTAATCCATGGATTTAAAGATTATTGTGCGCTTCTTTTTCACAAAGGTGCCTTGTTAAAGGATTCCCATGGGATTTTAATTCAGCAAACGAAAAATGTACAGGCTGCGCGCCAAATTCGTTTCACTAGCGCTCAAGAAATAGTTGGAATGGAAACCATTATAAAAGATTATATACTTGAAGCCATTGAAGTTGAAAAAGCAGGTTTAGAAGTGCCGATGAAAGAGCATAAGGAATACATCATTCCTGAAGAACTTGACAATAAATTTAATGAAATGCCTGCCTTAAAAACGGCGTTTGAAAGCTTAACACCAGGGCGACAAAGAGCATATATTTTACATTTTTCTCAACCTAAACAATCCAAAACTAGAGTATCAAGAATCGAAAAATACACGCCGCACATTCTCGAAGGTAAAGGATTCAATGATTAAATTTTTATAAACGTAAAAGTCCAATTTCTTATACATTATCATTAAGAAATTGGACTTTCACCATTATATTGAAATACCGCCGATTGTTTATCATAGTAAATTCAACGCTTCCATTAACTTATCACTATTAATCAAATATTGTATCTTTAGAAGGGTCCCTTAAAAATTCAAAAAGCATGTTAATTTGTGTATTTGTATTTCTCCCTAAAGAAAGCTTCGGTAAATGATCTTCATGATAAAATTTTACTCCTTTTGTTTCCAAACCATTTCTTGCATGCCCGCCAATAATCTCACATTGAACAAATAATTTATAATAATGATAAGGTTGAGGTGGATGCGGGTGCTTATTCATATCCAATAAAGCAAGTAATTTCGTAGGGACTACATCGTAACCCGCTTCTTCTTTAATTTCTTTGACAATGTTTTCACTAGGCGACAAACCTATATCACAGAAACCACCTGGCAAAGACCATTTATCATCATTTTTTTCTCTGACCATTAGTATTTTATTGTTCTGAAAGACTACTCCTCGAACATCCACTTTAGGTGTTTGATAACCCGTTTCATTCGTAAATAAATCCCTGATTTTTTTCATTTCTAACCCGGTGTATTCTCTCATAATCTCGGCACTTAAACTTCTTAATTGTTCATATCGTTCAATATCGTAGACATCTTTTGAAAAAGTTAATCCTGCTTGGGAAATTGATTGGATCTTCTTTGCCCATTCTAACCATTTATCACTCATGACGAATACCTCCCCCTACCATTTTAAGTTCCACAAAGTGATTAACGGTGTTAAAACCCGTTTCATTCATTATAGATAATCTTTAGTGTAAAATATTAATATTACCCCAACTATACACATTATCCAGGATAAGGTAGAACTTGAACTGCTCGATATTTTATTCCGAAGATTTACTAAGGTAGGGTTTATCCACTTTCCAAACAATTTATATCCTAAAAATAGTAGCAGAGCTGGTAAAACCATAATAATATTGTATACCGCTATAATTGGAAGCCACTGATAAAAAGGCATATTCGTTGTCGTTAGTAAGCCAATAGCAGCAAAATACGGTAAAGCCATGCCTGCCTCTATCATAAAAGTCGTAATACCAATAATAATAATCGAGAATATACTTTGAGTTTTAGGCTTCGGAATATTACTTTGTTTATTAGCAGGGATAAAAAAGCTAGCAGTAAATAATATCACCCCTACTATAAAGATGACCCAGCTAACTATTTTATTTTGAAAAATGTTAGAAAATGTTTCTATAATAAAATTTAAGCCTAACATCATGATGATACCTAATGAAAAATAGAGTAGTGCAACCGTAAATAGATATGCAAATAATCTTGATGTTAAATTTTTTTTGTCTGTTAAAATGAGAAATAAAGTAACACCAATAATTGTAGGGCTTAATGTATCTAAAAGAGCTAAGCCACCCAAATAAATTAATATATCTGTTCCCATCTTTCCCCTCCACATTTCAAAAAACTATGATTTATGTCCGAGATAATATATATAAGCCTTTTCCATAAAGTTAAGGATTTCCTGATCCATTGGATATAAATTATATTTTTCGGATTCCTCAGGTGACTTTCTAATGTCCCAAAGCTTATCTAAAAAAGCATCTTCGTCATTAAAGTCTTCACCTTTTTTCACTTCCATTCTCTTAATTATATTTTGTATTCGTGTATTACTATAACCAAGGTGCATATGTTTTTTTAATTGCCCTACTAAAGCAATCCACTCTAAAGAGTCTGGATCGCTACTACCCATTTTTGGAAGTTTTTCTAGTGCTTCTGTGTTTTTAAAATTTAATGTATCTCGATTATTTTTTAATACTTCTTTAGAATCCTGATTATTATATAAATCCATAATTTTTTTAATCCTAAATTCTTCTCCATCAATCGCTATACCGTTTATGAGTTCCCTTAAACTAGTTTCTATCTTTGAAAGACGGTCCTGTTCACTAATAACATAAGATAGTTGTTTCATTAGACTGTTCGACCAATCCCATTCTTCGGACTCTAGCATCATTTTGATCTCACTTAATTGAAATCCTATAGTTTTTAAGAATTGTATTTGCTGAAGTTTCTTTAACTCAGTGTATGAGTATAATCGATGACCTCCTTCCGTTTTTGAGACAGGTTTCAGAAGTCCAATTTTGTCATAATATCTAAAGGTTCTAACTGATACACCACTCAGTTTTTTAAATTCGTTAATATGAAACAAGTTAATACCCCTACTTTCTTATTCATTTATTTTAAAAAACATAGTTTTTAACAGATAACCAATTCCTAAGCCAATTAGTACCCCCGGAAAAGCACTATCAATCAATAAACCGACTCCTGCTCCAATAATAACGCAAGCATAAATAATAATATCGTCTTTCTTCATAACAGAATTCTCCTTTTAAGTTAGTTTAAAACAAAAGCTCTACTAACAGTATAAATGATGACGCAAGGTCACTTTCAAGGAATTTAAGCATCCTGTTGGATAAAATTTGAAACTGACCTTACGTCATTTAATATAATCAAGTTTAAGGAGGGCGGAAAATGATTAAACAAACAACTATTCGTTTTTTTATAGTACTAATTATGCTTGCAGGATGTTCGTCAAGGGAGGAAAACGTCGTCGTCAATAAAGAATCTGTAGAAAATATTGAGGAGATTATGATAAATTTTGCAAGTACTGATGTTGTATTTTCTCCAAGTGAAACAAATGAAATAGAAGCAAATTTAACGGTTAATGATGACGGACCGGGTGCAATAGTAGAAAAATCTTCAAAACAGCTATCGATTAAATTGGATACTGATATTACACGATTATTTAATCTTAGTAAAAAACCGACTTTAGAAGTTAAAGTACCTAAGCAATTCAAAGGTAAATTAATTCTTGATGGATCTTCTGGAAATGTTACCGGAAAGGAATTAATTCAAAATAACATTGAAATACGCTCAAGCAGCGGTAATGTTAAACTCCATTTTATAGAATTGAACAATGATGTAAAGATAACAACCACAAGTGGTAAAGTATCCGTGGATTTTGATGAAGAACAGCCTAATTTACAATTAGATATCAATACAAACAGCGGTAGACAATCAATTGACTTAGCTTTAAACAGCAGTTCAAAGACAAAAAAGGGGTTACAAGGTATTTCAGGTAATGGTGATCATAAGATGCAAATTGTAACGAAGTCTGGAAATATAGTTTTGAATTAGATAATTTAAAGGGCATAGCATATTGAAAGTTCAATTTGCTATGCCCTTTCTTTTCAATGAAGAGACACTTTCTAAACAATCCCTGCTCTATAAGTTGACACAGTTTTACTTCTCCCAGAACAAATCATCTAAGATTTATTTAACGTTTTACATTTTATGTGTCTGTTTTCCACAGATGTTGATTTAGCAAATGACAATAACCACTCATTGTGAACTGCGCCGCAATTGTATCCAATATCGAACTCATGCCCAAACCGCTGCCTAATGAAATAACTATGTCTAACTTTTAAGTGTCACTTCATCAGGAGTGGTCTTTTCACCTATTCTTCATTATAAATTTTATAAATCAATGAACTTTTATATATGGAAATTCGTCTAGTTATTGGTAATACCTAATTTTTTAAATAAAAGGAGAAATACATATGAAAAAACCGATTAAAAAAACTTTGATGATTGCTTCAGCACTTACTATTGGAATAGCTGTTCTGACACCACTTCAAGCTGGGGCTGCGTCAGTAGAAACAACAGATAATAGTAGTATTACTGTTCAACTTGAACAAAAAATTACAGGAAACATTAAACACATCTATGATGATGGAATGAACATCAAAGGAAGAGATGGTCAAAATTACTTTATAAGTTTCCACAAATTTTCTGATGAACAAATAAGAAAAATGAAACTAGTAGAAGGACAGGAAATCTCTGTAGAAGGTAACACTGTAGAGAGTTTTTCAGACTTCTTCACGTTTGAAGTATTTAAAAAAGACTTTCCTAAGGAGATGACAAAAGAAGATTTAACAATATTAGAAAAATTGTTCAATGAAATGAAACAGCTGCAAAAAGAATTTTCAAAAGAGATAAACTTAACAGATGAAGAGATAGAAAAGAAACATGAGGAACTAGAAAAAATTTACGAAGAAATACATAAAATCACAAAGCCGTATACATTAGCTAATTGGCAACCTTTATCATTTGAAGAGTATATGGAGAATTACGGATTTAATGAGAAAAATATCATTATTAAAGAAACCGATAACGTACAACTTAAAGCTATTTATAAAGAATGGATAAAGCTTGAAAAAAGTGGTGATGAGGAAAAAGCTAACAAAAAATATGAAGAGTTTGATAAAATCCTTGAACCATATTTAGTTGCGCTATATGCACCTCCAACATTTGAAGAATATTTGGATGACTATATGGGAGACACTAAATTAAATATCCCTGTTGAAACTTTAGCCAAACTAAAAACTATTTATGAAGATTCTCAAAAAGCATTAGAAGAGGGAGATGACGAACTGAATGATAAGCTTTGGGAAGAATTTTATGAAATCCTTAATCATCAGTCCATAAAACCTCAAACATTTGAAGAATACATGGCTGAATTTGAATTCGAAGTTAGTGAAACAGATAGTAAGAAATTAAAACAGCTTTATGAAGAAATCTTCGCTCTTAATGAAAAAGAAGAACAAGAAAAAATCGAAGCAAAATGGGAAACATTTTACAAAATTTTAAACCCATATTTTGAAGCAAATAAAGAAATTCTTATATCAGCTTCTAAAGTAACGATAAACAGCCATGACTATCTTCCACTACACTAACCAGTAAAAATTCGGGGTTATCCTAAAAGTCATTAAACAATGATTTGAGGTTTAACCCCTTTCTTACCTCCGCACAATATACCTTCATATGCGATGCCATATCGTTTTCTTCTTTTCAACAGTTTTATTAGTTTGTAAGCTTTTAGGTCCGCTAACAGATCATTGTCCGATTCCTGGTCCGCAAGAAAATCATATATAGTCATTTGACCGTGTTGTTCCATGTATTCAAAATGAGTCATTACTTATCCTCCTCACTACCATTCAAGCCAGTTTTTAAAACCCGGTCTACTACCCACAGTTTGTGGGTACTTGTCACGCTTATTAAACCGACTTTTGTTAATTTGTGTTGTATTTATAAACGTTGAAATAAATATGTACAAAATTGCTTGTTTAACCAAGTACATTTTTGATTTCCTTTGTATATTACAACTTTACAGGGAGTGGCGAGCATGATAGCCTTGAGCGGATAGCCAGACCTTGATATAGCTGGGTTCTAGGCTATCGAATCATGCGAGTAGAGGCTCCTTGTCAAGTTGTAATTATTCACGCACTTGTATAGAAAAGTAGTTAATCAGCGAAAGTGTACATGCTTAGACTAGCAAAAATGTACATTGTGATTTTGACATTTACAGTATTGTTACATGTTCATTATTCCAAGATGAATTGAGTTAAATGTTTCATATGTTGGCAGTGAATTCGGTAATCTTCCTTAAAATCTTCATTATGCTTAAATTTCGAAATTTCAATTTCACCTCTTCTTTTTTAGTAATAACAGGAATTTAAGATAATATATCTAAAAAAGGAAATATCCTTGTTGTTCAACTACTGACAGGTTAATATAATAACAATAGGTTTCAAGGTATTTAGGAGGAATGTTTATGAAGGTAATTGGTACAAAAAGTGGTAAATTCAAATTAAAAAAGAAAGATATACATATAAACGATCATAAAAGATTATCAGATGTAACTTTAACAAATTTAAAGGAGTTACATTTAGAAAAGTTCCCTGTTGTAAATGACTTTGAAGTACTAATTAATAATAAAGATTACAAAGGTAGAGGGAAACTAATTTCATTATATAGCGCAAGCAGAAATGAACAGTTAACTACATTTCCTCGGTGGCATTGTGCTGAAGCCTTCTTAAAAGACTGGAGTAGTAGTACTATACCAACTGGAACTATTGACGATCCGTTTTATGATATGAGGAAAGGTTGGCAAATTATTATTTTTGAATATAAAGGGTATATTTATATTTTACAAGGTAATGAATTTAAAAAGAAAATTAATACGATTCACACCTGGTATCGAACGCCTAAAGAGGGATATTTCAAAGAGTGGAATAAATTAGTTAAGCAATATAAAGGAAAGGATATTAAGGTAATAGGTACAAAAAGTGGTGAATTCTATTTTAAAGAGATTGATACAAAAATACATATTAACAATAATGAAAAACTAACAAATATTTGTACAAATAATACAATTAATTTAAAAGAATTGAACTTCGAAAAGTTTCCTATTGTATATGACTTTGAAATCCTTATCACTAAGAAACGTTTGTCTAAAGGCTTTGGTAAACATATATATTTTTATAGTGCGAGCAGAAATGAAAAATTAGGTTCGTTTCCATATTTGGACCATGCTGAAACCTACCTAAAAGAATGGTGTAAACGGGATATACCATCCGGAACTATTAAACATCCTTTTCGGGATTTGGAACAAGGTTGGCAAATTTTTATTTTTGAACATAAAGATTATATGTATATCCTAGAAGGCGGTGAATATCATCTCAAAAAAAATAAGATAGAAAAATGGTATCGAACGCCTAAAAAAGATTATTTTAAACAGTGGAAAAAATTACTTAAAGCATTTAAATAAAACCGTATAATAAAAAGGTAATATCCCCTGTTTATTCAAATGGTAAACCTCCATTTACAACTAAAAAATGGAGGTTTGCCACTGAATATTCAGGTTAACTAATCTTCAATTTACCTACTCGTTCTACCACAGAATTATTGCTGCAGTAAGTTTGTTTTTTTCAACCAACTCCTAGGTTCAGTTAAAATTCAAGTCAATATGCTCCATTGGCCAACAGACGATACTTGTTGTACCCATTATTTTATCTTTAGGGATGAATCCTACCTCAGGATTTCTACTATCATTACTTACAGGACGATTATCACCTAATACAAAGTAATGTCCTTCAGGTACCGTAGTTTCACCTAAAAGTTGGTCTAGCGTAAAATCATAAGTGAGTGATCTAGAACCTTTTAATTCCTTCTTGAATTGGTCTAAATAAGGTTCACTGAACTTCTCACCGTTTATGTATAATTGATCATCCTTATACTCGATTTTATCTCCTGGTAGACCTATAATACGTTTAATAATATTTTTTTCTTCATTTTTATTAAGAAGAACATGTTCAACAACAACAACGTCAAATCGATCAATCGACTTAAATTTCGGACCGATTTTATTAACAATTACACGGTCTTTGTCTTCCAATGTCGGCATCATTGAAGCACCTTTTACGAGTACTGGCGTAAATAAAAACGATTTGATGACAAACGCCACCAATATAGCGAATGCAATCGCCTTTATCCATTCGATTAACTCATTTTTTAGTTTTCCCTGTACTTTTTCTTCCAAATTCTCACCTCCCACTAATTCTCTTAAATAATACGTTAAACAATGGAAAAAGTTTCAATTCCCTATTCATATAATTATTAAATATGTATTCTCAAACTAACGTCAAAAAATCATTTTATGCGATTGACATCATATCCATTAATACGCTAGCAGAATCGATTAAACGACCTGAGCCTTTAAAATTTTCCTGGCTCAAGCCGCTTTATACATGGTTATTATTCCCCTTGACCTAGCACAGTTCAGCATACTAAATTTTTCTTATTTCATTGGTTGTTGCAATAGAACTCAAAATACCTATTGTCCCGAGAACTAACAACGATTTCGAAGGACCAATAATTCCTAATGTTAATCCTCCTACTCCTACGACAGTTGTAAAATACCTACTATATTTCAGTTTTGATTTTGTTACTTTTGGCATTTTCATATTTACCCCAAACCCCTTATTTACCTTACTCAAAGCAGCATCTAATTGTTTAATCATTTTAGTTTTCCTCCGTTAGAATAAATTGAATAAAAAATCAATAGCTGGATTTACTAATAGCAAGAAACTGGAAGCCAATACATATACACCGTATTTTTTCTTTTTTAAAATACAAAACAACCCAATCATAAACACAACCAGTGCAAGCCCAATTGATATGTAGCTGAATATTCCTATAGAACTATTTTGTTGCAAGATATCTACTATTAAATCTCTCAAAGCAAATTCCCCCAATCTTAATGTTTGTTTCTGTTAGTTTACACAATGGTCATTAGTAGGATTTTTGGTTTGCTAAAGAAAACGAATTTGCAAAAATTTGATATATTGAACTATCAAGTAGAAAATTGAATATTTCGCATTTGTTATAAACTAAATCTTTTTTCATCGCTGCAGTATATAATAATGTACTAAAGATTCCATATGCTTTTTCTTTTGGTATTCTCATTTTTAAATTTGAACGCTCTAAAACTTCATCAAAAAACTGCATATCATTTTCTCTTAGATGTTCAATTTTTTCTTTAGGTAGCTTTTTTAAAAACAAATGATAATCTGGATTGTTGAAATTATATAATGTAGGATGCTTTACATACTCTTCAAAAAGCCAGTTCATAGCTTTTTTAAACCCTTCAATACCCGAGTTAGTCTGTATCATAAAATGCCATTGTTCTTTCAATTGATTTTGAATCATTGACAGTACTTCTAGAAAGAGCTCTTCTTTTGTTTTATATAGCCTGTAAAATAATTCGGTTGATATGCCGACTTCATTAGTAAGTGTATCGATGCTAGTTAATTTGTATCCTTTCGATTTCCAACTCTGAGCACAACTTTCACGTAACCTTTGTTTAAGTAATGGAATATCTTCCTCAGTAAAATTTTTTGCCATTAAATCGGTTCCTCTAATTAGTATCATTTGGATCAGCCCCTTTCATTTCGTACTTTAATTGTACGAATCGATTGTCTCTTTTTTCTTACTCATTCCTTACAAGTTTATTAATTATATAAAACTAAAGATGAACCAAATGAAAAATAGAAAGGACTTAATCCAGCTAAAAAAAGCCCTCCACATATATTGTGAAAGGCAATAGAAATATTTTCATTCGAAACTTGTCCTTATAAATATTTAAAGGGAGACAAGTTTGTCTCCCTCTCCATTTAATATGTTTCACGTCCTCGAACTCGTTCCAAGACTTCTACCGCCGTCATTCTCCCAACGATCAATGTCCCAAACAACATCAACATCTTCCAAGCCGTCTTGTATTTCTCCGCTAGGAAGGGTACCAGTTCTAGCTATAGAAATAATACATCCTCCTTTTCTTATCAATTTCGCCTTGACGTAATTGAGTCCAGATTTTGAAATGGCCAGCACAATTCATTCCTTTCAAAATCCATGACATCCGCCGGAGGCTTTATCTTCATTTAGTAGGTGTTTGACTGAATGAAGATAAATATTTCTTATTTCTATATTATGAAATGTTATTTGTTTTGTTCATCACCCGAATAAGGGGTGTTTTGGAGGTGAAAATTCAACTGCCACAGAACATAGAACCATTTCTGCTCATGAACTAAAAAAACATACTAATATAGTATGTTTTTTTAAGACAGAGTGAAAGCTCTGAGGGGCTAATAAGATAGAAACTTTCGTTTTATATTTTTCCAACCTAAAAATTCTTTTATATATTCAGCAGGTGTTATGACAAGTAAGCTTTTAAATTCTTTGTAATAATGTGAAGGATCATAGTAACCATATTGGTCAATGCTTACAGGTGTCTCTTCAAAAGAAAAATGTTGAAGTAAGAGTTGAATACGAATGAATTTGCTTAATTTTTTCGGTCCAAAACCTGTTTTTTTGTAGAAAAGTTCTCGGATATATCGCTCAGAATAACCTGTTTTATGTTGAATTACATCTGGTATGAACAGACCATAATTTTCAATAATAGAATCAAAACAAGTAGCGAATATTTCATCACCCAAGCTTTTTTCCATTTTTCGAGAACAAAAATATTCATTACAAATCTGCACTCTTTGTTCGAAATCTCCTGCTTCAAAAACAGCTTTTATAAATTTTGAGTCTAGTGTGCAGCCTAATTCAACATTAACAAACGGTTGTTGAATAATTTGTTTTAATGCGCAATTGTATTGAATAACTGTTTGTTTTGGATTTAGACGAACACCAAAATATTTACCTTTTGGGGTAAATGAATAAATTTCACGTGTAGTCGGCGTATTCCCTAAGACAACCTTTTGATCTTTGCCCATGTAAAACATTAAATCTTGGCAAGCATCAGGAATGACATGAATATCACTATTAATGCCTATTGGTTCAAACTCATAATAAAATAGTATATCCTCGTTTAACTCGCTGTTTGGAGTCCGTTCTCTATAAGAATACGTTTTTTGGACCAATTCAGGTTGGATTGGATAATAGCTACTCAATAAGCCGCCCCCTCACTTCACTCTTAGGTAAAATTAAAAGAATCCTTGCGCCTGTTCATTGTAACTAGCTAAAACACATTTAGTCGATTGATACGATTCTAAAGCTTTTAAATGATTTTCTCGACCGAAGCCTGACTTTTTGTAGCCGCCAAATGCTGCACCCGCAGGGTATTGATGATACGTATTTATAAAAACACGTCCTGCTTGGATCTCTCGACTTGCTTTATAGGTAACATTTGTATTACGTGACCATACAGCTGCCCCTAATCCATACATAGTATCATTTGCAATTTCAATTGCTTCCTCGAAGGTTTTAAACGTGGTCACTGCCAATACAGGACCGAAAATTTCCTCTTGGAAAATACGCATTTTGTTATTGCCTTTAAAAATAGTTGGTTGAATAAAATAACCATCTAAATTATCAAGGTGATTTTCGGCGCCACCGATTAAACATTCTGCACCATCTTGTTTAGCAATTTCAAAATAAGAAAGAATTTTTTTATGTTGTTCTTCTGAAGCCTGTGCACCCATCATTGTTTCAACATCGAATGGATCACCAACTTTAATTTGCTTTACTCGTTCAATAGCTTTTTCCATGAAACGATCATAAATAGACTCATGGATCAAGGCTCTAGATGGACAAGTGCAAACTTCACCTTGATTTAAAGCAAACATAACTAATCCTTCAATCGCCTTATCTAGATATCCGTCATCAGCATCCATGACATCTTCAAAGAAAATATTAGGAGATTTGCCACCTAACTCTAGTGTAACAGGAACTAGATTCTCAGATGCATATTTCATAATCAGTTTACCGACAGCTGTTGAACCCGTAAAGGCCACTTTGGCAATACGTGGGCTTGAAGCTAACTCTTTCCCTGCCTCTACACCAAAACCATTAATGACGTTTAATACACCTTTTGGTAATAGGTCTTGAATAAGCTCAACTACGAATAAAAATGATACCGGCGTTTGTTCTGCTAATTTTAAAACAACACTATTTCCAGCTGCAAGTGCTGGCGCCAATTTCCAAGCTGCCATTAAAACAGGAAAGTTCCATGGGATGATTTGGCCGACTACACCAATAGGTTCTTGGTAATGATAAGCTACTGTATCCTCATCAAAAGGTGTCACTTGACCTTGTTGTGCGCGAATGGCACTTGCAAAATAGCGGAAATTATCAATTGCCAATGGAATATCAGCATACATAGTTTCACGAATCGCTTTCCCATTATCCCAAGTTTCTACATTTGCAATTTTTTCAAGGTTTTCTTCCATACGATCAGCAATGGCTAGTAAAATACGTGCCCGTTCTGCTAAGGGTGTTTTCCCCCAGGTTTTTTGGGCTTCATGAGCGGCATCTAATGCTAGCTCTACATCTTCTTTTGTTGAACGAGCTACACGTGTAAATACTTCTTTCGTGATAGGCGTACTATTATCGAAATACTCTCCATTTACAGGTGCTACCCATTCACCACCGATAAAATTGTCATATTTCTTTTTGAATTGAATGCCAGATTCTTCAATATTCGGTTTAACATTTACCTTTACCATAATTATCGACCCCTTTAATGATGATTATGATGCTGTTGTTCTTCTTTTACAGGTACCTCTTTTTGAATCTCAAAACTACTTACTACTAGTACACAAATCATTAAACCAGCCACAATGTAAATATGCTTTGGAATGGCTTTTATAAAGATAGGAAACATTTCTCGATTCCATACACCGATAGAAATGATTGCACTTACTATAAACATCATTGTAAAAAAGATAATGCTTAACGTTGAATATTGGGTAGTCATTAATGTTAGCATCACACCCATCATTGCTCCCATAAAACTAGATCCTATACTTTCCATGAATAGGTGCATTGGTAAGCCCGTTGACAATAAATAGCCTAAAGCAATAGAAATAATAATAGATGTTATTGCACCTAGTACCATATCAGGAAGCCAGGTAGCCATATTCATCCCAACAGCAGTACTCATTGTCATAGAAATCAGCATTATACAGCACTTAGCCATGCCATGATTAGCAAAACGCTGTTTTAGTAAACGGTTCGTGATTACCGTAAAAGTAACAATCACCAACATGCTTAGGAATGGTAGCATATAAACACTCCTTTAAGAGTTTTTATTGTATATGACAAGACGAAGTTGTGTGACACTTCTTGTCCGGTCTAGGAACGTCTATTGCTGGGTTTCGATCAAAGAATCCAACTGGTTTCAATTGGAAATTGATGTATGCAGTTGGCATTACAGGCCAATCTTCAGGGCGCGGGATATGATGATGGCCCATTGTGTACCACACGACGATATCTTCATCATCAATTGAACGATTTTTCTCAACGTATTTTGGAAGTCCATCTCCTCCTGCATGTTGATTTGGATACATACCTGTTGCATATTTTTCATTTTCATCAAACTGCGTAACGTGTAAATGGTGCTTAAGGAAACCAGCACGTTTCATAACACTTGATTCTTCATGAGCAAATGGGAAGCAATTTTCGCCAGGCAAAATTTTATATCCAACGGGTTGATTCACTCGGTTAAGTGAGTTTTTATTAATAATTTTCCAAGTACGCTGCGTTTTTAAATCTAAATTACGTAACGCTTCCTTCTCCGTTTTAAAGATACGTGAAAGAGGATAGAAACCATTACTATTCGGATTGTGTTCTCCCAATGTTTCTGAAACTGTTTCTGTTTCAACTACTGAGTTATTTTCACCGTCTAACATCGTATCAAGTCGGAAATTAAAGAAGTGTTGATGATGTGATGCGTTTAATCCTGGAGAAATCTCAGATCCATATTTTGTTTGGATGCCATCTTCACATGTACCAGTGCTTAAAATACCAGTTAGCTTGACTTCAGCTTCAATCGTACCGTCTTGGTAGAAACTCCAATAGAAGCCGTAATCATAATTTCCAACTGTACAGAAGAATGAAATTACTAGTCGACGTGAGCGCCTTACTTCTACATGGCCTGTACGCCAATCTGTATGTTTCCAACCAATCCCGTAATCTTCTTCGTGTAAGCAAATCGCATTTTTGATCGTACGCGCATTTCCTTTAACATCAGCTACAACACCATCAAAGTATTGAATTTCACCTAAGCAGTCGCAACCAAGTTCTAACGAATTGGCTAATTGACCCATTCCATATTCGCCAGCATCAAAGGCATTTTGTGTGTTATGCGAAAATGTTGGTTCACCATAAGGGACAACCATTTCCGATAATGCTGCACGATAAAGAACCGGACGATCTTTGCCTTTGTCATGGTAATTAATTGTGTATAATACAAGGCCCTCACGTGGTGTAAAACCATAGCGAAAACTCCACTTTTGCCATTTGATCAAATTACCTTCAATTGTAAAGCTTGGCCCTTCAGGTTGAATGATTTCCAATGGTTTTAAGTCATTTCTAAACACTATTGATTCATCAACTTCAGGATGGTAATTACCTGATGTTGTTGGGATTGGTCGTACCCCGTGATCTTCTACTTTGTAAACTTCCATTTTGTTTAAGTCTACATACGTTACAATACCTGTTAAAGGGTAAGCATATCCGTTATCTTCTAGTGATTTTTTTTGCCAGCAAATCGCACGAAGTAAGCGTTTACCTTCATGTTCCTGAATACCAAAATTCCCTGCTGACCAAGGATCCACCATAATTAAATCAGGATTGTCAATGCCACGTTTCTGTAAAGCTGCTACAAAATCAGGGTGGCTCTTTACTAATTCCTCACATTGCTCAAATTCCTCTAAGGCTACATTAGGTTGTACGCCAGGAATATATTCGTAGGAATCAACTTTTTCTGAAGTTAAATTTACAACTGCTTCAAATGTTTTCAATTCTTTATCATCTAAAATCACTAAAAATACTTGGCGATCTACAGTATTACCTGGCTTGTAATTTAGTACTTCTGATTTTTTAGGTTCATGTAACATCACCGACATAAATCGTACATGTTCAGACAACTGTTGCTGTTCCTTGACTATTTGAACAGCTTTTTCAATTTCTACTTCAGATAATGGTGATAATGGGTGGCTTAGCTCAACGTTTGGATTAACCTTTACTGACATAGTATCAACCCCTTATAATTTGTTCCTCTTAATTATAATCAGAAAATTCAGTAAAAGTTATTGTAAATAACGGCATTTTTTTATTGATAAGTTATTTTTAGCTAAAAATATATAATATTTTATTCTTTATGTATTATTTATGCTAAATAAGCTATTTGTAGTTCTCTCATTGAAACTTTCTTCCATATTGCCATAACAATGTTTTTTGTTGTAAAAAAAACAGCTAAGCACCTATTTGCTTAGCTGAGTTTATATTAAAATTATGGCTTAATTCTTCCCATGACAATTGTATTATAATAATTGCCATCTGAAAGGAGTTTATCATTTTTTAAAACGCCTTCAACTTCAAAGCCAAGCTTTTTATAGAGCAAAATTGCTTTGTCATTTGTCTCTACAACATTCAAGGCCATCTTTTTAATGTCATTAGCGTCAGCCCACTCTATCGAAGCATTTAAAAAATTTTTGCCTATTCCATAGCGCCAAAACTCCTTCAATACACCTACACCAAATTCTACTTTATGAGCAATTCTTTTAAATGGTGATCCCGCACATCTTGAGAATCCGACAATGCGATTATCGACTACTGCCACTAAACACAAATTTCTTGGACTTTCTGTGTCTTCTTTAATAATCGCTTCAAAACCTTTCGTATCGATAAATCCTTCCCCTTGTTCTCTATCGAAGTTTTCCGTTTCTCCATCAAGTTGTAGCCTTAAAGCTGATAATGCTTGGGCATCTTCGAGATTAACAGATCTAATTGTATAATGAAGTTCGTTGACAATAAATTTTTGACTGTTTATGAGCATTATTGAAACCTCTTTTACTTAGTTTTATAAAAAGTAGTCGGCTGAATTTTTACGAATCGATTGTGCCAAACGGACTCGTGGTGCTTAATAATTTGCTCTGCCTTTAATACAAGACTATGTAGTGTGGTATGGGCACCTTCAACTAAAATATTATGATGGAATCCATGGCTGTAAGCATTTCGGATGGTCGTATCAAGGCAAAATTCTGTTTGAGCACCAGCGAAAATAAGCTGCTCAATTTGTTGTTCTTGTAAATATTGCGCTAATTCCGTTTGATAGAATGCATCCCAAGTTGTTTTTTGAATCACTTTATCTTCTGGTTGTCGCAGAAGCCCGTGATATAGATCCCAACCTGGCTTACCAAATGCAAAATCGTTGTCCTTATTTGAATCCGTATGTTGGATGAAAATAATAGGAACCTCACTATTACGAGCCCCAGTTATTAACATATTAATATTATCTAACACTTTTTCATAATCAAATAAATAATTTTCACTATCCAAAAAGAATGCTTCCTGCATATCCACGATAATTAATGCCTGCTTCATATAGTGCTCCTTTAAAATTTGACTTTAATTATCTAATTGTACATAAATTTATTTTCCATTTGAAGAGAATTATGAGGGGTGAATATCGTATTATCATAGCGTGTGGTTGATTTCCGTTCCGGCTATATACTTTCTTGAGAGCGTCATATGAGCTGCACCCTTTCTAAAGCATATACGAAGTTAAGATAAAACCCCCTCCATAGCAACGATGCCATGAAGGGGGTAAAACTACATTTTATTTTATTTCATTAATTCTTCAATAAATTCAACTGGTACATATGTTTTTGATGGTTCTAATAAAACTGGTGCTACTTTAAAATAACGAAGTGCTTTATTATAGCCGTATTCTTTTTGACCACGTGTAATTGTATAAGATACTGCGCCTTTAGAGATAATAGCGCCTTTTCCTGTAGATTCTACTTTAAAGCCTAACTCTTCGGCAATTAAACGTAATGGCACCATCTTAGTACCTTCAACGTCATAAAAGTCATTGTTAATAATTTCTTGTACAGCAGCTTTAGACGGATCTACTTCACCTTGTTCTTGTGCAAACGTATCTAAAACGACAACTTTTGAAGGTGGAGTTTGTGCTGGAATGCTCATTGTTGTAATTGTGTAGAACACTAGTAAATGTTGCTCTGCTAAATCTTTAGCTTTTACTTTTTCACCAGATAGGCTGAGTAATTCCGTTTCTTTCCCAACATTTAGCTTTAACGTATTATCAGTATTCACTAATTCTTTATTGAAAAAGTCTACTCCAACAATTCCCATTTCTTTTGTTTCAACAATAATTACTTCTGGGTTATATTGTGGTGGATAGATCATAAGCATTGGTTTATTTGCATACGTGTAAGCTGTTACTTGATCACCCTTTTGTAGTTTAACTTCTTTACCTGTATTATCGAAAACTAGTGTCTCGTCATTTACGACAAAAACATTTATATTTTCGTTCTCCTTCACAGTGAAATAGGTTGCATCCTCACGTTTTTCAACATTCTCAATTGTTCCAGCTATTTTAATAAACGTTGGTTGAACTTCTGGATTTTGCTCCTTATTATCAGTAGCATTCGTCACAACTGTTTCTCCTTCGTTTGCTGATGCGGTTGGAGCTACTACAGCGCCCCCGATTAATAATGCTGACATGGCAAATGGTACGACTTTCGTCATTTTCATAAAAAAGCATCTCCTTCATTTCACGAATTCATAGAAGTAGTCGATGATAAAAGAAAAAGGTTACAGCATTGCCAACTTTTTTAGCATTCCCCAAAAAAGCCGCGATTCTTTTACAACGAAGAATCGCGGCTTTTACTTATACTGTTTGTATTGATTTACGGATATTTCCTTGCTTCGCGTGGGTGTTCGCCTTCCGCGGGTATTCGGTCACCTTCCGCGGGTATTCGCCTTCCTTCCGCGGGTATTTCATTGCAACTAGTATTACAAGCATTCCATACAGATTTAATACATGAATTGAAGTAGGTTTAGTATACGCTGTAAAAAGTATTCACGTTCATTTTGCTTTGTTCGTATATCCAAAGCCATATCGGGGAGATCAGTTATGACTCCATTGACATTTTTCCGAATAAAATCATGTAATGACCGATTATTATTCAATGTCCATACGAACAAGTCGATCTTTTGCTGCTTCATCTCTGAGATTAGCTGGTCTGTTACCCACGCTTCCTCTAGAGAAATAAAATCAACAGTTTCATCCATTGGCCCTATATTTAATGCATAGACAATTCCAACGCGTAAGTTCGGTGCCAATTTTTTTATTTGTGACATCATTTGTGGGTCTGAAGATTGCACATAATACTTGTCAAGAACCTTGTAAGCTTTTAGTTTTTTTACTAATTTGGGCAATACATCTTCCGTTTCTTTACCGTGTACTTTTAGTTCAATTAATAAGGAAACATTTAGGGCTTTTGCTATTTCAATAAAATCATCTAATGATGAAATTTTGTCGTTAAAGCCATTAGCATGAATTGTTAACGTCTTTAATTCACCAAGCGTCATATTGGCGATAACACCATTTTTACCTGTGAGTCTTCTTAATGTTTGATCATGAAATACTACGAATTGTCCATCAACAGTTTGTTGAATATCGATCTCGATTAAATCTGCACCAGAACTTGCTGCACTAACAAGGCCGCTAATCGTATTTTCCACATTCCCCTTCGTGTAACCACGATGTGCAATAATTTTTGTATCTGGTGCATAGACACTTTTCTCTAATGAAATACCATTCATCACACTTAATGCGATGAAAACAACCAAAATGATGAAAGTTAACGGCTTATAGTTTCTTTTTCTAAATTTCGTTGTAAGTCGTGATCTGCCTAAAATAGGCGTATTATACGTAATCGCCACCATTACTTGTGAAATCATTGCTTGCAGTAAACTAAATAACACCCCAAAAACTATTTCTAAAAAAGCAAGAGTAATCGCTGCTGTGACAAGTGCTGTGCTCGGAATCAAACGCTCCAACAAATATAATGGAAAAGTACTTATTAGCGTAATGCCAAGCATCACAAGTAAATGAATTATAATAAGCATGAATATTAATCCAAGTAGGCCCAACAAGCCGCGCTTTGGAAAACGCCAGCTTCGTATGAATGAACGAAGCAATGATATTTTTGGTTGGATTGTAAAAATCGGCATTGCCAAAATACTACGTATCCCTACTATAACTAAAACTAATGTAATAGCCGCATAGAGTAAATGACCAGAACGAGTGCTCATGATTTCATCTGTCAAAAAATGCGGAAGAGAAATAGCTTGGGTAACTGTTAGTGGAAATATAATTGAAGCTAATGGTAATAAAAGTGCACTATACATTATAAAAAAAATGACTTGAATACTAAAAAAGGAAAGCGCCTTACGATGGAGTTGCTGCCATATGTGTAGAAATCGATAGCGAGTACCTTTTTGTTGATGAAAGGCCATTATAAAAAGAAAGCCCATTTCATAATAAATAAATAGCAAAATGAGCATTATCAAAAGAATGATCATCAAGATGACAAAGGGATGCCCCACAAAACTTTGAATATTTTGCTCAGTTATTTGCGTGTACCCAGTAACTCGTAGCATTAGCTTAAATACGATAGCTGTTACTGGAACTATTAATAAAAACTGAAATAATTTAATCATTGCCAAACCTTGTATATAATCAAAGCGATACTTATAAATATTGTAGACGGCTTGGCGCATCAATTGTCCAGTTTTGTGCATTTACTCACCACAGTCATACCTATCGTATCCCCTATCTTAAGCATTTTTACGATTTTTAAAAGCTCTTCCTTAAAGCCATTTATGTTAAATTACTTGAGCTCTTGAAATACAATTTGTCCCATATAATATGCGAGTAAAAATGATAAGATTTCAGTATTTATAGTAGTGCCTAAAAATTTTTTTGAAACTTTTTTGTATGTCACTCAGTAAATAATAAAATCGATACAATTTAAGGGGGCTAATAATTATGATACATACGATTTTTAACTTTAGAGATCTTATTAGTACAATTGTACTTCTTGTAAGTTTCCTCGCCATATTTTTCGTGATGATTAATATGATTAAAAAAATGAAATCGACCTCTCCTCTACCTCCTGAAGAAACACTTCAACAAAAAGTAGACGATTTAACAACACGGGTGAAAGCGTTAGAGCATCGTGTGGAAAATTTATCAGAAAGACAATAACTCTTAAAAAAATATTTGTTAAATGAAAAAACGCTGTAAAGTTATTCTTTACAGCGTCTTTCACGGTGTTATAAAAATATTAATATCATGCAGCGCCGTACTTTTAGAAGTATTAATTCCGAAACCAATTATTGCTTGTGTAAATAACGATATAGTTTTCATTATGGATAGTATTTCAGATAATTTTCAATGGAACATTATCAAAAGAAAATTTTATTGAAAACAATAAAGAACTCCTAAATAGTAAAGTAGCAGAGCTGTATATTTGCAAAATTATTACCCAAGGTTATGATGGTTCCATAAATGGTACTTTAACATTAGAAAATAATATGATTTATTCCTTCTGTAATGTTTACAAATTTACTAGTTCCCGTAATAATTCAAAGATTAAGGAATGTACTTCTTAAATAATCAAATTGCCATAATCCAATTCTTATAGAAATGAAAATGGCTTTGAACAAACTTATTTTATTGCAAGCAAAAACGCTGTAAAGTTTATTCTTTACAGCGTTTCTCATAAACAATACGGCCATCCACAACCGTATATGCCGCTTTTACTTGTGGAATATTTTCAATATCTATCGTAAAAAGATCCTCTTCTAAAATAGTGAAGTCTGCTGTATAGCCTTTTTCAATCTTACCTCGAATATCGTCTTGGCCTATTATTTGTGCAGCTCCTACAGTATAGAGCCGTACTGCCTCAAAACGTGATATTTTCTCCTCTGGTCCGTAGCCGTTATGAGATTCTCCCAAATTCCGTCTTGTGACTGCAGCGTATATACCATATAAGGGATTTGGCACTTCAATCGGGGCATCACTACCACCTGCAACGACTAATCCGCGATCTAGTAGCGATTTTAGTGGGTGCAAGCCTTTTGCTCGTTCCTCTCCTAGCCTAGCTAGTTCTGCTGCATACTCGCCCTGCACAAATTGCGGCTGCATATCCACGGCGACTGGCAACCCCGCAAGTTTTTCTAATATCCCTTCATCCACTAAACTACAATGAATAACACGATCTAATTGACCTTTCTGGGGCGGATTGGTAGCAAATACGTTTAAAATTGTTTCAATAGCTAAATCCCCAATGGCATGCACTGCCACTGTTTGTCCATACTGTCGTGCAAGTTGAACATATTGCTCTAATTGTTCTGTTGAATGGACAAGCATACCGCAATTGCCTGGCTCATCACAGTATGGTTCTCGTAAGGCTGCAGTACGTCCTCCAAAGGCACCATCGATAAAAATCTTCATTGCACCAAACTCTAAATACGGAGAAGATGTTTCTTCCATCTTAGTTACTTCTTTAAATACTGTATGGTGTTGTAATAAATGAACTTTAAAAGATTGCTTTGCCTCGACGATTTTGCGAAAAGCATTTATTGGTTGAATCGGTGGCCCGTAATAGCTTAAATCTTCAGAATGACCGCCCACTAAGCCATATGATTGCAAGGATATTACCGCCTTCTCAAGTGCGTCCTCTATATATTCGAGCGTAATATGGGGCATATGGTTAACAATCATATACAAAGCTGCATCCTTTAAGACGCCTGTTAGCTGATCATCTATTTTTTCAATGACACCACCTTCTGGTGATGGTGTGTCGTTTGTTATTCCTGCAAATGCCATTGCCTTGGAATTAGCCAAAATTAAATGATGGCAAGTACGCTTAATTATTAAATGTGCTTCCCCTAGAGCATCGAGTTCCGCTAATGTTGGGAAAATAGGAACTTCAAGCTGTGTCTCATTAAGCCCTATCGCAATCACCCATTGATCTGCAGGAACTTCCAGCATCCTTTCACGAATAATGGCCAGTAGCTGCTCCTTACTTCTGACATTCGATACATCAATATGCTTTAATTTCTCCCCGTAGCCAATAATATGTAAATGACTATCGACAAAGCCTGGATACATCACATTTCCTTGTAAATATTGAATAGAAGTAGCTTGTGGCGACAAGCTATCTACTGAGCCTGTCGCCACAATTTTTCCATCTTCTACAAGGACTGCTTCAACTGTTTCGCCAACTTTTGCCATCGTGTAAATTTTTCCACCTGTCCATAACGTTGCCAAAACATTTCCTCCTATGCAATCGCTTCAATTAAATGTGCTCGCTCTAGGCGACGACGAACAATTACGCCAAACCAACCTGCCATAACGGCTTTCACAATACCTACTATAATAAACGGTGCCGCACCACCCATAAATGCAGCTGTCCAAGTTAAATCTCCAACAATTTTTAACCAAGTCGTTCCAAATGCCAATGTCACAACCATCCCAATGATGTTCGAAGTAATAGCTTGGAAAATTGTAATACCAAATTTATCTAAATATAAGCCCATAATGATTGCTGAGACAAGGAACCCGACAATATAGCCACCTGTAGGCCCAACTAAAATCCCAAATCCTCCAGACATACCACTAAATACTGGAAGACCTGCCGCTCCAAGCAAAATATAAATCAATACTGACAACGTTCCAAGTTTTGTTCCTAAAATCGTTACGACTAAGCCTACTGCTAATGTTTGCCCTGTTATCGGAATAAGTGGTAACGGTATCGTTACTTGCGCAAGAACAGCAATAATCGCTGCACCAAATGCCGCTAACACATAATTATATGTACTACTCTTTTTCAAACTAAATTTCCTCCCCTTGTGCGTTAACTATAGATGAAAATAAGTTAACACAAACATAAAGCAAATGAAAACTGTTGTCAATCTATTTCGAAAAATTGCTATAAAAAAAGAAATTACTATAGTAAACTAGCAATTTTTAATCATACGTAAGCTTGTAATTTAAATAAATCTGCAACTATTTGATAAGAAAATCTCACCAAATATAATCTAATTCCAAAATGGTTATTAAAAAATGTGTAAATTTAATTAGTTACATATTTATATGGAATGTACGATTCGTTAATATTCTACAATTAATGTTGATTTTTTGACTATAATTAGTCCATTTGGATAAAAATAGTTCTAAAAAAGACCCGTATTTTGAAAATGAAGAATAGGTATCTCAGTCTCCAAACGTGTGCGAGTAAATGGTAGAAATTGTGCCAGCATATATAGTTGGAAGAATGCACATTGTAACATTTTGGTTTATATGGTAACATACTTAAGTATTTTTCCATTATTAAGGAGGTAAGTTATGTTACGCACTGGAATCATTTTTTTAATTTTAGGTTTAGGGGCATTTATACTGCCGCAATTCGGTCTACAATTCAAACTATTTACCGTTTTTAACGACATTTTTGGCGGAGGCGAAACCTATGTCGAAATTGCTCTTGCAGGTATAGGCGCCGTCCTAGTATGCATCCATTTATTTAAAGGAAAGAAGGACAAGTCGTCCGCAGCATAAGAACATGTGATTTTTGGGAGGAAAGTATTTTGAAATCGTTAATTGCAAGACTATTTAAATCAGTAACTGTTATGACTTTAATTATGATGGTGTGTGCGGTTCCCGCATTCGCTGAAGAAGAGCTAAATTGGGTCGAAGGTGGACAGAAAGTTGACGTGGGGACCAATTTAGCGGAACTGGAGTTAGACAGTGATTTTATTTTTCTTAATGCCGAAGATACGAAAAAGTACCTAACGCAGAGCGGAATGGAACCGAGCGGGTCAGAAATCGGCGTGGTTTTTCCAAAGGATGAAAATCAGACTTGGGCCGTTTATTTCGAATATGACGAATCTGGATATATAGAAGACGACGAAAAAGCGGAAATCGATGCTGATGCCTTGTTGGAAAGCTACAAAGAAGGTACGGAAGAAATGAATAAGGAGTTAAGCCCTGAAAATCAATTATTCGTTGACAAATGGGATGTTGCTCCATTCTACGACAACCAATTACATAGTTTGTCCTGGTCTTTATTAGCGCATGATAATCAGAACAACGGTGTTATTAACTACAATGTGCGAATTCTATCTCGCGAAGGCTATATCTCGGCGATACTAGTCTCAGATCCGGCAAAATTGCAGGCCGATCGTATTGTATTTAACAACAAGATCCTGTCCAAGTTTAACTTAAAGCAGGGTCAGCGCTATGAGGATTTTGACAAAAAAACTGATAAGGTAGCTGAATTCGGCTTGACAGGATTAATTCTTGGAGGTGCGGGTCTAGCAGTTGCCAAAAAAGCGGGCTTTTTTGCTATACTCCTCCCTCTATTGAAGAAGTTCGGGATCATAATTGTGCTGGCTGTCGGTGCGATTTGGGGCTTTATTCGTAAAAGAATGGGCTTGAAGAAAGAGCAATCGGAACAACCTGAACATTCGGAGGAACTACCGACACAAGCGGAGCAATCGGAGCAACCTGCACAAGACCAGGACAAGGACCAAGAGATTGACAAGCAGAAAGTTTAATTTGCATAAGAAATAACCGCTAAATGTATCACGAATGTGGTTAAAAAAATAGGAATAATCAAAGCCCCTCCATATCCTCGTTAGCCGAGTGATTAGGAGGGGCTTTTCATAGAAGTGCCTTATGGCCGAAACCGTAGCGAATATTGCATCCTCTCAACTGTTGGCAATCTAATCTAAAAAAAGAAATTGCTATAGTGAACTAGCAATTTCTCTATACAAATTACCAAAGCGGATCGTTGATAGGATCATCTTCTTGTAAATCAAAGACATATGGTGCTAGTAGTCGATAATAAATAAGAACACCAGCCATAAAGAAAATAGTCCCGATAGCAATATTATAAAAAGTCAAATGCATAAATACCATAAGTGGAATCGGGAACGTTAAAATACCACCCATTTTCATTGATTTTTTTGAGCGATATTGTTTTTTTCCACAATAAGGACATTCAAGTTGTCCATTTTTTCGGTACATTTTTCGAGCATGCTTCTCTGACCAAGTTTCCCCACACTCAATGCACACCGGTAGGCCATAGCCTTTCTTGATTAGAACACGTTTAATAATAAAGGCAATACCTACCAAAAAACTAAAAAGCAATATACCTTTTACGAAATCGTTTTGTAAAATTGTCCATAGGCTCCATGTATCTGCTTCTTGCTGTACACTGGCTGCCTGATGACTACCTGAATGTTTATTCTGTGATAATAAATAACTAAAACCAATGGCCAACATCGTAAACGTCGCAAGCACCACACGATATTGCCACGGACTACTTCTTCTTTGTTTCGTTTTACTACGTGCTTTATGAGCAATTGCCTGTTTTTTCTCATCTGAAAGCTTTATATCTCGAAGTTCTTGTAGCACATCTTCTTTAAATTGATTCATGGCGTAACACCTCCCAATCATAATCACCGATTGCTGTTGCAAGTTGCTTTCTAGCACGCTGTAATCTTGTACGTATTGTTGCTTCTGGACAACATACGAGCTGTGCAATTTCAACTGTCGTCATATCCTCAAAATAATAGAGAATCAGTACTTCCCTATAGGCAACTGATAATGTAAACAAAGCCTCTACTAGCTCTCGTTTTGTGGACTTAGCAAGATATTCTTTTTCAGGCGTGACTGCTGTCGTACGTCCTGTTATTTTTTCAAAGAGTGTCAGTCGTTTACTTTTCCAGCTGCGCAAATAATCATGGCTTCGATTGACCGTCATTTTCACTAAATATGTACGTAATGATGCTTCTTGACGAAATTGCTCCTGCTTTTGATAAAAGGCGATAAACACATCCTGCACAATGTCCTCAGCTGTTGCTTCATTTTTCACATATAAATAAGCAACCTTTAATAAATAATCACCGTGCTCTGCAATAATATTTTCAATATCCATCGCTGTCCTCACCTTCTTTCTAAACTACTGACGGACGCCACTTCATTTCCGATTCATTTTTTTAAAAATTTTTTCAAAAGAAAAGAATCTGCGAAACTCCAACGACTAGACGTTGAAATGAAGCAGATCCTTTTTGATCGATATTAAATATTTGCACTTACACGCCAGTACCAGTCATCTGACTTATTTAATTACGATTCCCCGCACCACTATATTGATTAAAAACAGTGATTTGGTTACGACCATTGCGCTTTGACGTATATAGCGCTGTGTCCGCATTATGGATCAGCGCCTCAACAGTGGCAATCTGACCTTGTTTATTCGTACTTACGCCAATACTAAATTCCAAATGAACGGTCTCATCATTAATTGTTAAGGACAGAGAGTTTAATGTTTGATAGAGATTTTCAGTTATCGTTTGAATAGATTCACCATCCGGTAATTGACTAAGAACAATAAACTCATCTCCGCCAAAACGAGCAACGATCGACTCAAATGATTGAAAATAATCCTTTAATGTAGTTGCTGTAATCGTTAAAGCATCATCACCAAATAAATGACCATTAGCATCATTAATTTCTTTAAAATGGTCTAAATCAATCATCATTAATGCTAATTGCTGATTTTCTATCGAAGCTTTCTTCAGCATTTTTTCTGCATTCTCATCAAAATAACGTCGATTATAAATATTCGTTAATGGATCAATGTAAGAAGTTTTTTCAAAATGTTTTTTCTGGTCATTATACTCCATCTCAAATAATAAATGAGTATAATTTTCCCTTTGTATTTCCAATAGAATGTTAATATATTCCTTTTGTATCGAGCACAATACAAGCTTATTCCCTTGTTCTTCTATTAACTTCACTAAAGAATTATATATAGTTTGAAGCATAGACAAATCATTATTTTGTAAGGCATAGTGTTTCGACTTTTGATACAAATCAATGGCCTCGCCAATGCGCCCCTGTTTTTCACAAAGCAATGCATAGGCATTTATTACCTCCAATTGTAACTTGGAGTAAGGTGGTTTCTTAATCGTCACTAGCAATTCTTGCAATAATTCATCTGCTTCATCAAATTCCTCCAAGCAAATTTGTGCAACAGCTAAGTTTATTTTTGAATAAATAATCCCTGAATAAGGATTTTCATGCTTTGTCTCAAAATAATTGGCATAGTATAAGCTCTTTAATGCAAAATCCTTCGCTTTTTGATAGTTCCCTAAAGAGTTTTCTAAGTCGCTTAAATTATTATAAATTTTCCCTATGCTATCTGTATGTTGAATACGCTCAGCAATCTCTAGCCCCTTGATCATAAACTCTTTTGATTTCTTTATATGGCCGAATGTCCCCCAATAAATGGATGCTAAAATATAATGATGGATCAAATCGATATCATCGCCATATTGGAAGGTTAATTCTCGATATTGCTCTAGCACACTAATGGATACTTGCAAATCACCTGTTTGAAAATAGCTTGCACAGCTATAACGTAATAACAGAATTGCTTTTTTATACATACCAAGCTCAATAGCGCTTTCAATTGCGACACTACTTAATTCTATATATTCTATAAAGCGATTCGCTTCATACAATTCATTGAGCGTAATCCATAATTCTTCAAACTCCTGTGTGTTCATACCGCCCCTCCTTAAAGTAACCCCTACTTCTTTAATACTATCTTTACGAGCCTAATATTACAATTCCTCAGACTCATTTATTTTCAAATTTATGAGTAAAATTAACCTCAAAATTCCATTCAGTGATTCGTTTATCCTAAAAAGTTGTGATTACACCTGTAAAATGACTCTTTTTAGGGGGAATATTTAAGATACCATAAAAAACCATAATTTTCCGATAAATTAAAAAACGGCCTCTTCTCGAAAGAGACTTGAAGAGGGTGGGGATCATCATCATAATGTGAGATTGATTTCCGTTCCGGCTAGCTACTCTTCTAGAAGCTTCGGGGCAACAGATTTTTGTGCGAATGTGTAGCGCCAAGGTAGCGGGAGCAACAACAACAGGACGTGATGGTTTTGCTAAAATCAACTATTCTTAATCACTAAATGAATTTATTTAAAGAAATCAAACCTCGTCATAAAGAAAGCGTTCCCACAAAAGATCAAATGCTGAGATTCGCTGATTATATTATCATAACGCTTATTGTAAAGATTCTCCAATACCTAAAAGCTTTTTTGACTAAGACATACCATAGCGTAACCTACTTTACACAAAATGACTGTTTCACTTAATTTTTAAAAATTTCAATTATCGTATTGACCTTGGAGCATACTCCAATGTTAGGATAAATTTAGGAGGTGCTCACATGCATATAAAACAGTTTGCAGCAAAGTATAATTTATCTACTGATACCGTACGTTACTATGAAAAAGAAGGATTACTACATCCGAATAAACAGGACAATGGTTATCGCGTGTATGACGTCACGTGTGAACATACAATCAAATTTATTTTAGTATTAAGGCAGCTTGGCTTCACATTACAAGAAATCAATCAGCTCCTTACACTAGAGCAAAAGCCCACTTCAGATTCCTGCAATCAAGAGACTGTACAGCTTTTCTCTGCAAAGATCACTCATATTGAGCAGCAGTTATATTTTTATGAGCAGGCACTACAATCCTTACAGCTCACTCAAACATTAATGGCTGAAGGAAAATACGCTGAAAATAAGTTAATCATCGGTTCACTTATTAAGGATATGTATAATAAATTACAAGAAGGAAGTGTTCATCGTGAAACTACGTAAAATTATCTCATCGGAATATTTAATAGCACTTTTAGTAACTGTATTTTTCTACTGGCATTTTGAATTTTCGTTCCTATATTTTGTACTACTTTTATTACTACCTGATATAACGATGTTAGGCTATATAGTAAACACTAAAGTTGGCGCGTTATTTTACAATATTGGCCACAGTTTAGTCCTGCCAGGGATTCTCTTGATTATAGGCATTGTCATTGCATCATCACCGCTACTAATGGCTTCTATAATTTGGTTAGCTCATATATTTTTAGATCGTGCACTAGGCTATGGTTTAAAATATGATGAAGCCTTTACAAAAACTCATTTACAACAAATAGCATAAGTGAGAAGTTGAGACTCTAACAGTTACGATATTTTATCAGCGATGAGCGTTCTCTTACATAGTTCTGTTCACTTTATTAGCATTTAAGTTTACCCTTTTAAAAAACAATTTTTCGGAGCGATTATATGGTGTTGAACTTAGTTCTTCGCTTTCTATTAGAAATTTGCGTGTTAATGGCTTATGGATATTTGGGTATACAAACTGGGAAAGGTATGTTCTTCAAGCTCCTACTAGGGGTTGGAGCACCCGCTTTGTTTGTAGTTCTTTGGAGTATGTTTGGTTCACCCAAAGCAACATGTCCATTGAGTGGGATTTCGCATTTTATGTTTGAATTTGTGATATTTTCGCTAGCTGTCATAGCACTATGTGCTATTGGTCAATCAAAATTAGCTAATGTATTTGCTATACTAATCATCATTAATCAGATTTTATTGTCCGTATTTAATCAACGCTAAAAAATCCACTGTTTTAAAAGTGGATTTTCAGCTTTTTTGAAAGTATGTGTATACCGTTGTAAGATTAGCTTTAATACCGTTTACTCCCTTCCACTCCCTATACATTTTAGGTACATCAAATTCAGAAATGAAATCTTCCAGTGACAACTTATGTTGAAGGGCCTCTTCTGCTCGTTGAGTCATATAAGATAAATAATCAATTAACGTATCGCATGCAGTCAAATCTGCGACATTACCATGACCAGGAACAATTATATTTATATCGATTTGTTTAACTCGCTTTAATATGTTCAAAAATTCTTCAGGGTCATAAATCGGGACATGTAAATCTTCTGTCACTATATCCCCCATAAAAGCTATTTTTTCTTTAGGTAAGTACATAAATGTATCACTCGGTGAATGTCCCCCACCTAAACAGTATAATTCCACAGTTTTATCGGAACCTGTGATAGTCAATTTTTCTTCAAACAACATGGATGGCAACACAATTTGTAATTGAGATAAATCATCCAACACCTTCGACATTTCTTGATATTGGTTGATTAAACTCGTTTTTATAATGATGTCCTCTGTTGAATCAATTTTACTTTTTAGCTGAAGCAGGTATTGATTCATATCCTGCTTTTCCTTCTCGTAGTCTTCCATCTTATTCTTTTCTTTGCACAATTTCTCCGTTGCATATGTAGAAATAATTGTTGTATCCGAAAATACTTGATTCCCAAAAACGTGATCCCCGTGATAGTGACTGTTAATCAAATACTTTACTTTCTTACCGGTTAAACTTTCAGCTTGGCGTCTCAACTCTTCTCCCGCTGAAGGAGTACTTAGCGAATCAAAAACTAGAAGTTCTTCACCTAAATCAATGATTCCCGCATTACTCCAAGCACCTTGACCTGGTTTAGCAACCGCAGCATATACACCGTCACATAAATTATGCAAAGTAAAATAGTTTGTTTCTATAATCTCCCGTCCCATTCATAGTTCCCCCTAAAGTTTTTACATATTATAGCATTTATACCTATAGATTAATCCAGAAAAAAATCCACTCTTTTTCTAGAGTGGATTTTCCTCATATTAGATGAGTCGCTTAATCTTCGTTTCATATAGTGCAACTATTAGTATGCCGCCAAGTATAGGCGTTAAAGAGCTAAAACTGAAATAATAACCTTCATCACTGTATTGTCCTAAGAAATGAAATTGCAGCCATGGAACACCGTATGTTTCACCTACACCGTATAAAAAAACTGTGCTAAATAAAAACAATGCAAGACATTTGATAAATTCATTTCTTTTCATTTCAATTCACCTCATTTAACGATGATCATTTGTTCTGCATAGGCTTTAAGGTCTTCAATTGCTCGCTCAGGGTTTTCATTCATAATGCCATATTGATAGCCATTTTCCTGCCAACCAATATAACGGAATTTTTTCTCGTCCATGGCAGACCCTTTTTGACCTCGGATGTCTATTTCTTTTTCACCAAAAGTGGGATCAACCTCAGGTGCACTACCACTTGCTTTAAAAACTGTTACTGAAATTTCTTTCTGACTGTTCTTTGTATAATTAAAGGTATACTCTGAACGACCTTCTATCCCTTTATCTAATGAAATATCCTCCAAAATCAATCCATTTTCTTCTGGCACCATTAAAAATTCACCAAGCTCTCCCTTCACTGTATCAAGTGTTACTGACTCAGATTCTTGCGTGCTAATTTCCTCCACTTTTGCATCCTTTGGAATATCAATTGTAAATTGTACATCATCAATTTTTGCACTGTCATCTAGTTTCGTATATTCTGATGTCATTTTATTTCCAGCACTATTCGTTATTGTTTTTAACGTCACCCAAGTTTTTTTATCAATCCATACTTCAATATCACCTACTAAAGTATCGTCTTTTTTAGCTTTCGCTACAATTTTATACGTATCTCTTCCAGCAATCTTCTCTTCCCCTGCAATTTTCACATCATGTGTATCCTTTACAATATTGAAAAGTGATTCTGCCTGATCTCTTGGTGATTGAAATAAATCCGGACTACTTTCATCCATATCCATTTTATGAACAGTGTTTTTTACAACATCATATAAAGTGACTTGTGAGCCATTGTTGACTGTGATAATATGCTCACCGTTTTCAGCTGTTATCTCAACACGTCGTTTACCATCTTTAGTCCACTCCTTAACTTGAGCTTTTCCACCAATTTCCCCCATATCCATTTTGTATTCAGCGTAATAAGTAAGTGGCTCTTTCGTTTCCTGTAACGCTTGGTCAATAATTTCCTGAGGTGAAAATGATCCCTCCGTATTACAACCAACTAAGCTAAATGTTAAGGCAGCAACTAAACCTGCTGCACGTAATGATTTTTTCCAATTCATCATCAATTCTCTCCTTTTAATGGTGGCAACCAGCAAAGTACAGCTGTTCCATAGCCTTCTTTTGATACAAGTTCTACTGTCCCACCATGCTTTTCTATTATTTGTTTTGCTATATTTAATCCTAGTCCAGTTCCGCGTTCCCCAGCCTTTGTTCTTGCTGAATCTGCTTGGTACATGGGCTCGAATAATTTCTCAATATCCTCTTTTTTTACACCTTGCCCGCTATTTTGCAAGATGATATACATACCATCTTGTTTTTTTAGAGATGGCCGTACAAAATCAAAGCTCCAAACCGGACATTCTCCAGCATTCATGGCAGCTAAGCCTATCGTTGTACCTAGTGCTCCATAGCGCCAAGCATTACTCATTAAATTGTCAATCACCCGTTGAAGCTGCTTTGGATGCACTGCATACATACCTACTATGTCACAAGTGACTTCAAGCATAAATCCTCGATCCTTACATAGTTGCTCATAATCAGATAGTGCCATTTCAAAAAACTCGGCCCCATCTACTACAACAAGGTCTAAATGATAGCTTGTGGATCGCAGTAAAGTGAACATTAGTAAATCCTCTAGCATCTGCTTCATCGTTTCAGACTTTGTTAAAATAATTTGTCGGTATTCGTCTTGCTGTTCTTCTGATAACGCCTTGCTTTGTAAAGACTCGGCATACGCTTGAATAGCTGTAAGAGGGGTTTTCAAATCATGGGAAATACTTGCAATCATTAGCTCCTTTTGCTGTTGTTCAACTTTTAAATGAGCTCGTGTAGTTTCAATTTCGTCCTGCATGGCAAGGAAGGTTTGAGCAAGGTCTCCAATTTCATCTTTTCTTGCTACTAAATTCGATTCCACATGTTCCCCCTTTGCAAAAGCACGCATTTGCCACATCAGTTCATGTAACGGCCGATTTAATTTACGGTTAAGCAGCATCATAACTGCGAAATAAATAAGGAGGAATAATAGTATAGAGCTAGCTATTACAAGCCACGAACGGCTTTCTACACCTTTTACCCAATCCGTCCGAACTAATTGAATTTCATATACCCCAAGTAATTCCGCATCTTGATATACAGGTTCTTTATACGTAAAGGCATTGTAATTTTGCTTTAGTTCATATAAACCTTTTAAAATAGTATTCATAGATTCATAATCTGGTTTCAATGGATTTGAGGAATACAAAAGAATGCCTGATTTCGAGTAAAGTGTAATGGCGAGTTGATCATTCGATAGTGCTTTAATATCTTGTATATCCGCGTTTTTTTTATAATGCTCAGGATTTTCAAGAACAGATTTCACCTGATTAAGCTCGGTCATTTTTTCGAAATATTCAACAACGCTTTTATCTTGATAATAGGCATTAATCCACACATAAAGGCTATAAGCACCTGTTATCGGTAACACCATCACGATGAAAAAAGTGATGAGTAACCAAGTTTTTATTTTCATAGCGGTTCACCTATAAAACGGTAGCCCTTGCCCCAAACTGTTTGTATATAATACGGTGTTTTAACTGGGTCCTTTATCTTTTCTCGTAGCGCCTTTATATGTACTGTGACAGTATGTGTTTCATCTACGCTCGCCTGTTGCCAAATATGCTGATATAACTCTTCTTTTGAAAAAGTTTGGTTTGGATTTTTCGCAAGTAGTTTTAACAGCGCAAATTCCTTCTGTGTTAAAGTAAGCTCTTCATCATGAAGGCGCGCTGTTTCCTTTTGCCAATCAATTTTTAAGCCTTGTGTAAAGGATGTAACATCTTCTGTTATTTCTTTTTTCGTATAACGTTTCCAACGACGTAAGTGTGAGGCAACACGTGCCTTTAACTCCTCTAAGCTAAACGGTTTCGCAATATAATCATCAGCGCCCTGCAAGCCCTCAACCTTATCAGCCTCTTCCTTACGTGCACTCATCATTAAAATAGGTACATCACTTTCCCAACGAATATTTTGACAAACCGTCAGACCGTCCATCTCCGGTAACATCCAATCGACTAACACTAAATCGAAAGTATCCGCTTGAAAATCAGCTAACCCTTCAAGTCCTGTTGTTGCCCAAGTAATTTGGTAACCTTCTTGCTCAAGCGTTTCCTTCACAATACGTCCAATCGCCGTATCATCCTCAATCACTAATAGCTTTTCTTTCATCTGATTTCCTCCTGCACTAACCTTACTATGTAAAAAGACATTTTTTTTGAACTTTATACTTTCTTTATAATTACCATAGATCTGCCTTTCCGTCACTTTTCATTTTTTCATCCGTCGCTCTGGGTGGGGCTTCCGTCACTTCGCCTTTTCTTTCCGTCGCTCTGCCCATTCTATCCGTCGCCTGCATTTCTTTCCGTCGCTTCGGGCGGGGCTTCCGTCACTTCGCCCGTTCTTTCCGTCGCTCTGCCCGGTCTATCCGTCGACTGCATTTCTTTCCGTCGCTCTGGGCTGCCTTTCCGTCACTTCGCCTTTTCTTTCCGTCGCTTAGCCCTGCCTTTCCGCCACTGTAGCTGGACTATCCCTCGCTTCGCCTTTCAATCCATCAATCCTACCAATAAATCAAATAAAAAAGGAATGCACGCAATATGTGCATTCCCTCATTATGTTAGAAAAATAAACTTAATATATAGTAAATAGCTGCAGCCATGACTGCGGAAATTGGCATTGTGATTACCCATGTTGTTACAATTTTCCGTGCCATGCCCCATTTAACACCTTTTACACGATGTGCTGTACCTACACCCATAATAGATGAAGAAATAACATGTGTTGTAGATACTGGCAAGTGAATCAATGTCGCACCGAAAATGATGGATGCAGAAGCAAGGTCTGCTGCAACTCCATTTACTGGACGGATTTTCATGATCTTACCACCGACTGTTTTGATGATTTTATAACCACCTACAGAAGTACCAAGACCCATTGCCAATGCTGCTGCAAAACGTACCCAGAAAGGAATATCATCTGTATGATGTAAGCCTCCTGCAATTAAAGCAAGCGTAATAATACCCATTGCTTTTTGCGCATCGTTAGTACCGTGAGTAAATGATTGTAAAGCTGCTGTACCAATTTGCATTGTCCGGAAGCCTTTATTCGTTCGATATAAATTCATATCTTTAAATATTACTTTCAATAAAGTCATCATTAAAAAACCAGCTGCAAACGCAAGTAATGGCGAGAAGATAAGTGCCTGAAGGATTTTTATAAAGCCGCTATAGTTCAATACATTGAAGCCTGCCGCTGCAATAGCAGCACCTGCCACAGAACCAATCAAAGTATGCGATGAACTAGACGGAATTCCAAAGTACCACGTGACTAAGTTCCATGTGATTGCTGATAATAATGCCGCTAAAATAACGACAGAACCTGTAGTATCTCCAATATAAGAATTTAAGCTGAACGGGTCAACAATATCCTTTGTTAAAGCTTTCGCTACCCCAACGAATGTAATAGCTCCAATGAAGTTCATAACCGCAGCCATATATACTGCTGTACGTGGCTTCAATGCCCTTGTTGATACAGAAGTTGCGATCGCGTTGGCTGTATCATGGAAGCCGTTAATAAAGTCGAACACAAGTGCAAATATAACGACTAATATTGTTATCAGTAGTATCGTATCCATTTCGTACTCTCCATCTTACGCGTTACGCATAATTATTGTTTCAATTGTATTTGCTACTGTTTGACAGCTGTCTGCTATATCTTCAAATTGTTCGTAAATACTTTTAAACACCATGATGCGCATTGGATCCTTTTCTTGAATAAATAATTGCTTCATTGAAGAACGGAAAATTTCATCACATTCACGCTCATAGTCCTTAATTTGAATAGCATGTTTACGCATTTCAACAAGCTTTTTACTATTTAATAGCTCCATTGCTTGGACCATTTCATCTGTGCTTTTCGCAATATATGTTAAGAATTGGCGCATCGGCTCTGTCACTTCTGTTAAATTATACATATCAAAATGAGCAATACAGCCTTCCATGCCATCAATAACATCATCTAATTTATTGGCAAGTGCTAAAATATCCTCACGCTCAATTGGTGTCATAAATGACTTATTTAACATTACAATAAGTTCGTGAATTAATTTATCTCCACTTGTTTCATAGTCCTTCATTGTGTCTGCGATTTCTTTTAGTCCATCTATATTTTGAATACGTGCATTATGCGCATAATAAATACCTTCTTTGACGTTTTTAGAAATATTTAATAATGCTTTAAAAAATGGATCTTGCTTGTTTGAGTTGAACATCATGTTCCTCCTGTTGAATGAATATTGTCGATTTCTGCAATCATCATAACAAAACTTTCACATACTTCTACAGATTTTTAAACATAAACGAGTTGAATTTACAAAAATGTAATATAAAATTCGCCACAATTATTTCTAGGTACTTTTCCAAGTTGAAAACGTTGGAAACTCGATAACAAAAATGAACGATTTTTCTTTAAATATACCCATTTTTTCTTTTATTTTTATAAAAATACTTGAAAAACTTTTTTCCCTTCTATTTTTTTCATCTTTATAAATGTTAAGGAATTGTAAACGAAATTTACATTAGAAATGAAAAACTCCATTGTCATTTATTACAATTCGCAGTACTGTTATAAGAAAAGTGTAACTTACACAATATGCGTTAAAGAAGGTTGTGAGTATCATACATATGGACATCGATTTACTATCACTTGTAATACTTTTAGTACTCGGCTTTATCGCATCCTTTTTAAATGCGATTGTCGGTGGCGGAGGGTTAATTTCATTACCTGCGCTTATGGCGGTTGGTTTACCGCCAAGTACAGCGATTGCCACAAACAAACTCGCCAATACAATTAGCAACGGGACTAGCATGTTAACTTTTTTACGAGCTGGCAAGGTCGATGTAAAAAAGAATCGAAAAATAATACCTTTTATTTTTATTGGTTCGTTCATTGGTGCCTATACTGTGCATCTTGTATCACCGGCTATTTTAAAGCCTCTAATGCTTGTTATGCTCGTCCTTGTTACCACTTATACGGTTTTTAAAAAAGATTGGGGACAGCAATCTGAAGAGCGGATATTAAGTACTAGAAAGAAAATCATCTTTGTTGGCGTTTTTGCAGCTGTTGGCTTTTACGATGGTTTCTTCGGACCTGGCACTGGTTCTTTTTTTATTTTCATTTTATTAATGATGGGCAATGATTTCTTGCAGGCCTCCGGTAATGCTAAAGCCTTTAATTTCACATCGAACTTAGCTGCACTGGCTATGTTTTTACTATTAGGAAAAGTTAATTTTTTATACGGTCTTCCTATGGGCTTTGTCATGATCTTTGGTGCTATATTGGGTTCAAAATTTGCACTGAAGCGTGGGACAAAAATGATGCGTATTATTTTTATCATCATGACTTGTACATTAATTGTCAAAAATGCATGGGATTATTTCATCACCCACTAAGTAAAATACTACCAATTTCATTAATGAAAATTATCAGCCAATTGACAAAAATTATTAGCGTGCTATAATTCTTTTAGGCTTCACCGCGTTGAAGCGAAGAAGTAACTAGTAGGAGGATTAGCATGTTTCGAATTGAAGCAAAGAGTAACCCTCGATTTATCGAGGCAAGCTTTATTATACTTTTAATTATTGCCGTGATGGCATACAGTATTGGGTATTTAAAGGCGACACCCCATATACCTATTTTTCTTGTCATTTCACTTTTAATTGCCTATGGATTACTAAAGAAAGTTCCGTTCCGTGAGCTTGAAACTGGTATGGTTGCTGGTGCAAGTGCTGGACTTGGGGCAGTTTTTATTTTCTTCTTTATCGGTATTTTAATTTCTAGTTGGATTATGGGTGGCACAATTCCAACACTTATCTACTATGGCTTTTTAACTGTTTCACCAAGCTTTTTCTTTGCCATCGTATTTTTAATTTGTAGTATCGTCGGTGTATCAGTTGGGAGTTCTTTAACGACTGTTGCGACAGTGGGCGTTGCTTTTATGGGGATTGCTGGTGCAATGGACATCTCTTTAGCTATAACGGCTGGTGCGATTGTTTCCGGTGCTTTCTTTGGGGATAAAATGTCTCCCCTATCGGATACAACAAATCTTGCATCTGGTACAGTTGGTGTTGATCTTTTCGAGCATATTAAAAATATGGGTTGGACAACGATTCCAGCTTTCGTGATCTCATTCGTCCTTTATGCAATCATATCGCCAACAGGAGGAAATACTTCATTTGAAACAGTTGAGCTATTTAAAGAAGGCTTACTGTCAACTGGACTTATTCATTGGTATACATTATTACCAATTGCCGTTCTCGTTATTATGACTTTTTATAAAGCACCTGCACTTATCACACTCGCAGTTGTCTCCATTCTTGGTGTCGGACTTGCCTACATACAAGAACCGATTGCTTTATCGAATGTCTTTAAAATCCTTTTTGAAGGCTATGTATCTACTACGGGATATAAAGATGTTGATGCACTACTGTCTCGTGGAGGTATGAACAGTATGCTATTTACAATTGCCTTAGTCTTATTAGCATTAACAATGGGCGGTCTACTATTTACGCTCGGCATTATTCAAAGTATTTTAGCGAAGGTCGAAAGCTTCTTTAAAAGCGCTGGCTCTGTTATTACGGGTGCTGCCATTACTGGGATCGGTGTGAACACATTAATTGGTGAGCAATATTTATCTATCCTACTAACGGGTGAAGCTTTTAAAGCACAGTTTGCAAAGGTTGGACTTGCCCCTAAAAACCTTTCCCGAGTTATGGAGGACGCAGGGACTGTAGTCAATCCTCTTATTCCGTGGAGTGTTTGTGGTATTTTTATTGCTAGTGTACTAGATATACCAACAACATCTTACCTGCCATTTACCTTCTTCTGTCTACTCGGACCAATTTTGACGATCCTCTTTGGTTGGAGCGGTAAAACATTAACAAAGCTTGAAAAATAACTTTGGTAGCTGATGATTCATTCATCAGCTACCTTTTTTCAAATTGATATCGTTGATTACTAGATTGATAGACATAAAATAATGATAATTCATTCCATAATCCACAATAGTGTCCAACATAAACCTTTACTCCTAATACGCATGTTATAAAACCAGTAAAAATCTATTAAAAAAATGGGTTAATTTCCTTTACATTCGTTTTATACTAGTATAATATGTTTATTTAAGGGTAAATTTGGAAAACCGAGAAGTCACAAAAATTAGATCAAAAAAATTAACTAGCAATCAAATTATTCAATCAGTTAGTCATTAGAAGGAGAGAATACTATGAATAAGATTTTTAAATCTTTTATAATTGCTATGATATGCATCGTTACATTTAGTTTACAAGGACATAATGCTTCTGCCTACTCTGGCATCGATGTATACGTAGCAAACGGACAAACACAAAGCTATCACAGTGATGCAATTATTCAAGATGGCGTAACGCTAGTACCACTGCGAGGCGTATTTGAAACATTAGGCGCAACAGTAAACTGGAATGCGAAAGATAAAACGATTACAGCGAAAAATAGTACGAAAACGGTTTTGCTAATGGTCGGTTCGAAAAAAGCAAAAATTAACGGCACCCCATTAGCTGTGTCAGTAGCACCGATTATAAAATCAGGGACAACATTAGTGCCATTACGCTTTATTAGCGAAGCATTAGGTGCGACAGTTTCTTGGGATCAAGATTCACATGATGTATCAATTTATGCAAAAGGATCTTTGCAAGTAGAACGCTCACATTGGTTAGGCTATTACGGTAATTCAGGCTTTTCAGGATCAGGTGTAATAACATCACTTCGTATTGATAAAGTAACACCGACAAAAATTAAATTTACATCTGTTAATGGCATTCGCTATGACCCTACAAATGGAAAATTATTTGGCTACCAAATGCCATGGCATTTTAAGTATACAACACGTGACGCACAGCTAATTACTGATGATGTGGCATCATATGAGGTAAATGGCTGCTCATTTGATTTAGTTAAATATGATGATGCTATCCATATCGAAAATATGTACGGCTCTTGCAATCATTTAGGCCTTGCCGAATATGAAGGCGAATATACAGAATATCGAAAGGTAGAAATGTAAAAGTTTAGCACTTACAAAAAGCCAACGGAGGCATCCTAACATTAAATTTAGGAATGCCTCCTTTTATTATGTTTTTATACCAATCAATAAAATTCTTCTTTTTGAAATAAATTCTCTCTGTATCTTAATTTAAAATCCACAAACGTAGGCGCAAACTAACTTCCCCTTCTATGTGAATAAACCGCGCTTACTTATGATACGGTTCATCGAAACTAATATTAAATTGATGTTTTCACTATCTAAATGATTAAAATATGACTTTATTTCAAAATTTGGAGGACGCTTATTAAATTTGCTTGAACAAAAAATGAAAGAATTTTAGATATGTAGCATTAGTGGTTTAACTCATCCGTTAATATGAGAATTTTCACGAAAAATGTTAAGTAATTTGCAGATAAAAAAATCTCCATAACCTATAAAACAACAAAAAGAGTATGCTTTGAAAAACTGTTCAAAACATACTCTAATTTTATTGTGTTGCTAACTTGATACCTTTTCACTTAAGATGAAATTCCGTCTGTCTTAGCTATTTTTTCACTGTCCTTCGATGATAAAAACTCCTCTAACGCCTGTTTGTTCTTATCTAAGTTAATATCTAAAACATCTCCTACATTCGTACGTTTATCTTCAAAAGAATTTGCAACTGGAATTCGTAAAGTGTCCATACTAGATTTTCCATTTACGATCCCTTTTCCAATGGTAAGGATTGTTTTATTATCAACATTTGTATCAAAGTATGAATCTGCAACACCAAGTAATTTTGGCAAATTCATTAAGCTTGAAACACCGATTTGTTCTTTAACCTTTGTCAAAACCTCTTGTTGGCGTTCCACTCGCCCAAAATCACTTAAACGGTCGTGGCGGAATCGTACATAGCCTAATAACCCGGCACCATGTAAAGTTTGTTTTCCAGGATGTAAGGTCATACCAATTCCATAGGACATTTCATATGGAATATCAACTTCAATTCCATCCGGTGCTAAAAGGTCAATAATTTTAGGGAATCCTTTAAAATCCGCGATAGCGTAGTAATTAACATCAATATCAAAATTTTGCTTAATTGTTTTCCTTACAAGTTCAGGACCTCCAAAGGCAAAAGCAGAATTTATTTTATTCTTTCCGTGCCCTGGGATGTCAACATACGTATCTCTCATGATAGAAATTAGTTTTACATCATTCGTCGTTTGGTCATAGTGTGCAATCATTAACGAATCCGATCTACCATCCTCGTCCCTAGCGTCACTTCCCAGTAATAGCACATTAATCTGACCAAATTGCACATCTGCACCTTCAAATGGGTCATACGCCTTTTGGTCATCTTTATAAAGACCATCGTCTGCCATAGCCAAACCGCTCCTGTATTGATAAACCCCATAAATAATCCCTGCTACGATAACCAATGCGAATGTTAAGAACACATTCCTTAACCATTTACGGCTCTTTTTGCTTTTTTTCATCCATATCCACCTATCATTAACGCTAAATTATATTTTTAGTAATGCCTTTGAAGTTAGTTGTACAGCTATTGCATCGTCTAAATAACCAACAGCAAATAGATAATCAGGTATAACATCTACTGGAATAATAAAATACAATAATGTACTTCCAATTACAGTTAGTTCAAAAATTGTGCCCTTTCCTAATGAGAATTTCTCATATAACTCTTTTAATTTGCTTATAAACGGACCTATGCTACCTACACTCTTAATTTTTTCATCAAAATCCTTATGAATCGAACTTTTACCTTCTTCTGTTTGCGCATATAATCCATAGCTTTCTAGTTTCTGTTCAACATGTGCTACCGAAAATTCATCATCATAAACATTTGAAGATTTAAGTAGAGCCTGTATTGCGTCAACAGACGTATGCATATCTGAATCTGACTCTTCTTGTCTCTGTTCTATAGCATAACCTGCTGCTTCAAAAAGATTGATTAACGGAACGCCAAGGCAGTCAGCAAATTTTTCTAAATGTTGTGGGGTCGCTTTTCTCTTTCCATTTATTATCCGTGAAATCGTAGCTGTATCGATTCCAGTGAGTTCACTAAACTTCCGCATAGATAATGAACGTTCTTTTAATAATTCTCTCAGCAATACACCAAGAGTAATACTGTTTCTCTCCTCAGCCATCTTTGATTCCTCCTTCTTACTGTGACTAACATACATTAAACAGTTGTATATAAAATTATCATTATCAAGAAGTTTATTATCATGTTGACATTTTGTCAACATTCAAGATAAATTCTACCCATTTGCGTCCAGTTTCGACCTTATGATTGCACAAAGATCTCCTGCTGAAAGAAGTTAAAAGAACGCTGCAAAAGCAATTATTAACAAAATTACTCTACTAACAATTGTTCCAAATTACCCTACAGTGAATGTACTATTCGAACACCCGCTACTTTACTTCATAACCTGACCCCTAACCAAACTGTAATAAAACTACCGATTGCAGCAGTTATTGAGATGGCAAGCGGTAATTGAGCCAGTCACTGTACCACATCCCTTATTTTATATTTATCCAAAAAACGTTGACAAAAAAACAATAAGAACTTAGTTACACAATACAAAGTACTAAAAAAACTTTGAAAAATATTGGATCATCACCATAACATGAGGGTGAATTTTTTTGTGTGAACAATGGAATTTGTTTAGCCGGGACTGGTACTGGTACCACTCCAAAGCAAACAAAATTAAGGACGCCGAAAATACCTAACGAAATAATCATCTATTCGCAAGGTTGGGTTGGATATAACCAATTTTGATCCACCATATATTTAGGGTATAAAGTCGCTAGAGTTGTCCATCTATAATAAACTGCCGCAAAAAATTTACTATACTACTACATAGTTCATGAATATTCACCAATAATTACCTAAAAATAATATTTATAGCAATTCCATAAAGTTGAAATTTAATTCCCATCAGCTATTTAATATTTTTACTTTAAGATATAATTCTTTAATACTAGGTTAATTTATCCTTTTGTTGATATTATAGTTATTTATTTGTATAATAATACAATATTATTTTAAAGGAGTGTCATTATTGAAAAAACATATTTTAAGTTTATTTCTTGTGATGTTTGCTATGGTTGGATTCGCTTCAACAAGTTATGCATCAGATACGATTTATTTAGAATCTGGCAACACACATTCAAACACACTAACATCTTCAAAAGAATCACAGTGGTATCAAATTAATACTACGCAAGATAATAGCGATGTTAATATTTATTTAGAAAATACAACTGCTCCAATCAATTTCTCTCTATATGATAGTAATAAAAATTTTATTGGTATAATTGCTTGGAATGTCTCATCTTCTTTCAAAACTTTAAAAGCTGGTACATACTATATTGAAGTTTATGCTTCCAATTGGGGTGATAGCTATTCTAGCGGTTCTTATGAAATTAAAGCGGTGTATAGTAGTGGAAATGTAACGCATGATTCGACTACATTTGAACCTAATGATACGCGTGAAAATGCTTTCCCTATTCAGTCAGGAAAAAAGATTTCTTCTTTAATTTCAAATAAAAATGATTATGACTTTTATAAATTTACTACGACTGTAGACAATGGTGATGTTAATATTTATTTAGCAAATACATCTGCACCAATCCAATTTGATTTATATGATAGTAATAAAAAATTAATTGCTAGCAATAACTCATCTCTATTTAAATCTTTAAAAGCTGGTACGTATTATATTGAAGTTTATGATTTCAATTGGGATAATCAATACTCTTCTGGTACGTATGATTTAATGGCGACTTATTCTACAAATTCTAAAGAGCACAATCCATCAACATTTGAACCTAATGATACGCGTGAAAATGCTTTCCCTATCAAATCAAATGTTCCAATCAAATCTCAAATTTCAAATAGCGATGATATTGATTTTTATTCAATTACGTTAAATAAAGAAGGAAATGTTAACGTCTCGTTATCCGATACTTCAGCGCCAGCACGAATTACAATTTATGATGCAAATAAGAAATTGTTAGAATATAGCTCACAGTCTTTTTCAAGATATTTAGCAGCCGGCACATACTATATCGAAGTTTACAGTGATTATTGGGCTAATCAATACTCTTCTGGTACGTATACTTTAACTGCTGGTTATCCAAATGCAACAACAAAAAGCAACGAGATTTTATTATATTTAAATAGCAAAACAGCCTATATCAATGGTAAAAGTAAAACACTTGCTGTTGCACCTTTCACTAAAAAAGAAACAACATTAGTTCCTTTACGCTTTGTCAGTGAAGAACTTGGTGCAAAAGTTGACTGGAATTCTAAAACTAATGATATTACAGTACAGTTAAACGGTTCAAAAATCGTATTAAATACGAATAGCTATCTTGTAACTGTTAACGGCAGTTATAAGACACTTCAAGTAAAACCTGAAGTCATTAATGGCACAACATTTGTTCCACTCCGCTTTGTAAGTGAAGCACTTGGTAAAACTGTACTATGGGACGCTAAAAACAAGAGCATTTTAATTAAATAATTACAATAAAAATCTCTAGTAAACAAGGAGCTTACTTTGTTTACTAGAGATTTATTTGATTAGGCATCCGTTAAAAAACCTTGTGTATATTTTTTATAAGCTTCATTTTATCCTTCCTAAACATAAATAAGAATTGTTTAATTACCGTAAAATTCTCCTCACCATATTAACTGGCAGTTTTTTCAACTTTATTTTTCTCTCGCTCTTGAGCAACTTTCTCTAATAGTTGAATAAATTTTTTCTGTTCTTTTTCGCTACTCTTTAGTAGAAAAACATGAATAGAGCTTTCTAAATATTTTCTAACATGCAAATTGATAAAGAAACTGCTATGATGCCTGTCATCTTCATATAACTCATTAAACCATGAAAATAACTTTAGTTTATTAATATTACGGTCGATCTTTCGGGAGTCTAAGCCTTTGTCAGGCGTAAAAACATTTGTTGAAGTTACTATACCTATTAAGCAAATAGCTGCTAATCCTAACCATCTTAGTAGGAACCTTTTCATTATGTGTGAATCTCCATCTATTTATATTTGATATTATGATTAAAGAAAACAGTCTAAAACATTATTAAATCAACGTTTTAGATGGTGCTTTTAAAAACCTTGCCTATCCTTGCTGTCTGTAATGGCAAATTTAAGGGCATCCTCTTGACGGATGCCCTTAAATCAAAACTTATTTTGCTTCATTCTCGAAAATGATGACCATTTTTTTACTACCTAAGTATTCAACGGAAGTATTTAACTGTTCTGAAACGAAGCGTATAGGAACAAAAGTAGTGTTACCTCTTAGAAGTAAAGGAGAGTCAAACATCATCGTTTGCTGGTTAACCTGTACTTGCTTGTTCCCCACTGTCCAACGTATCGATTTTCCGTTTTTTTGGATCGTTACTTCTTTCTTACTTTGGTTCCACCCTACGTTTGCCCCCAACTGCTCTGAAACGAAACGAATTGGCACATAAGTACGATCCATATAAATAAATGGGGCCATCGTATTACGGTAAGCACTGTCGCCCACATATGCTGTAGTGCTTCCAATTATCAGGCGCTGAGTCTTTCTCTGAGACGCTTTAACTTTTTCATAATCACTAATACTGTTCACTTTTAAGAATATTTTGTATGCTTTTGTACCTGGGCTCATGTCCAAGTTGTTGTTATACAGCTCAACCCCACTCTCGTACTCGTAAGAAGTCGAAAATTTAATATCCTGAATGGGTTCTAAATTCCAAATCCGATTGTTGTTCAAATCGAGGGTAACCAGTCTTTTCATATTCCTTAATGATTCCAAATCATAAATCTGATTCGATGATAAGCCCAACCCTATCAAGTCGACTAATTTTGATAAAGGCGCAATATCCTTAATGTTATTATCACTTGCATTGAGTGTACCAAGGTTAACTAATCCTGCTAACGGCTTAATATCAGTAATATTATTGCTGCCAATTATAAGCGATGTTAGGTCGACCAATTTTTCTAGCGGTTTAATATCCGTAATCTTGTTATTGCTAAGTGACAGTGCTTTTAGGTTGAACAACGTCTCTAGCGGTTTAATATCCGTAATCCTGTTATTATTAACTGACAGTGACTTTAAATTGGTAGTCAGCACCCGAAGTGGCGTAAGATCATGAATCTGGTTATAACCAACATACAAATCTGTTAGCTTCCATAAGTTGCTGAGAGGCGCTATATTCTCAATTTTATTATAACTCAAATCTAAAAGATTCAATTCTATGGCATTCGATAGACCTTGGACATTCGAAATGTGATTTCTATCAGCAAAAAGCTGTAGTAGACAGGGAAGTTGTTTCACCGCATCCAAAGATGAGATTTGATTATTTGAAATGTGAAGAGTTTCCAGCTCCTTCATAGCTGACAAATCTTGAATCGAAGAGATTTGGTTATCCGTAAGGTTGAGAATTCGGATCTTTGTAAGCCCCTTCAAAGGTGAGATATCAGCAATGTGATTATAGGATAATTTTAATTGCGTAATATTTGTGGCGTACTCCAATCCTTGCAAATTCTTAATTTCCTTATCTGATAAATTAACGTCCGTAAGGGTCTCTAAATCTGATTTGGTAACCGCTTCTTCGCTAGTTTTTTTCAATAATGATTTAATAGCTGTTTCAAGATTTGGGTCAGCAAAGACCACTTCTTTGCTAGGAGCCTCCTCAGCATAGATTTGTTTTGAAAAGCTCGTACATAACACGATAATAAGTAAAAAAACTGTAAAACGTTTCATCATTCTAACTTCCTCTCTTATAACTTTACTAGGTTGCATTGCTTCGAACTATTGAATATGTACTGGCGGCTTGAAAGTCCGCTATGGAATTATAGCATAAAAATCTTACTTTTCTTTCCCTTCTTGGAACTTTTTTTATAAAAATTTGATAGTCATTAAATTAACAGGTGTGCAGGGATACTCCTAGCGAAGCGGCGATACTGTTGATACTATAAGAGCATCCTACCCCCTTAAAGCATACCTCGAACGTAAATCAATTCCTTCAATAGCAAAAAGCCACCATTTCTCTCTTCAAGAAATGATGACTTTTTATTATGTTCCATACTCTCTTTTCATAAGCGCACTTAGTTATGATGCGGTTTAACTGATCAAAATAAAAAACTAAACCTTTTGCTTTAATAATTTTCTTTCCTTCTTATTTTTATACATCTTCGCATCTGCTTGGCTAAACAACTGCTCCATAACGCCGTAAGAGGAGTTACTATATTCATATCCGATAGATATTTTAATCGATGAGAACGGCAAATCTTTATAGTCTCTTTGCATTTTCATCTCAACATTTTTTAAATATTGCTCGACTTGTAAAACGCTTTTATTTGGAATAAGAATAGAGAATTCATCACCACCGATTCTTGCTATAAACATGTCATTATCTGCATAAGCTTCCAAACAAGCTGCTGTTTCACAAACTAATTTATCTCCCATTTGATGACCGTATTCGTCATTAACCCATTTCAGCTCATCTAAATCTGCTAGGACTACTGTAATCGGCTCGTTGCGTTCGTTAAAATGAGCCATCCTTACTTGAAAAAAATCACGATTATACAAATTTGTTAAGGCGTCATGAGTAGATTTGTACTCTAATTGCTGTTGTAATACGATTTTATCATTAATATTTCTAAATAAACCTTGTATAGCTACAAACTTGCCGTCCTTATAAACAGGTGTAGCATATTCTTCAGACCAAATGTATTCCCCTAGATGATTTCTTAAGCGTACCGTAATAGGCTGGTTAAAATTAAGTGTCCCTACTATTTTCTTTACTAAGATCTCATAATCATCAGGATGGATTATTTCAAAAATTTTATCAGGATCCTGTGTATGATCGTTTAATGCATTTGGACCAAGGAGATTATTGACAGTAGGACTTAAATATAGATATTTCAACTTAGGAACTGTCTCACAGTAATATAAAATATCACGTATATTTTCAACCGATTCCACTAGTGGTTCTAATAACTCTACTTTTTGTTGTAGCTTAGATTTTTGATAATGTAGGCGTATACATATTAGTAAAAGTCCTATTATTATGCCCCCCAAAAAAATCCACATAAAAAAACCACCCTCATATAAATTGTGCAATTTCATTTTCCCGAAAATTACAACTGAATCTATTTCCCAAATTTTTTCAACATAAAGTAAATTATACCTTCATTTTACCTATAACAAAATGCTTATATATTATTTATACAATTCTTCCATATAATATAATAAAAAAATGACTTAATTGAGTAGCTGAACAGGTAAATCAATACTTTAGGTCTTTCATTTTTACTGCACTTAATTATGATACGGTTCTCCGCAATGTGACTAAATGCGGTTTATACACATTAAATAAACTAAAGAAAACCATAAATATTAAGACGAAATTATTCCTAAAAGTACATAATAAAATTCACTTAATGGTTCAAAATAACAAATCTGATTCGATGAAAAGCCAGCTATGTCAAGTGGGCTAATCTCGATAATAGAGCAAGATCCTTAATGTAATTATTACTTGGATTGAGGTCTCCAAGTATAATTAATCATTAATCCTGCTAATCAATCATAATAACCAACGACTTCCTTAGTAAAAACTATTGTAAAATGATAATACCTATGCACCAAAATGGAATTGGTAATAGCAATTGTATAACCATACATATCGCACATATTTTTAAACTTTTCTTAGACATGAATTTATCTCTAACTAAATAATAGATATAGACAACAATATTTGATAAGGTTGCTATAATTGCAGCTCTCATATAAATATTTAGATCATCACTGTAACCAAATAATGACCCAATGACTAATACGGATAAATAAACAATTGTAAATAGTATACCTATAGTATTATTAAATATTGTATATACTTTCATAACATCCCTCCTCAAAATCTAATATTCAAATTCATGAAGATTCCAAACTACTTTCGTTGCTTTTAATAAAATATTTGGAGGAAAAACCACCCCACTTATTTCATGTACGGTTGTTCGTGATAGAACTAAATACAATTTAATGACTGATTTCCATTTTTCATATCCACTGATATATTGAAAATTATTATCACTATCTCTGATCAATCAATCTTCTAAGTCTCTCCTACATATTTATACGCCGTGTATGGTTTTTCTTTGGTAAATTAAGGATAACCTAGATTACCTCTTGTCGCTGTAAAAAATTCAACACCCATCTATAAACTTTAAAAATCAATCGAGTAGGAGGGAGTGATTAACTCCCGACCTCTCACACCACCGTACGTACGGTTCCGTATACGGCGGTTCCACGAAGTCTGACGGACAGCGATTTTGTATCTCCCTGTCCGTTTTGCTTTTCTGTATCTCCTTGCCACTTGTATTCTCAGCCCTCCTAGTGTCTCCTATGGGATTCACCATTTCTTCCACTAAGTAAGTCCTTCTTTGGGTTGTCTGCTTCATCGAACAAGTGAAATTCGAGTTTATTCCACATTCCTTCATGGTTCGGTCCTTCCCCTTCACTCTAAATGTGAAGGGTACTATGACCTCTGCTGACTTCTCATGGTTCTGCTACCTATCGCTAAGTAGGTTACAAAGTGTACTTTGCGGTTCCATCAGACCTCCCCGGGTAAGCGTATGCACTTTCACACCATCTATCCGCCTCATTTACTCGATATGACCTTCGACAGAAAGAACTTTGTGTTGTTATGCACACTCATCCAATCATACCTAGCCTTCTATGAGATTCGTGTTCCTCGGACCGGTGTTTTGCCTCCAGCTTCCTTCAGATTCCGCGTCGCCACGGACACCCTTGCTCTTGGCTAACCTCTACTTCTGTCTTCGGGGTTCGGGACTTACACCCTATAGTTCATATGCATGCCGGGCGCACATAAAAAAACGCTTGGAAAATATCCAAGCGTTTTTCTAACTATTTATTTGTTTGAAATTCCCGACTGCATTTCGTAATTCCTAACGAGCATACCGTTTGATTTGATCATGCCAAACTCTTCATAATAAGGAACTAAGTCATCGTCACAACACAAATCAACCATATAAATATGATCAAGTTCCTTTAACATTTGATTGACTAATTCCTTGCCAATACCTTTTCCTTTATAATCCGGCAAAACTTCAAGAAACGGAATATAAGCAGATAGAATCCCATCGCTAATCGCTGTAATAAATCCAACTACTCGGTTTGTATGATCGTCTAAAGCAATAACTACTTTACTACTGTTTTTTAGTAATTTTAAGTGAGTTTGGGGATTTGGTGGATTCGGCCAATCCACAAAAAAGCCATTCAACATCTCAGAAGAAATTCCATCAAGAGAATTTTTGTATATCATCATATATCAGCTCCTAAATTTTTTTGAAATTTTTAGGTAGATGATACATATCAAAAATAAAGTAGCAAAATTGCGACCTCCAAACTTTTTCGGTATTACTACAAATATTCGATTCAAACTTGAAAAATCCTCTAATATGTTATTTTAAAAAACATTAATGGTATATAGCCTTTTTCAGCTTTAACGTTCTACTTTAATCGCTTCAACAACCTATCATGATCGAGGTAATAAAATCACCATCACACCAATCAAACAAATACCAGCTCCAACCCAATCTAAAGTGTCTGGTTTTTCTCCGTCTATTCCCCAGCCCCACAAAATGGAAAGGACAATAAAGACACCTCTATAGGCAGCATAGACCCTCCCAAATGTTGGGAAGGTCTGAAAAGTAGCGACAACTCCATATAAAGCTAACGCAATTCCGCCTAAAACGCCCCAGTAAAATGGTTTACCTTCTCTTAGCCAAAGCCATATTAAATAGCCGCCTCCAATTTCCCCAATACCCGCGAGGATAAATAATAATGTTGCACCTATCATTTTTTTCACACTTTCTATTCATATTTAAAAAGAAAATTTCTATTTTCTGCTCTATTATACATAAAAGCTCGTTCCCATTAACGAAATCAAAAAAATTCGCTTTTCTCCTGTGCAACCAAAAGCTAAAGGCTGTTTGGAGAAATGCGAAATATTATATATCACTATTTTATTTTTACTATACTTCTCTTCCTTTTACTTTCTTCCACTTTAATACAATCCCCAGTAAGTAATTGTATCCGTTACGCCGATTAGAATAAGAATAACCCCCGCTACGATTTGAATCACTCTTCCCATTTTCATACTTGTACGCATAATAAACCTTTTTGCGTCAAATAAATGAATAAGCCCCAGCATCATTAGAAGTGGCACAGAGGTTGCAATTCCAAAAACGGCCGGTAAAACTACCCCATATGAAGAGGTTATGACAGTAGGCATTAACCATACGAAAAATAGCACAAACATCGTAGGGCAAAATGCAATGGAAAAACTAGCCCCCATCAGAAATGAGCCCAATTTCCCCTCTTTTAAAACAGCAGGAATATTATTAGGGATTCGATTTAAAAATTTTAATTTTAAAACTCCAATTAGAACGAGTCCTGTTATTAGCATGATTGGACCAATCGCTTGACGGAAAATAGGAAAATACTTTGTCATCTCCGTTTCAAAGGACTGACCGAATAGCCAGGCGAATAAACCTATTAAACTAAATACAACGACTTTCCCTAATATGAAGAAGACAATTTCCTGCCAATTGTTTTTCATTTGCAAAGATCGATTTCCATAAAAAGTGATAGCACTCATATTCCCCGTTAATTGACAAGGTGCTAAAGCGCCTACTAATCCAAGAAGAATTGCTATAATGAATGGGGAATGTTCATAGGCGTTTAAAAATACTATAATAGGTTCACTAATAGTTTGACTTATTTTCGACATTAAACTATACATACATACACCTTCTATTTTATAACTTAGCCGCAGAGGTGATTTTATTCCACTTTGTTCCTTCATCTTTCGTTATTTTCCCTGCTTTCATTTTTCCACTCCTCTTAAATTAGTTATGAATTCTGATATTCCCCTAGTATAGAAGGTAAATATGAATAAATGATGCAGATTAACGTAAAAGTTCAATATAATTAATTCTAATTTGCTTACCAGTTTTTCATTCATTATATCGAAATCAATCTTTGTCTTAAATCCATTTCTCATCATTGTACAAAATAAAAAAGCAGTTGAAGATCACCCATTTTCTTAATCTTCAACTACTTATTATCTTGTCTTATGTTTGCAAACAATTAATGAACAGCTTGCTTCACTCTATCTAATATTTCATCAGATGTTGTTAATTGTAATGCTTCTGTTGCTAATGTTCGCATATCCGCTACGGATAAATGTTTAATTAAGGAACGTGTTTTTAAAATGGATGTTGCACTCATTGAAAATTCATCTAGACCTAAACCAAGTAATAGTGGTACAGCATATTCATCCCCTGCCATTTCACCACACATACCAGCCCATTTCTTTTCTTTGTGAGCCGCATCAATGACCATTTTAATCAAACGTAAAATCGCAGGGTTATATGGTTGATATAAATAAGATACTTTTTCATTCATTCGATCCGCTGCCATCGTATATTGAATTAAATCATTTGTACCAATCGAGAAGAAGTCTACTTCTTTCGCAAAAATATCTGCCATCACTGCTGTTGATGGAATTTCAACCATAATGCCAATTTCAATCTCACTTACCTCGACGCCTTTTGCAAGTAGGTTTTCCTTTTCTTCCGAAAGAATCGCTTTCGCGTCACGGAATTCTTGCAATGTCGCAATCATAGGGAACATAATTTTTAAGTTACCGTAATTGGATGCACGTAGTAATGCACGCAATTGTGTACGGAAAATGTCTTGATACTCTAAACATAGACGAATCGCGCGATGACCGAGAAACGGATTCATTTCTTCTTGGAGCGGTAAATATGGTAAGTTTTTATCGCCACCAATATCGAGTGTTCGGATGACAACCGCTTTACCTTCCATTCCTTCTAATACCGTTTTATAGGCCGTAAATTGTTCTTCCTCAGAAGGTAAGTTGTCTCGTCCCATATATAAAAATTCTGTACGATATAAACCGATTCCTTCACCACCGTGACGTAGAACACCTTCTAAATCATTTGGTGACCCAATGTTGGCAGCTAGTTCAACTTGAACACCGTCTTTGGAAATCGTTTTTTCGTTTAGTAATGTTGCCCACTCTGCTTGTTGAGCAGTAAAGTCTTCCGCTTTTTTTCTATAGGTTGCAACCACTTCTTCTGTTGGATTCACAAGTACAACACCTGTTAAACCATCCACGATTAATAAATCACCATCTTGAATAGACTCAACTGCTGTACCTGTCCCTACAACGGCTGGAATTTCTAGTGAACGTGCCATAATGGCAGAGTGTGATGTACGACCACCAATATCCGTTGTAAAGCCAAGTACAAAATTACGGTCCAATTGTGCTGTCTCAGAAGGAGTTAAATCAGTTGCTACAACAATCACCTGTTCATTAATATTGCTTGGATTTGGAATATGTACACCGAGTAGATGCGCTAAAACGCGGTTTGACACGTCTTTAATATCTGCAGCACGCTCACTCATATATTCATTATCCATACCTTCAAATAATGATACAAACATCGTCGAAACTTCATTCAATGCATATTCAGCATTGACAGCTTCTTCGGCAATTTTTTGTTTGATCGGTCCAATTAATTCTGGATCTTTTACGACAAGTAGATGTGCACCGAAAATAGCAGCTTCTTCCGCCCCTAATTTTTCATGCGTTAGCTGTTGAATAGCGGCTAACTCTTCTGCTGATTTGTCAAGCGCGGCCACTAAGCGTTGCTGCTCTGCATCAATATCCTGAATAGTTGTTTTGGCAAACGATAAATCCGGTTGTACTAAACAATATGCTTTTGCAATGGCAATGCCGTCAGACGCGGCAATACCTTTGAGTTGGATCATTGTGCTAGCCCCGTTTCTGAAATTAATTTTGTTAATGCAGTAAACGCTTGTTCTTCATCCTCCCCCTCTACTTGTAATGTAAACATTGAACCTTGTTTTAGGGCTAATCCCATAACTCCTAAAATAGATTTTAAATTGGCTGTTCTTTGTTCTGTCTGTAACTCAATTGAAGAAGCAAATGGTGTTGCTGCTGCTACTAATTGGCTAGCTGGACGTGCGTGAATCCCTAGTGGGTCTATTACTGTAAATTGTTTTGTTTTCATTGTTCATTCTCCTCTTTTTGTAAATCTGTTAATATAATGATATTAGGGTGTTTTGTTAATACACTTGCTGGAACATCTTCTGTATATTCAGATGCAAGAACGCGTTCTAATACATCGCGTTTTGCTTCTCCTACAGCTATTAACAAAATGCACTTAGCGCGCATGATTGATTGAATTCCCATGGTAAATGCTTGGGTTGGAACGTCATCAATTGAATCAAAGAAACGTGCATTCGCTTGACGTGTTGATTCTTCAAGCGTTACAAGATGTGTCAACGAATCAAATGATGTGCCTGGTTCATTAAAGCCGATATGACCGTTTTGTCCGATCCCAAGCAATTGAAAATCTAATGGATGCTGCTGTAATAATGATTCATAGCTTGCCATTTCCTCAGCAGGATTATGAGCTAAACCATTCGGTAAATAAGATTCTTTAAATGGTTTGTTGTGAAATAAATGTTTGTACATATAATATGCGTAACTTTGTTCATGTTTAGCACTAAGTCCAACGTATTCATCCAGGTTGAAGCTAATACAATTCGTAAAATCGATATCAGTTTCACAAATTTTACTATACAACGGCTCCATTGTACCACCTGTAGCTAGACCAAACGTAGTAGCACCTTCATTTTTAGTACTCACAATAATGTCTACTGCACGAGCGTATAAATCTTCTTTTGAAGCAAAGCGTTCCAGTCTCAATTTCCTATTCCCCCTTATTTACTTATTAAACAGGCATACGAAATCTTATGCTTCGTAGATTACTTTTCCAGCCTTTATTGTTTGTTGCAACATTAACTGTTTATCCACAATTACAACATCTGCATCAAATCCTTCTTCGATTTGTCCTTTGTTCGTCAGTTTTAGTTGTTTTGCTGCATTGTAGCTCGACATTTTTACTAGTTCTTCTAACGTGCAGTTCGTGATGAGTTGCATATTCCGTACAGCTTGGTCCATTTTTAATACACTACCAGCAAGGGCTCCATTTGATAAATGCGCTCCACTTTCGGAGACATGAACCATTTGACCACCTAAGTCATAATCTCCATAGGGCATTCCTTTTGCTCGCATTGCATCGGTTATTAAAATAATACCATCTGCTCCTTTTAAACGATATGCCATGTTCACGGCATCCTTGTGCATATGGATAAAATCAACAATGATTTCTGCCTTCATTTCCTCTAATAATAATACGCCACCGACAACACCTGGATCTCGATGATGGAATGGGCGCATTTGGTTGTATAAATGTGTGCCTTGTGTTGCACCATGACGAACCGCTTCTTTCATTTGTTCAAATGTTGCATCAGAATGACCAATTGAAACGACCACTCCGCTATCTGCAATTGCTTGAACGACCTCAAATCCATTTGGTTCTTCTGGCGCCATTGTAATTTGTTTAATTTTATGGGCACTTATGTTTTGCCACTTTGTAAAAACAGCAAAATCAGGTGGTACAACATATTCAAGCGGCTGTGCACCTACACGCTTTTTTGATATAAAAGGGCCTTCTACATGAATACCTAGAAGTTCTGCCTCATCTGGATTTGAAGTAAACTGCGCAATATTTTCAAGAGCACGTTCAATATTTTGATAGCTTTGTGTCATAGTCGTTGCTAAAAAGCCTATTGTACCTTCTTTTGCAAGTGATTTCGCCATTGTATGAAGACCTTCATTCGATGCATCCATCGTGTCCATTTGAGCAGAGCCATGAATATGCATATCTATATAACCAGGGAATAAAAATTTCCCTGTACCATCTATAATTTGCACGTGATCTGCGTCAATTTGCTGCGCAATTTGTGCAATTTTCCCATCCTTCATGAAAACGTCGACACATTCCAGTCGTCCTGTTGCATTAACAACTGTGATGTTACGGATTAATAAATTCATTAAAAACATCTCCTAGGATTGATAGAAGATACTGGCCTAAAAATAGTATGTTTAAAGCGATCCTATCAATGCTCATATTTTGATAAAGCGCTACGAACCGCATAGATTTCTGTGGGACTATGCTTTCCCACAGAAAATTAAGCGGATTTACGATTAGTGCATGCTCATTTTGTTAGATGGACCTTTTTAGACAGCATCCTTTTTTGTTACTTCTTCATCGAAATAATGTTACGTGAACCCGATCGTTGGAAACCAGTTTTTTCAAGTGCAATTTCCTGTCCCATTAAACTTGTGAAAACAACTGGTGTAACGATAGACGGTACTTTGTCTTTAATACTCTCAAAATCAACTTTTAATAATGTATCGCCACGTTTAATTACTTGACCTTCTGTAACCATCGCTTCAAAACCTTCACCATTTAGAGTGACCGTATCTAAACCGACATGAATTAATAGTTCAACACCTGAATCAGATTTTAAGCCAATCGCATGCTTCGTTGGGAAAACCATTACTACTTGACCATCAAATGGCGCATGAACTGTACCATCCTTTGGATGAATACCAAAACCTGGCCCCATTATGCCTGACGAGAATGCATCATCTGGCACGTCAGATAACGGTATTAAATCTCCTGTAATCGGCATTTCAAAATCATTGGAAGGATTTGTTCCTTCTGCTGCTGTTGCCTCTTCACCAGGCGCTTCTTTTTGTACATCTACATTTGAAGGAGCTGGATTCCCTTTTTTCAGGCGATCCTTCATGGCTTCTGCCAAAAACTCTACAGATGTACCGATAATTACTTGTACATTTGTCTTACTTATACGCATAACACCACGTGCGCCCGTTTGTTTTAATGTTTTTTCATCCACCTGATCCGCATCATCAACAGTCATACGAAGACGTGTTGTACAGTAATCAACTTGCTTAATATTTTCTTGTCCACCTAACGCTTCGATTGTACGGAAAGCACGTACATCTAAATCATCAGAAACAGCCGAAGTAACATCTGCCCCTTCTTCATCTTCGTCTTCACGACCAGGTGTTTTTAAATCTAACTTCTTGATTAAGAAATAGAAAACGACAAAGTAAATTGCCCCGAAACCTAATCCCAATGGCAGTAATAGCCATGGACTATCAGCTAAACCAAAGTTTAAAAGATAGTCAATTAAACCTGCAGAAAAGGCAAAACCGTCACGGAATCCAATAATATAGGCAACGGCAAGCGAAATACCTGTTAAAACTGCATGGATCCCATAAAGAACTGGCGATAAAAACATAAATGTAAATTCAATAGGTTCTGTTACACCTGTTAAAAATGCTGTCAATGCGATGGATACGAACATACCACCGACTACTGCACGATTTTTCTTTTTCGCTGCAAAGTACATCGCAAGACACGCTGCTGGTAATCCAAACATCATAATTGGGAAGAAACCTGCTTGGAAATGTCCTGCTGATGGGTCTCCAGCTAAAAATCGATGAATATCTCCTTTAACAAGTTCGCCTGCAGCATTCGTAAATTCACCAAAGTCAAACCAGATGATCGTATTAATAACATGATGTAGACCGACTGGAATTAATAGACGATTTAAGAAGCCATATAACCCAACTCCAAGTGATCCAGCACCGATTAACCAGTTCCCTACTGAATCAATACCACCTTGAATTGGTCCCCATATAACAGCTAAAATACCACCTAAAATCGCCATCGTGATGGACGTTATAATTGGTACAAAACGCCGTCCTCCGAAGAATGACAGCCATTCTGGGAATTTTACATTATAGAATTTGTTATAAAGTAAGCCTGCAGTAATACCTGCAATAATACCACCGAATACACCCATATTCAGGTCTTCATTTACAGATCCTAATACTGCGACTAACACTAGATGTGCAATGGCGCCCGCTAATGCTGCACCACCACTATTATCATGTGCTAGGCCCATCGCGATACCGATCGCAAATATGATAGATAAATTACCTAAAATCGCATCACCAGATGCTGCCATAATACTTGCAATATGCTTAATAACGTCATTTGACACTGCACCAAGCATGTCATCAGAGCCTAAGCGTAACAATATTGCTGCTGCTGGTAATGTAGCGATTGGAAACATTAACGACTTACCGATTTTTTGTAAGAAAGCTAACATTAAATATCCCCCTTTGGTATAGTTGTCTAGACCACTTAATAGAAAAAGCGTTTTCATTAAGTTTGTTATCAATTATATTACCACTCAAATAAAAAATAAACATTATTTTTGAACTGAAGAAAGGAATTCAAAAATTTTAAATCCTATTACACATAAGCATGATTTTTATAGGAACAAAATATAGCCCAATTGGAAGCTTTTCTTCAAGCCAATTGGACTACAGTTCATTAATTCTTTTATTTATGCTGTGACGTCACGTTTCATAAAGGAGATATAGCTGATCAAAAGGAAAAGTACAGCATAAATCGCAAGAATCGTGAGTGAGAATGGCATTGTAATGCCGTCTAGTATTGAACTACTATGTTCATATTGTGTTAAATCTGAATGAGTTAACCAAACATATTTAACGATTTTATATTTGCTTAAGAACATCACAATCATACCGCCAGTAAACGATAAGAACATTGTTAAGCCAATCGCCAAAGAGCTTGAACGGAAAACAGAGCCTACTAAGAAAGCAAACAACATTGACATAACAAAGTTTCCACCAGTAAGTAAATAGTGATATGCTAAATCATTCCATATTGCTTTTTCAACAACCTGACCGTTGACTATTTCTAACTCAGCACCAGTTGTACCACCAAATAGTATAAGCCCAACTAGAGCGCTAACTCCAACATTGACAATATATAATAAGAGTCCAAATATGAAAGTCGTTAGTAATTTTGAAGTTAATATTTTTGCCCGTGAAACAGGACGTGTTAATAACATTTTAATCGTACCAGTAGAGAATTCACTAGACACAATACTTGCGGCAACAATAACTGTAAATAATGTGACTAAATTCAGCATACTACCTGTAAATGACATAAAGCCTGCTAAGTCTTGAGACGGCACATCATTTGCTAATCGATACTCAGAAATAGCTATTTTCTCTTCATAGATATTTTTATCCTCTGCCGATAAATTGTCATCATTCAGTATTTCTTTATAATTCTCAATGGCCTGCTGTTCACTTTCCTGCCATGTGCTACCCTCTTTTGTTTCATAGTATTTCATCATAATACCAGGACCAATAATAAAGAGGATTACTAGCGCGACCATTGCCCAAGTTCCTTTTTTATGCCATAACTTCATCCATTCATTTTGCATTAGCTTCAACAATTTGGCCACCTCCTGTCATTTCTAAGAATTGATCCTCTAACGTTTTTTGATGCGGTTGTACGGCAAATAATTGAATTTCTTCGTTAACAAATTGGGTAATGAGTTTCGGTATGTCCTCTTTTTTAATTTCCACTACATAACCGTTATTTTCCGCCACAAAGTTGTAATCGAGCTTTTGTAGAAGAGCTGCAACCTGATCATTTGGTGTAGCTTCAATATAATAAAACGAAGATGTTTCAACGTTAATATCACGAATATCGATGAGTTTGCCGTTTTGTATGACAGCTACTCGATCACACATTAATTCAATTTCGGATAATAAATGGCTGGAAACAAATACAGATACGCCTTCCTCCGTCGCAATTTTACGCAAGTACATACGAAACTCGCGGATACCTGCTGGGTCTAAACCATTTGTTGGTTCATCTAAAATTAAAAATTTTGGTCGATGAAGTAGTGCTTGAGCAAGCCCTAAACGCTGACGCATCCCTAGCGAATACGTCGAAACCTTTTCATGAATACGATTTTCAAGACCGACCTGTCTCACTACCTCTTGAATACGCTCTTTTGTAACATTTTTATGCATACGCGCAAAGTGCAATAGGTTTTTATAGCCCGTCATAAATTTATACATTTCCGGATTTTCTACAATTACACCGACTTTACCGATCGCTTCCTCATAATTGTCCTGTAAAGAAAGACCATCAATAATGACTTTCCCTTCTGTTGGATTCATAAGACCTGTCATCATACGAATTGTCGTTGTTTTCCCTGCACCATTCGGTCCTAAAAAACCAGTGATTTGCCCTGGATATAAATCGATATTCAATTGCTGAATCAATTGCTTGCCACCAATAGTTTTTGATAAATTTTGCAATTGAACAATTGGTTGTGTTGTCATAAATTTCACCCTTTCTTATAATACGCCTTCATCCATTGCACAGCATCCTTATTCGAAACATCTCGAATCGTCTCTACATCCTCTTGTGCAATAATCGATCCATTTTGCAATAAAATGATTTGATCTAGAATAGGCTCTACCTCATATAACTCATGCGTTGATAATAAAATTGTTTGATGTTCAATGTCAGTAAATTGAATTAACCCTTTAATTAACTGTTCTCGAACGATTGGATCCAGACCAGAGAAAGGCTCATCCATTAAATAAAAAGGTACTTCTCGCCCAAGAGTTGCGGCCATTTTCATCCGGCCACGGTTCCCCTTCGATAATTGCCGTAACTTTACATTTTTATCAACCTGTAAAAATTCTGCAACGATACAAGCTTTATCATACGAAAAATCTTCGAATTGAGAGGCATAGTGCTGAAAAAGCTGCTCACCTGTGTAAAAATCAAAAAACAAATCAATATCTGGTAAATAAGCAATTTCATCAGCACTTCTACGTGTAACAGGCGTTCCATTTAGCAAAACCTCACCACTTGATGGACGTAATAGGCCGGCCAACACTTTTAATAGTGTCGACTTGCCACTACCATTTTCTCCAACAAGCCCAATGATTTGTCCAACAGGTATGGAAAAAGACACATCTTGTAAAATAGGCTTTTTCATATAACGAAAAGAAACATTTGATAGCTGTAGCATTTATTTCACCTCATGATTTATTTTGTAAAACAACGAGCATCTCATCCTTTGAAAACCCAAGTGCTTCAATAGAAGTTAAAAAATGATCTGCCAGTTGATTTTTCATATCTTCCCGTAATAGAGTAATCCGCTCATCATCGGTTGTAATAAATGTACCTTGCCCTCGTTTGGTTTCCGTTATATTCATTGCTTCTAACTCCTTATACACTCGTTGCACAGTATTTACATTGACACCTGTTTCCACTGCATATTCTCGAACCGAAGGAAGTCGATCCCCAAGCACTAGCTTCCCTTTCAAAATATCCCCACATATCCGATCTACGAGCTGGCTATATATGGGCTTATCACGAGAAAAGTCGATTGTCATCGTAAAACCACCTTTTCAAGCCACTTTGTCGCTATGATAAATAAGATCGCTAGCCAAATGATCGATGCCACTTCTTCTACGACATAAAATGAGCCTAAAAGTAGCTCCGTCGTTTGTATTTTCGGGAAATATTGATCCAACCACGTTAACGGAATCTCTACATGATGGAAAATATTATCATATAATTTACTTTCTGTAAATTTAAACCACAAATCCATACTGAAGAAGAAGGTAACCATAGTAATAACAATAGAAAATCTACCAACTAAATGTTTCATTTGCAGATTAAATGCTAAAAATAATACCATTATTACAAACATCATCAATTGAAGAATTACAATAATTGCTACAATAAACAACAGCAATAAAAGTACTTGGGCGAAGTTACCAACAATTTCATCTCTGATTTTGTAAATAGCTAAACTCACAAAGATAAAATTGAAGATAGCGTATCCTATTAAGGAAAATACGATTTTCACACCTACAAGCTGTGCGATAGAACTAGTTGAATGCAGCCATATCTCTTTGCTCTTTAAATCATGACGCATACTAGCTAGGAATTGTAATATCGAAAAAAATCCCCCTATTATAAGTACTAGTATTGAGAAAGCAAATGACAGCTGATTTTCCATCGTAAATCCATCACTTAACCGCCTTATTAAATATGGAACTACCATTGACAGCATAATCCCTATAAAAACCCCTACAAATAGCCATGTCCGATAAAGCACCCATTCCTTTTTTAAAAGCCCTGCGAATTTTTTCAACATAAACACCTCGTGTCATAGTGTACTAGTCAGATATTACACTATGACTTTTAAATTTGCAAGTATTAATTCAAAAAAAAGGAAGAACCCTTTGATAAAGTGCTCTTCTTTCATGAAATGGGAAAGCTGTATCTTCGTCTTCGGTCTAAATTCATAATGCTAAGGTTTCTCCTATTCCTAATAAATTAGAATACTATGCTAAAACTCAACCTTTGTGAATAGGGGTGATTGGAGTGGAGATCAGAGTAAGCTGCGTCACCAATAACTGTATTAATTTTCATACCTGCTTGTGTGCTTTTTTCAATTAACTCTTGAAGATATTTTCCATCGCTTTTTTCACCTGTTGTAATGACAGCCGCTATAATAATACGTTCATCACTCAACGCGATATGTCTTATACCCGAAGAAAGAAGATTCCGACGTCTTATACCCTTTTCGCGCATCCGCATCAGAAGACTAAAATGAATGAAAAATCAACAAGTTCATTGATTTGGCGAAGTATATTATCTTTTGGCACAACAATATCGTAGATCGCCATATATGGACTTAATTAAGGGTTTCTTGATTTTGAAATCATCGGGGGTACCACCTGCACATTGATTCTTTTATTATAAAGGAAAGCGAGACAGACGAGACCCCGCACGAAGCGAAGCGTAGGAGGAGGCTCGGCGCTCGCCCGCGGAAAGCGAGCGGAATGCTTCGGAAAACAACAGTAGAGTCACAGTGTCAAATGAAAAAAGCGAGGTATTCAACGATTTAATTGTTGAATACTTCGCAATGTGAGAAGTTATAGACTTTTTCAGTGCCCTCTAAAAAATATGGCTCTTCCTTGATTTTATTCTATTTAGTTTATTTTCATTAATTTAGCTGAAAGCTATTGCTAGCCCATTTTCCCAACTACTTTAACTTTTAATCTCGTTGCATTTTCCGGGTGGTAGGCAAGGGGTGTTTCTTCTACTTCTACTAACTCAATCGTCTCAGCAAGAGCTCCTGCTAAAACTGCTTGTTTCACTGCTTTTTCTTGAGCGTCGTTCAAAGAAATCTCACGTGGCTCCCTAGAGTAAATATAAATTTGTTCATATTGACCACTTATTTGAGCAATAGACGCACCAATTGCATTTGCTACAGTCCCATTTTCAAATTTAACAATATTGGAGACTCCTCGAAGAGTTTCTGGAACAATAACACTCCCCCCACCAACTAAGACAAGCTGAACATCTTCTGATGAAGTTTTCATTTTATCAATGGCTTGCTCAATTAAAAATGATATTTCTAATTGAGCTTCTTTTGCGAACGCTTCATCAATATGCGCTACTAAAGAACAATCACCCACTTCAGCTAATCCAAGACGAACTGCAATGTCTGTTGTCGTAAGAGTATTCCCTCCGAAAACAAGTGCTTCTTCAGAAATTTTGTACCCAACGCTATCAGGTCCAACCGTAATTTTCCCATTGTGTACTCGGACAATACTGCCTCCACCTAGTCCAACCGAAATGATATCTGGCATTCTAAAATTTGTGCGAATATCCCCTACTTCTACTGCTACAGAAGATTCGCGCGGAAATCCATCCTGTAAAACACCGATATCGGAAGTTGTTCCACCAACATCCAAAACCATCGTATCTTTGATTTTGGCTAAATAAGATGCGCCACGTATGCTGTTTGTCGGTCCACATGCAATCGTTAAAATCGGGAATTGTTTAGCATAGTCAATTGACATCAAAGTTCCATCATTTTGGCATAAATACACTTTGGCATTGAAAATCCCCTCACCTTCTAACGCATGAACAAAGCCTGTCGTTGTCGTTTCAATTACTTTGCATAAAGCCGCATTTAAAATGCTAGCATTTTCACGTTCAATTAAACCTACTGATCCAATTAACGACGAGCAGGAGATTGGGAATTCTTCTCCATAAACTTCTTGTATTAGACAGCGAACCCGCAACTCTTGATCATTTTTAATGGAGGAAAAGACGCCAACTATCGCTATAGAGTCCACTTTATCACGCCAGTCCTCTAAAAGCGTTTGAATCTCGCCTTCATCAAGCTCGCCTAAAAGTTGACCATCGTATTCATAACCCCCATGGACTAAAGCATAATTTCCCGATATTTTTTCAATCATATCTTTAGGCCATGCAGTATATGGAAGTACAGAGGCAGTTGCTGGATAGCCTAGTCGAATCACACCGACTTTCACTAATTTTTTACGCTCTACAATGGCATTTGTACATTGCGTTGTTCCTAACATTGCATGCGTAATTTTCGTTTTATCAATATTCGATTCTTGTAATAAGTTTCGTAATGCTGTTTCAATACCTGTTTTAATATCTACACTTGTTGGCGATTTAACACTATGAACGAGATTGCTATGTTCATCTAAAATAATGGCATCCGTATTCGTCCCACCTACATCAATTCCAATCTTATACATGTTCAGCTACCACCTTTTTAACCAATTCCTCAATTGGAGCATAGTCGTAATCATAACCAAAATAGTTTGGTCCTACTGTTTCTATTCCTTTATCAGTTCGCCATTTTTCATTGGCTGGCAATCCAATTACTCGGACACGCTTACCGTATTTTAAACTTTCCGTTGTTACTGGCAATAAAGTTTCATAATCTACTAAACAAATTAAATCTGGGGTCATTGCTATAACTTGATCATTTATCTCAGCGATAAGATTTTCATTTTGGAAATGAACTTTCATTTTTTCGTTTTTATTGACTTCCATTCCTTCCAGATTCATTTTTCCAAGATTAAATCCACCCTTCGTTTCTCGTATCACATCGACAATTTTACCTTGGAATAATTCATAGCCAGAAACTAGCTGTAACAATTCATGAAGTTTATCTTTTACATTTCTATTTTTGGAAGCAATTATTTCTCCGATTTTTTCTGAAAGTGTAATGATATGATGGACGCCGCTCTTTTTAATCTGAGCTCCAGTCGTTGGGTACAAACTAACTAAAGAGCTAGCGCCCATTTCAACGGTTGCTGAACGTGCTATCCGTTCTGTCCATTTATTATTAATCGTTTCAAAAATTCCGATATTTCCTTTTTCATCAGTAATGGCCATTGGTGTTGCAGAAATACCGTCCAAATTAAACGTCACCATTTGTAATTCAGGGAATGCACGCCCCATGCCATCACAGTCAATGAGTGGGATATCCAGTTGTGCCGCTACGACAATCGGGATCATCGAATTCACTCCGCCTGCTTCCATTGGATATGTTCCTGTAATCTTTTCTTGTCCAATATACTTCGCTAGTTTTTGAAAAACTTTAACAAACTCATCTCCTCGCGGAAATTTCTCGACTAGAACAGAAGGTGCCCCCATCATAGCAGCTGGAATGAAAAAATCTTCATCTTCAATTTCATCCACTGAATACAATTTAACTGGACCATTTTTTTCAATTGCAGAAAGAGCCATCATCTTCCCGATATAAGGGTCCCCTCCTCCGCCTGTTCCTAAAAAGGCTGCTCCAATCGCAATATGTTCAATAGCTTCTTTATCTAAATATCTCATCTATTTTCCTCCAATATGACAGTCTTTTGCATTGATAGACGATAACCGAAATAATAAATGACAAATGAAATAACAATTCCAATTAAGGGCTTATTAGGTAATTGCGGCAAGCTAGGGAATAACGATAAAACAACTGGGATACTAGCAACAACTGCCCCTACTAGCCATGAGAAAACACCTAAACGATTGACACCGTCAACTTCCTTCCAGCTTGTTTGATCCCCTTTATTTATCACCCAATAAGAGGCAATCATAACGCCTGCAACTGGAGGAATCATCGCAGATAATATCGACATAATCGGTGTAAAGTAATTTAAAATACCAATCACAGCAAGTATAGTCCCTACCGTTCCAGCTAGACCAATCGCCATTTTTTCTTTGTCCTTGGAAATATTAAATACATTAATTAAGGCGATTCCTCCAGAGATTGCATTTACCAAATTGGTTTTCCATGTAGCTAAAATCAAAGCAATCTCACCGATTAATGGCGTGACAATATTCAGAAAGACTGCAGTAATATCACTTGTTTGATAAGCGATTGTTAAAACAGCTCCAACACCAATCATCAATACTCCAGCTGGAATAATGCCAAATGTTGCTGCTTTAAAAACATCAGAACGTTTTTTGGAATATTGGGAATAATCACCCGCGATTACTGCCCCAAGTGCAAATGAACCGATTGTTATAGCTAGTCCATCCGAAAAACTCATGTTATTTTTAGGTTTGTAGTCCAAGATAAGCTGTAGCGTGTCACCAGATAAAGCTTGCGTTAAACCTAGTAGACAAATGACAATTAAGAAAGGAACTGCAATATAGCTTAAGACACGTAGCACTTTGATGCCATAAACAGCTGAAATTACCATCACCAAACCACTAAGTAAAGAAGCTACGGGAATAGGTACATTCATATCATACTCTGCAAATAAATTAGCTAACGCAACTCCGCAAACATTGGCTTGAATCCCAAACCAACCTAAGCAAGCAATCGCCAAAATAATTGAAAGAATCGTCCGGGATCCCTTTTTACCAAACACTTGTCCAGCGACATGAACGGTTGGCTTTCCTAAATCACTACTTTGCATTCCTTGAAAAATCATGATAATTACTACAATTGCATATCCAACAAAAGACACGGCTAATGCCTTCGTTAAACCCATACCAGAAATCAATGTATTCCCAACTAATAAGCTTGGTATACAAATCATTGCGCCTGCCCAAATAATCCCTAAACTATACCAAGACTGACTTTGCCCATCTTTCTCCATATTGTCCCCTCCTTTTGAATTAGTTAATGTTTGTTATTATAAAAGAAGGAAGAGACCTGCGTCTTTTTCAAAAAAGAAAATAAAGTCTGAATTTTTGTCTTCCTGGACAAAAATTCAGACTTTTCTAACCATTTATTAGGCGATAGATCATGCATGCCATATATACATCGTAAAATTCCGAATAAGCCGTTACATCGTTTCCGATTAGTTCACTAATTTTTTTGATACGATACTTTACTGTATTTTTGTGAATGAATAAATTTTTCCCACATTCATCAAAACTACCATTTGCATCTAAAAGAAAAGCCATTAATGTATTGAGGGACTCTTTTTCATCTAAAATCGGCTCAATAACGGAAAGGGATTCTTCAATCACTTCTTCTCCCTGTTTACTTAAATCAATGGCTCGTTGCATCGATCGAAATTCAGCGGCAGTAAACAATTTGCGCATTGGATAGATGATATGAGCTTTCTCTCCTACTTGATTCACCAATTGATACATTTGACGGACAGCTTTCGTATTTTTCATTTTCGGTGAGTAAACAATTTCTGATATTTGGGAGTAGTAATTAGTTGTTTCAATAAACTCAGTAGCAATCTCATATTCATGAAGTTTATACAAGCCATTTCCTAAAAGAACAATAATACAGCGATCAATGCATTGAATCACTGTCGTTTGATAATATTTTGAAAGTTGCTCTCCAAGTTCATCCCTTATTTTTTTCTCTTCTGATATATCGTTAATATAAATTAACCACAACATTTGAATAGTTGAAACATCGATATTTAGCATGTTAGCTAGTCTTCGCTTTTTGTCACTTTCATCATTAATAATAGCTTTTACTAATGCATATTCACTAACTTCATCGTGCTTGTCCCCCCAAAGATTAATGGCCACTTGGACAACTTCACTTATTTTTTCAATGGTCTTTACTGGTAATGGTGTGTTCTCTTTTATAACAAACAGAAAAAGCTGTTCTCCATTTTTTTGCTGAATACTTTTGTATTCAACGACACACGTTAAATTGCTTCTTTGTAATTCTAGTTTTCCTTTTTCCTTATGCAAATGACCGCGTGAAAATTTCTGTATGACTTGCCAAACATCTAAAGAAGAATTTCTAGGCCACATCACTTGGTTGACAATATCAAAACTACTATTAGTCAGTACAATATTAGCTTTCAGACGATCAGATAGCATTTTCAGTGTGATTTCTACACTTTGTAAATGCTCTGGCAATAAGGAGACTTTTTCTAAAGTTTCCTTCACAAACTGATCATTAACAGCCTGATTACTAACAATCGCTTCCATCACTTCATAAATGACTTCATTATAACGTAGAGAGTAATCATTTTTAGGCATACAAATAATGATAAAACCTTGAGAATCTGCTAATTGCAGTACCTCCTCTGGAATTTCAGGCAAAACAATTCCTACATAATATAAAATAAGTCCCAATTCTCCAAGATCATGTAAGTGTTGAATGGTTTTACATTGTTGCTCAACACTGTCTCTAATTGAATAAAAAGAGCTAATAACTAGCTCTTCTGCATACCACTCTTCCTGAACCGATTGGATGATCGTAGATAAAAAATCTACATTCGAAACTTCTAACACAGATAAAGAGGAGACCGTATGATTAAGATTAATTTTACCCGTTAATACTTCTGCCCCTCTAAATGATGGCAATTGTAGTAAATCTTTTACCGTTACCCCATTATTCTTCACCACTTCTTCTTGTTATATTTTTTATGTACTACCATGTGTGTTTTTTAAAGAAGTCAATAAGAAACTTTATTTACCCAATCAACACACCACATTTTCAAATAATTGCCAAAAAATCACTTTGAATCCATCTTACCGTTTTTTCTTTTTTATTTCTTCAATTCTATCAATTAAAATACCCATTCCCAACAGTATGAAACCTATAGAAAATAAATATTTAAAGTATATAGAACTGTTATATCCTAATGCGTAGACTAATCCAATTAAAATACAGATTATACTTAAAATAATAATGCTATTTCTAGCTTTCATAAAAGGTACTTCTCCTATAATTTTATTTTAAATATACTCTAACCTGTCAAAATGAGAATAGTTGTTTCACCCAATCATCGTACTATAATGTTTCTGAAATGGACTCAACATCTGAATCAATTTTCTTTTATAAAGTTCCTGATTTGCTGAATTTTTCTTTACGATAATATATTGCTTCATGTAAACTTCTATAATAAATTATTCCTTAGCGAAAAATTTGGGGCCAATTTGATCAATAACTGAAATAAAAGTATAAAATAATCCTATTTTCCTTTTGTCTTCAAATGTTAATTCCGTTTGACTATTTTTAATAAAAACTAACCAATCATTTTCTATCTCACCTATGTTTTTTCCGTAAATTTCTTCTATTTTTTTAGCCAAGTCCTCTTCATTGTATAGTTGTTCAAACTTTTCTAATCCATAAGTGTCAATTAAATAAGTAATAAAAGAAGCAGAATGAATATAGCTCATCCATTGAAGGGTGTATTCTTTTTGGTTTGTAAGGGCTGGGCGAAAATAGGCATCGTCTTGATTCAGATCTACCAATTTACTAATTGGTATGATTTTGTTTGAATCGAGAAAGTACTTCATAAGCTTATGGGAATATGACTCATTTTCCCCATACATATCTTCCATATATGTAGCAAAACCCTCTTGCGTAAAATAGCCCCTGCTTGTATCAAAATTGTTGCCATAACCAAGTAAGGAATGTGTCAGTTCATGGACAAGTGGATATTGGTTTTCTTTAATATCATATAGTTGAAGTTCTGATTTCAAACCCCATGATAGTTCATTTCCTTCATTGAGAAATACATTTATTCTCTCGGAAGGAACATATTTAGAGTGAATTGAATTCTGAATTTCATCATAGGCATTAAGGAGTTCCTCTTTTATTGAGTCTACTTTTTCTTGTGGAACCTTTATTTTATTAATAATTTCAAAGGTAATTTTTCCATCCGGTGTAATAACAATATTTTCATCATCTTTTCCTTTAGGAACAACTGAATCCTGAGTACAGGCTGTTAATAAGAATATAAATACAAGGAAGAATCTTCCGATATTAAACATATTACCTCCTAAAAAATCAGTATTTTCCTGTTAATACGGATTCCACATCCAAAAGTTTCATTTTTTTCAGAAAATAATGAACACTACTAATTTATTCGAATAAATAAAAGCAGAGGTTGGTGGTGAACCAATACCCCTGCTTTTCTCTAAGACCAATCATTTATTGCTAACTCGGTACGTAACTACTCTAGAAATCTTTCATTTTCCACTGTGAGATTCAGTGTTAGTTATTACAGCAACTTATATTCCTATTTCCCACATTTTTTCTGTTACTTTCTCAACTCTGCTATCAATATCCGTACCGTCAAACTTCGGAAGCTTTAGTTCACTGACGATTTTTCCGTCGAGCATAAACATTATGCGTTCCGTACGGGCCGCAACCTTTGCGTCGTGAGTGACAAGCATAATCGCAGTACCGCCCGCGTTAATTTCTGAAAAAATGTCCATGATCTCCTGGGCTGATTTTGAATTTAGTGCGCCTGTAGGTTCATCGCCGAAGATGATTTTCGGGCTGTTCAAAAGTGCTCGACATATTCCCGCTCGTTGAAGCTGCCCTCCCGAAACTTGTGTAATGTCGCGCATTTCAAGCTCTGCAATGCCTACCCTCTTCATAAGTACTCTTGCTTTCTCTGAAATCTTTGCAACGTTTTTTCTATTATCGCGAATTGATGGAAGAATAATATTATCGAGAATATTTAGATTTTTAAGCATAGTTGACTGCTGAAAAACAAAGCCCATTTTAGATCTACGTAAATCTGAAAGTTCAGCCTCACCTACTGACGATATATCACTTCCATCAAAAGTAATCCTTCCGCTATCAATACTGTCCATGCCGCTCAATGCAAACATGAGCGTTGATTTTCCCGAGCCCGAGGGTCCCATGATCGCAATAAACTCACCTTCGTTTATGTCAACGGACACACCGTCGAGAACATTGTGTTTTTCGTCGCCCTCACCGAAAGATTTTACAATATGTTCACCGATTACAAGATTCTTCATAAGCTACTCCTTTATATTTTCGGATATTTTTATTTTCCCAGCGCCCGATGTGCCAATGATTGTTGTCATAAGTACCGAGCAAATCATCAATAACGGACAAAGCACGTACGCCGAAAGTGGATTAATTGAAAAACTAAACGATGAAGCCCCGAACGAGGTAATTACTGCACCTGCAAGTACCTCTCCAAGAGTGTTTGCCAGAATGGTGCCAACAATTATTCCGATAATTGATACAAATACTGCTCGCGAACCAAACTGCACCGTAATATCCAACTTTGTAAAACCTAGTGCTTTCATTATCGCAATCGAATATCTATCCTTTGCGACAAGCATTTTCATAAACAACAATGTAACTAGAATCGTTATTACAAGTGCTATGGCAATTGCGGCAATGGAGGCCTTTCCGACTGATTTTATAGTCGAACCGAAAGTTTGTTTGACAAACTCATCAATATTGGAAATCTTAGCAAAAGTAAATCGGTCCGTATAGTTAGAGATTTTTTCATCGACCAGGGTTTTATCTGAAAGCTTCGCACAAATAACGCTCCACATTATATTTTCTGAATGATCGGTAAATACAGCCTTTGCCGTTTTACCACCGTTCGTAATGTCAGAATAAATGCCACTTACCTTGAGCTTGCTCTCCTTCCCCTTCATGATGACCGTAATTGTATCGCCGACTTTTTTCTTCATTTCATCAGCGTTTAAAGCCGAAAGTGCAATTTCGTTTTCTACAGTGGGTGCTCTGCCCTCGGTATATTCGATAGGAAATATCGAATGGTCGCCAAGTTCGATTTTTATATTTTCTTCCGAACCGTCTTCCATTTTTGTTTTGAATGTCTTTGTTGTAAGGATGGTGTACTTTGAAATAGAAGTGTCGCTGTTCATATATTCTAAAACTTCTGCAGTTTTTTTAGAGATTTGATCAGTTTGTGGAATATCTAGGCGAATATCGTAGTTTCCAATACCCATATATTTAATGAAGCTTGTTGAGGAAATCGTGTTGTATAGGTTTTGTGGAACAATAATGATAAATGCTGAAATGACAAGTACTGCAAGCATTGTGGCATAAAGTCTTTTCCTTGCGAGAACATCTTTGACCCCGAGGAAAATATTAGTATTTAACAGTTTGTTTTTGTTCAGGCAAACACGTTTTGCGCCTGCGCTTTTATCCTGCGAAATGCCAAAGCGTATTGCTTCTGCCGCGGATATTTTCCGAAAGCGTCTAAGCACGCCGCTTACATAGCCTAAAATTGCAAAGGTTACAAGTAGAATGCCGAGGATCCCTAAAGACGTGGCAAAAGAAGAGTTTTCACTTTCCCCCATATAAAGCCGGATGTTTTCTAGCAGCATGTTTTTGAACATCAATGAAAGTGCATAACCGAGAATACTACCCACTGCCGCAATTGCTGCGTACTTCGCAAGATAAATTTTCTTAATGTCGGAAATGCGTAGCCCTATTGCCTTCATAACACCAATTTCACGGTAATCGTCTTCGATTTTCGCAAGGAGTGTAAAGCGTATGCACATAAATGCGATAGCAACGACGAGAACACTTATAAGAAGAATAACTGCTATCATAATCCCGTCAGAAAATGCGTTAATTGTTTTGAAAAGTGGATATGTGATCGTTGGTCCGTTCGCTTCAAGTCCCGCGGAAGCATAAGCAGTTTCAAATTCACCGAGCGCCGATAAATCCTTTAATCTAAACTCAATTAAATACTCCACACTTCCATGGCTTTTAATTGCAGAGTAATCATTTGCACTTACGAGAAATCTTTTTGAAGAGGACAGCATAGAATTCATCTGCGAATCCCGGAGGAATCCTGCTACAGTAAATTCCTTTCCGCCTATTATAGCTTTATCACCGACCATTGTAGTGGCGTCCTTCATATAGTTTATTGGGACATACAGCTCGCCATCGGATACGTTAATTATGTTTCCATCAAGATCAAGAAGATAATCAAACTTTTCACTCTGTATGCTAAAACCATTGTCTTGAACATTATTCGCAAGTGAACGATCACCTAAAATAATTTGACTGTTATCCAAGTTTAGAAACTCAAGCACTTGAAATTCATTGACATTGCTGTTTTGCTCCGCGAAGTTTGTAAGTCCGACAGTATCGATATCCCCAGAGTGCATTTGCAAAAAATGCGGCGTCTTCGCCTGATTCATAAGTGAATCAATAGCACCTGAAAGATTTACCATAAGTATCGCTGATAAGGAAACGAGCATAGCCGCAACAGCAACAAATAACGTTGTTGTCAGCGTTATCAGTTTGCTTTTTAAAAAGTCATTTCGGATTATTCTGTAATACATAAGTCACCTCTGTTTTCAAGTTGAAGAAAATTAATGAAGTAACACAAAATCCAAAGCCCGCTTCCTATTGCTGAAATTAGCTGCTCTGACCAAAGCAGAAGAAATTTTTTGAAATGACGCTCGGAATCAACCATCGTTGTTTCCATTTTCTTCACCCCCATTGCCAAACATCTTCATCATGTACATAAGGCTTCCACTTTCGACACCGAGCAGTCTTTCTACGTTGAAGACAAAAGCTGGTATACGTGAAGCACGCTCTTCATCGGTCATATCAACCATATCATCATCAAAAACGGTATTCGTATAAGCCACAATCATTTCCATACATTCATAGGGATACGGTGTACTAAATAATCCTTGCTCAATACCCTCATGGATTATTTCCGTCAGTATCGGTGGAAGACCGTTCATGATGACCTTTTGTATTTTCTGATGCATAAGCGCGTTCTGGGGCTTATGTATATGGTCAATAATTTCCTTACCGTTTCCGCTACTTATGTTTAATGCCATTACAACACGGACAATTCGCTCGTGAACGGGGATGCTCTTATTTGCAGCAATTTCTTTTGCTGCACCTAGAATTTGAGCATTATACCGCTCAATTAACGCGTCCATAATATCCTCCTTCGACTTGAAGTGATAATACAGCGTTCCCCGTGCAATACCAACCTTTTCAAGAATATCGTTAGTACTTGTGCCATCAAAGCCCTTCTGACCGAAAAGCTCATCAGCTACATCAAGTATTTCGTTTCTACGCTCCATTGCTTCTTTTCTCATTATTACGCCCCCTCATTAGACCGACTGTCTGTCTATAAAAAATTATAACTTTTTTCTATAAATTGTCAATAGGCTGTTTCCATTTTGTAAAAAACTATCAATTCATTTTCCTGATCATCTAGAGTTAAACGATGAATATTGCCTCCTCGATATGTAGAAAACTTCCACACAAAAATATCCTTTTAATCATAATAAATGATAGAATTAAATGTAAGAAGTTTATGCGTTAAGAGAGGAAAACAACAATGTCTGAAGTAAAAAAAATGGATTTTACAATTGGAAAAAAGATTCGTGAAAGCTTACAGGCTGATTGCCAAAGCTGTTTTGGTCTATGCTGCACGGCTTTAAATATTGCTGCTTCTAGTGACTTTGCCATTCATAAAGCAGCCGGAACACCTTGCCCTAATCTACAATCAGATTTTAGCTGCCAAATTCATCATAAACTTAGAGATCAAGGGTTTAAAGGGTGTACAGTTTTTGATTGTTTAGGAGCTGGACAAAAGGTTTCACAAACAACTTTTCATGGACAAGACTGGCGACAATTCCCTGAAGTTTCCGAGAAAATGTTTCGTGTCTTTCCGATTATGGACCAACTTTATGAAATGATTGCTTACGTAGCGGAGGCTTTATCGTATAAGGTTGATTCATCTCTATATAACAAACTACATTTACAATTAGAACAGCTACAGCGTGCAACAGAGCTGGAAGCTGATGCATTGCTTGCAATAGATATTCCTACTTTCCGACTGCCAGTGAATGGTTTACTGTTAGAAACAAGTGAGCAAATTCGCCAAAGTCATATCGTAAAGATTGGAAAAAACACTCGAAAGTATGACAATCGAGGGGTTGATTGGATGGGGAAAAATTTAAAAGGCAAAGATTTAAGAGCAACCGATCTTAGAGGTTCTTATTTAATTGCTGCCAATCTACAAAATGCAGATTTAAGAGGGGTTGATTTTATTGGTGCAGATTTACGTGATGCCAATTTACGCGGCGCAGACCTTTCAACAAGTATGTTTTTAACCCAAATGCAAATTAATTCAGCACAAGGCAATCTTCAAACAAAATTACCCTCCCACCTGAAACGTCCGTCTCATTGGGTTGTATAACTTGAAAAAAGGCAGATGAGAGTAATTCATCTGCCTTTTAGAATGTAAAAAAACATATTTTGTTTGGGTAAAGCTGTATGGTAATTAATCGGTAACTCCACTTGTAGTGAAATCATTTTATTATTTGCCCTAAATATTCAGCGAATTCTTTGATAAATTCTTTTTGTGAATCCAGCTCGGATTCAGCATATACTTTATTTATTCGCTTCATTATTATAACCATATGAATTACATAGTATTGTAAGGAAGTGAGGGCATTCGTACCAGCCCTGTTCTTCTTTTCTTTTCATTTCCTGGATTACATCTTCTATTGTTTGGAATTTCTCAAAGTATGGAAAAACCACATTTTGCAAGTCGCTTTGGACTTCCCTTTTAATTGCATCTAAATTACTCGAAAGACCAATTTTATACCAAGTCTCTGGCTCATTTTTCAACTCAGATATGCGAATTTTAAGAACGGAATTATCTTCTGTTGGAAATTTTGGTGGATCCTCTTTATAAAATGGCCCATACAATTTATCAGTAAAAATTCCAGTATTAAACGTAAACTCAACATCTTCTTTCGAATTCCACTTAGAAATTTGGATATTTACAACCCATGCAAAATCGGGGAATATCTTTGCGAAATGATTTCCTTTCTTTTTAAATCCTTTAGCCTTAAATAAAGGAGGAATATCATCTTTAATAATCTGCTTTAATACATCCTCCATAATTATCGTCTAACTCTCCTTTGCTATTTTCGCCATGAGTGATATTCTCCCTTGATAATTGTATTCCCCCCTTATTGAATCAACCCGCTTATGTTTGTTCAATAGTATTCGAATTTCTATTATATTTAGCACTGTCAAATAGTAGTTAGAAGATAACAAAAGGAATTGCAGTTAACTGCAATTCCTAACTTGCTGGCTATGTAAGAATTTGTTATTGTTTAGAAAATTGAACCTTTGAAAATTACGCCCGCTTCTAAATTATATGTCATAAACAAACTTTGAACAAATACCCCAATAAGAGTTCTCATAGTATTCTGGATATTCGATAAGAAGTTGAGAACGTTCATTCCACAATTGAAGTTCTTTTGATTCAGCTGTTTTTTCCATCGTATCTAGTAATTGAGATAGCTTTTGAATTTCTTCATTGTCCCCTACTCGAACCGTATCTCCTGTGAATACATATAAAGTATTAAGGAAATAAGAAGTATGTTCACATTGCTCATCCTCAACAAATGTACAAATCATCGGTATATTTTCAAATTTATAAATGGCGAGTTCCCAATCTTGCACAGGTTCCATTTCATCACTATATGCCCATTTTTTTATTTCTTTTTGTGTAGGATTCCAAGGGTCTTTAAATTTCATTTTATGCTCCTTTAAAATTAAAGTAATATTAATTTTCTTCAAAATTATAACACGGAACATTGTAAAATGGTATAAAATATGTAAATTTACAACAAACGAGATGACTATTATAAAAACTGAATAACAAGGGGAGGAGACATTCTTTTTAACGGGAATGGTAGCCTTTAGAGTACTAGTTCGAGAAATGTTTTGCTTAATTAATAATTTTGCAACCGATTTACTAGTTCATTCGACTTTATTGTGTAACGGATAGGAGGACCAAAATGGATTTAGGAAAAATAGTGAAAAAAGCAAAAAAGGGTGATGATGAAGCATTTGAACAACTGATTGATTCTGTTCGACAAAAGCTGTACCGAACTGCCTATGCATACGTTAGAAACGAACAAGATGCTTTAGATGTCTATCAAGAAACAATTTATACAGCCTATATTTCAATAAAAACATTAAAGAAGCCTGAAAGTTTTTCTAGTTGGATTACAAAAATTCTAGTTTTTAAATCGATTGATTTTATTCGAAAAGAGTCCCGCCATTTTACTGCAGATAATGAGGAAATCTTTAATGAATTAATCACTTCAGAAAATAGCGATTTTATCATGCATTCAATGGATTTGTCAGAAGCCTTTAAATTCTTAAACCCTACTGTAAAAACCATTATTTTGTTGAGGTACTATCACGATCTGTCTATAAAGGAAATTGCTGCGATCATGAATTACCCGGAAGGAACCGTTAAATCACACTTAAATAGAGCAAAAAAAGAGTTAAGACCCATTTTAAAGGAGGGTTATCTGTATGAATAAAGACAATTTCAATCGATCTATCGACAACATAAATGTACCTGTTGAAAAGCTAAAGGCAAGGGAGAAAACGGCTATCTTTCAAGCCAAGAAAAAAAGAAAAGTAGGAAGAACAACTAAACAGTCAATCTTAGTTGCATGTGGGCTATGTATATCTTTGCTTGGTTCTGGATTTGTTTCAACAGGCATGGCAGAAGCATTATCAAATATTCCCCTGATTGGTCCAATTTATAAGGACTTTAGAGACATTGCCTCAGATAAAATCGAACACGATCAACTTACGACTGTAATTGATAAACAAGATAGTAAAAATGGCTTAACAATGACTGTAAAAGAAGCAGCTTATGATGGGAGCCGGTTAATCGTAACAGTCGTTTACACAGGAGAAAAGGAACTTTCGATGGAAGAAGAAATTGTCGGCTTTAATTATATAACAATTAATGGACAACCAGTTAAACCAGCGATTGGTTCAACTGGGCAAGATGACATAAACTCAAAAACAATAATTGAACATCATCAATTTACCTTTTCTAATTATAATGAATATGGAGAAGAAATTGAGATTGCCGTCCATGGAGAAGATTTATTTGGCTATGAGGGCAAGTTGAAGGTGTCTTTCCCACTAAAAAAAATAAAAGGTGATGTTTTTGAATATTATCCAGAAGTTACAACTAAAACGGTGGATGAAGTTTACACGTTAACAGCCGACAAAGTAACATTTTCACCTCTATCAACAAGAATAGACCTAACGATTGATTACCCTACTGAAATGGATGAAAACGATAGTTGGCCATGGTTTGATTTCTCTGTAGTCGATGATAATGTTCATGTATATGATAAACTGAAACTACAAGCAGGCATGGCTGTTGGGAACTATGGTCATCATATGGTACTGACTTTGCCTCCAATGGATACGATACCAAAATCATTTACACTCAAGCCAAGTCATACAAACAATGAGGGCTTTAGTGAAGAGATAAAGGAATTGGAATTGGTCGTTCCTATAAATAAAAGTAAATAATGACCTCGTTTGTTTCGTTTACTCATATTGTGGAAGTATCTAAATTGAACATCGAATTTTATTAAAAGCCACTTGAAAAGCCGAATTCCATAGACATTGAATTCGGCTTTTTATATTAAATATTCATAACGTTGAAAATCCGCATTTTCCTGATGCTCCCCCTATTTGAAGTCATATTCCTTCTTCCACTAACCTGTCTCCGTAAGTTCAATAAAAAAAGAGCTGCATATGCAACTCAATGATCATCAAGAAAAAAACCTCATTAGTTGAAGAAGGTCCTAATGATTTTCATCTAATTAGATAACGCGGTCTTCAATACCTTGGTTATAAATGTTCAATATTGTAGCAAGATCAATAGTTGTGCTCTCTATCCTTTCAACTATTTTTTCTACTGCTTTGTAACTTGCATACTGCCGATGATAAGCATGATAATACCAATTACCGCCAGAATTATCTGAACTAAGAATGGACTCAATGAAAACACTGTTTCACCTTGCAAGTGCAATCTGAATAACCTTTCATTCAACCCTACAATCGCCAATATTGGCTTAAGAAACAAACTTAGCGCTAATAATACTATCCCCCAAATAATATTGCTATTCATTTATTCAAAACCTCTTTTCCAATTAAGATAAATGAAAATTAGTTCGCAATAAAACGATTTATCATTGTCATTCTATAATATTCTAAATCGTCAATGTTTGCTTGATAATATCCACAACAAGTCAAAAATTCGCTGTAATAAAAAATTGTCCACCATCTACCGTAAAAAGTTACTCCTCCACCTGCATAATCGCTCCACTCGCACATGTCATACATTATAGCACTGTGGTCGTTGCGACCATTAATGATTGTAATATCATACGCGATCTTCTAATGCCTAATTTAGGCTATAGCTTAAATTATTGTTTTCTGAGCCTCTCCGCAAATTCTATGCAAATTACCTACTATTCCTTAAATAAAATAGCTATCTTCTTAACTCATTTATGGCAGAAATACTTTTAAAGTCTGCTCTTCTCATCTCTTGCCACCCATATTTTATCGTTTTCAACTATTCTGCTGGTTTAGTTTAAGGAGAAAATGGCTCCACTCCTTATTGACGTAAAGCCTCTGGTAGTTGAATAAGACAATACAAAATTCGATTATCCTTTAAGATTGAAATCCACTCTAATCATTCTATTTGTGACCAAAGACCATGTACTTCTTGTTTCTGCATTTCAATTGTCCAATAAGAAAAGTCATCTTCAGTAGGATTTTTTGGTGGCTCTTCAATACCTCGCTCATTAGCCTTCAAATGCAATTGTTTAGCATTAATATATTGATCATCCCACCATACATCAGTCACATTTCGGGTACATATAAGTAATTTAATATATTTTCCTTTTCAGTGTTTACTGGTTTCTCCCCTAAATTGCAATTTGATGGGCAGAGAGTCAATTAATTCGATAACCATTATCTATTGTAATTGTATAACAAGTTAAGCCAACACATTCAACTTATGTAATAATTTACTAAAAATAAATATAGGTGCTGCCCTGTTAGCACAAGAAGCGACTGTTCTAATTGAACAATCGCTCCCCGTTAGTTTAAGTAGAATACTTCACAAACTCTAGCTGTTCTCACGCAACATATCATTTCCTTTTGATTTTCTGCGTTTTAGCAAATACATAACCTGATAATCCTAGTGACGCACTAATAACATAGCATTTATAATTATTTTTTTGTAAGAATTGTTCGAGTTCATTCGTATCATCGTACCAAATCGGCCAAGCATATAATTTATGTGATTCAAATTGTTCTTTGTTCTCTTCGAAAAATGTATTCAAATCTATTTCTTCAATATCAAATAAAATACTTCCCGCCATTACATGATCGAAATAATGTGCTAAGTAATTCTCGAATGTAACAGTTACAATTTCATCTGCCACCGTTTCGATATCTAATAGCAATTCATTTTCTAGAAAATTTGCTGAGTATCCTACTAACACACCATCGTGAATAGATATTGTCATTCACTTCCTCCTCAAAATTGTTGCGTTGTTTGAAAATGAAATAGTTGAAGAAGAAAAGTGAAGCTTATTAAACAATCGCGCCCGATTGCTGAATATCGGTTTTCAATTAAAGGCCCTGTACTTGAAGTATAGGAATGATGAATGATAAAAAATGCAGTTTGTTTTAATGCGCCAAATATACAGATTTTTATTCAGATAATACACTCTACATAATCTTGAAAAGTACTATCGTAGCCCTGTTTATATATTTGCATAAAAAGCTGTATAAACAATATTTAAAGGAAAATCCAAGAAATGTTGGTTTAACAGTATTTCTTGGATTTCGTTCTCTCTCCAAACTTTCATTTGGGAACGTTTATTATGATTGTTTTGTATAGCTTATAAGTCCTTGTTGCACTAAAACGCCCGATTGCTTAAGAGAGTATTGGTACAAATAGAACGTCAAGAAAAATGTCTACCGATATTAATGTGTATTAATGACCTATATTATCGTTGTTACCACTAAGTGGTTCTACTACTTCTCCATCTTTATCTATTACAATACTGTCGGTTTCCTTATTAGCCTCGGTCAAAGACCCATAATAAATAAAAACACCAAAAGTAATGATAGCTATCATTGTTAATACTATAGAAATTCTCTTTTTCATAAAGTAGTCATCTCCCTACATATAAATTAATTTTTTCTAATTTTAATATACACTTTTTTCCAATCCAATCCAATTAAAGCACAGCCCTTATTCAATAACTACACCCGTTAGTGGAAGTATAACCTTCCCAAAGCGTCGTTCGGGGACATTTCATAAAAGAATGTTATTCAATAATATGGCCCGATTGTTGAACACAAGTTAAACAACACTCTTCAACTAAACTGCTCCGTTAGTCGAAGAAGAGGTGATTAGATTTTGCTCATAAATAAAAACTGAACTAAATTTTATAAATATAGTTCAATTTGAAAATATACTATGGCCGTTTATAAACCTGTAACTTTATCAAATTGGTATGGACTTATACCATAATGGTTGATCCAAATTAAAATAGTCATGATCTTCTAAAATGAGATGGATTCTTTCCAATGCATCATCAAAAGATTGTTCATCATATTTTTTCGTCCACACAATCGTAGAGACGATATTCATCGCTGCATAAAGGGCATATATTCGCCAAAATGTATCGTTTGGAGATTCTGTAATATAGCCATTTATTTGTCCAATACAAAATGGGATACTATGTCTTCTGCTAAACAATGAAAGATTATAAAAATCATGATATGGGTCACCAAAATCATAGCCATTAAAATCAATTACGCCATTGTACGTGTTATTTTGTACAATAATATGGCCAAGATGAAAATCATCATGGAGTAATGTTATAGGTCGATCTTTAAGAAGATAGAAATTGTTTTCAATAAAGTTTAATATTTTATGCTCTTTTGGCAGTTGATAGCTATCTTTTTTATATTCATTTAAATAAAAACTGAATTTCTTTTTTTGAGCTTCTTCCCATTGTATCGTTTGTGGGGCATGGGCATGTAGCTGATGAATTTTTCTTAATTCTTTCCCAGCAGCAAGACCTATATTAAATTGCGCCACATCAGAAAGATTCCAAATGAATTCATCCGCAGGGTATCCTTCAATATAGCTTAATACCATGACAGAAAGATTAGCCTCATTCAATAAAGTACATTCTATGGCTTTATTCGTTTGTACACCTTGTTTTTCTAATGCTTGAAGCAATGAAAATTCGACGGTTCGTTTTTCATGATATTGTATGTCTGATAATCGAATAAAGTATTGATTTTGGCCGACAGTAACTATGTATTTTTCATCTGGTGAGTATCCTTTTTCGATTTTTTTTATAGATGAATATCCTTTAAGGCTCGATATGTGGTCTATTACACTTTCAATTAGCAAAGTCAATTCCCCTTTCCATACAATGAAGCTCAGATATTTGATAGTGACACCTTAAAATCTTAACTTGATATCGATGTGGTGCTACCCCTCATATGATTACAACCATATTTTTGCTAATTGTGAGACTCCTTTTATGATCTCATCCTCACTTAAATTACCCAATCCAAGTAAAATATGTGGATATTGTGGTTTATATTTCGAAAAAGTTTGTGAGCAAGGATGAACTGCTATCCCGTGTTCATATGCACTTTCAATTAGCATTTTTTCAGTCATTTTTGTTTTAACTTCAATAATAACGTAAACTCCTGAGCTACTCCCTTTTATTTCAACATCATTTTTAAAGTGTTTTAGTATTTCCCTATTCAATAGATTCATTTTACGTTTATACAAAGCTTTCATCTTCCTTAAGTGTGAGTACCAATAGCCTTCATTCATGAAGATCGCCAATGTTCTCTGGTGAATAGATGAGGATGTTTGCTCAAGCAAAGGAAGTATCTTTTTATATTCACTTACTAGTCTCTTTGGCAAAACCATATAACTAACCCGGATAGAAGGTAACAATGCTTTTGAAAAAGTTCCTAAATAAACCACCCTATCATTAGAATCTAAGCTTTGAAGAGACGGTATAGGTTGATGGATGTAACGAAATTCACTATCGTAATCATCCTCAATAATATATCCTTCCACCCTTTTTGCCCATTGAATTAACTTTAATCTTTCATTGACGGGGATAGTTACTCCGTATGGAAAGTGGTGAGTAGGAGTGACATATAAAAGTCTAGAAGATGACTGTAAAAGGCGATCGACTACAATGCCTTGTTCTGTTACCGGGATTGGATCAATGATAAATGACTGAAGCGCAAATAAGTCCCTCGCCACATTATATCCAGGGTCCTCTACTGCCAAATATTGATAGTCTTGCTTTAGCAACAGCGTCAAAAGTAATAACAAGTGTTGTGTACTACTGCCAATAATAATCTGTTCAGCAGAAGCATTAACCCCTCTTGATTGGAACAAGTAATCTACTAATGCCTTTCTTAGTTGAATATCACCTTGTTTATCTCCGTATGAAAACATGCTAGAGTCTTTAATTACTTTGTTAGTAAGCATTCTCCATGTTTTCAAAGGGAAGTTCTCTTGATCCACTGTCCCGATTTTAAAGTCAATCGTTTTGATGTCAGTTTGATTCTTTTCATGATGCTGTTCTTTAATGGGTTCATAATTAAGCGTCTCATCCGATATATTTGCATCTACAAAAAACCCCTTTTTGTTCTCACTTCGAATATACCCTTCCGATTGCAATTGTTCATAAGCTAGCTGAGTTGTGTTTCTGCTGACCTCTAGTTGGAGAGCAAGTTGCCTAATCGATGGCAACTTCGTATTCCACTCTAATTTACCAGATAAAATCTGAGTACGTATGTATTGATAAACTTGTTGGTACATAGGAGTGTTACTTTCTCGATTGATATTAAAAATTAGCTCATTCATCGTTAAAACACCTCATCTGTCATTTGTGTTTATTGTAAACTGTACCTTTTAGAAATGACAGTATAAATGAATAATGAATGTAGAAAAAGGTCACTGATGACAATATTTATGAACATATTTTGTGGGAATCAACTTGATAACAATAAGAATTCAAAGAACTTCTGTCATCTTGGGAGGTCTTAACCTAAGTTCCTCTATTTCAGCGGATGGTACAAGGAATTTAATATATTAGAGGAGGTGGAAATATTGGATAAACCTCGATTATGGACAAGGGATTTTATCGGTATTGCCATTACTAATTTTCTCGTGTTTACAACATTTTTTTATTTATTGGTCACATTACCGATATATACGTTACAAGAATTGCATGGTGCCAAAACTGAAGCAGGACTTATTACTACAGTTTTTTTGATTGCCTCCATCCTAACACGCCCATTTGCAGGTAAATGGATCGAAAAAGCAGGAAAATATGTCGTTTTTATAAGTTCCCTCCTTGTTCTTTTCGCAGCTTCAGCTTTGTATTTTATTCCGCAATCTTTGATCGGCTTACTATTTCTTCGCTTTTTTCATGGAATTGGATTTGGAATGGCCACAACGGCCACTGGAGCAATTGTAGCTGATCTCATCCCTGAATCCCGTAAAGGAGAAGGAATGGGGTACTATGGACTAACGCTAAATCTTGCTATGGCTATTGGTCCCTTTTTAGGTTTGACTGTTATGCATCAAACAGCGACAAGTCTAATGTTTATCTTAAATGCATGTTTTGCTTTCTTTGCACTCGTTGCAGGATTATTTGTTAAATTACCTAAGAAAACTTTTATGCCTGAACAGGAAATTGAACGAAAAACAAGCATGAAAATTGGAGATTATTTGGAACGTTCCGCTATTCCTGTATCATTGATTTCAGCTTTCTTTGGACTGATTTATTCAGGAATTATTTCCTTCGTATCCTTATATGCAAAAGAGCAAAGCTTAGTGGAAGCTGCTAGTTATTTCTTTGTTGTATACGCAGTGGTCCTTTTAATTTCACGACCTTTTACCGGAAAATGGTTTGATTTATTCGGGGCAAATATGATCATTTATCCCGCTATTTTATGCTTTGCAGTCGGTACGTTTTTACTGAGTGTATCAAATACGTCCTTGTTATTTCTTACATCAGCAGCCCTTATTGGTGTTGGATGGGGAACTGTATTTCCGAGCTTTCAAACTATTGCTATTCAAGTAGCACCCCCTAAAAAGAGAGCATTGGCTACGGCTACATTCCTTTCTATCTATGATTTTGGATTCGGCATTGGGTCATTTATCTTTGGTATTGCCGCAGCTAAAATTGATTACGGATCCATATATTTTTATTGTTCATTCCTTATCATAATCGGAATTGGTGTTTATTATTTACTGCATGGTAGACTATCTTCACATTCTATTGTGAAAAAGGTAAAGAAGGAGATTGCCTAGGTTTTTGACGTCAACAGCATAAAAACATGCTATTACAGTGTAACATTGATTCTTCAACATATGGCATGCTGAACTCGATGACCCTACTGAAATTGTACGTTTTTAAAAAATAACACGCCACTTCAACTTAAACCTTGAAGTGGCGTGTTGAGTACACTTCTTTTTATCCAGCGTTCGATCTCACACTTCCATATTTGCTAAACTCAGATTCAATATGACATATTGGCAAATAAAGATTCCACTACAATCTCCTCAACAGCTTCCATAATCTCACTATCTGCATCTACTTTATGAACTTGTTATAACACTTCTTCTAGTAAATTTATAGATTTCCCAATAAATATTGGTACTTTCAAAAAAATATGTAGATACTACGATGTGACTAAAGGTAGAATTGAAAATGATAGATTATGACTAAATTAAAGATTAAATGGAGGTTTTCAGGATGTTGAGAAATTTGTCTATCCTCTTACTAGTATGTTTATTAGTAGGATGTTCAAGTAATGAGGGAGTTTCTAAGAAAAATGAAGAGGCTTCTGAGAAGCAAACAGCAGAGCAAGCGCTCCCTCAATCAAAAGAAGAATGGCAGAGTACGGTAAAAACAAGTGAATGGTATGAGCAAACGAAATCTAAATTCCCTGTAGCGGCTGAACAATTTGTCGATTTTGATGGAGATAAAATCCCTGAATATATTTTCGGTTATAGTGATCAAACCCGTTACGGTTACATTGTAGGGAAATATAATAGAACAAATAAAACTTGGGAAAACTGGAGTGATCTACACTATGAATATCCAATCTATAACGAGATTGCATTCCATGGCGTACTAAATGGACCAGATGATAAAGAAATACTCATCGCGAGTGACTTTCAACCAGGAGTCAAAACGATTGCACATGAAGTAAACCTTATTAAGGCTTCTGATGATAATTCTCATGTCATAATGGGCTTCAAAGCATATGCAGGAAGTAGGGAGGATATAACTATAAATCCAACTACAAATTCCTTTCATTTAGTTGGGACGGAATTAAATCAAACCTATCTAGTAAAAGACGATCATCTATTAGCAAATAATGAAAAAATATTGCTCGAAACAGGCCTTCCATTAATACATAATGAAGCATTTATGAAAGCATTAAATAACAGTTTCACCAAAACTGGGATTTCCTTTATGGACACTATTGGTGATGGCGTTCAAAAGAATAAGGCTATAGCGAAAGAAGAATCATTTGAAGGTGTTTCATGTAAATCGTATGAAGATTACTCAATTTGCACTACATTTTACGATGGAAACATAAACGACGCACCAATTACACATGTTCTTTTATTTAACTTTAAAGAAGTAACGGCAAAAGATATTTCAAAAGCTATACATCAAAAAGTGACAATAGAAACAAAGGATTTCACCGATACTATTGACCAAATACTATATTTCGCAACATTTACTGTTGATGATGTAGTATTTCATGCTGAATTCGATGGGCCTACTGAAAATGCCCTTTTGAAAAGAATAAGTATTCAAAACCTTAAAGAGCACTCCGAATTTTAGTAGAATTGAAAAGAGTTTAATAAAACTCAAACGCCACTTCAACTTAAACCTTGAAGTGGCGTTTTGAGTACTCTTCATTAACTTACCATATCTTCTCCACCCATTCAGGATGATCTATAAATGGATTTCGATTGCCTTGGATTTCGTAAATTTTTTCATTTCTTTGTTTTTCATATTCATCTACAGGATCTTGCTTATGCCATTGTAAAAGAACAGAGAGCTTACCATGATAAGGAGCAGTTCCATTATTAACTTTGTCATTTAATTCAAGATCCACCTTATCCCCAGCTTCATAGCGAGTGGCCATATACAATAATATACGTGCTACATCACCTTTTACGCGATTAGGTGGTTCAAATGAATCTGAATCTTTCAAGCAACCATTACAACCTGCCACTGGACTGCCACCATTGTCAAAATCTAAATTCCCTCTTGAGCTATTAACTTGTACATCGGTTGGGCGTAAGTGATGGATATCTGTTCCTGGGCCATTGCTTGTCCCAAAGTTACCATGTGACTTTGCCCACGTATGCTCTCGGTTCCAGTTCCCTACATTGCCACCACTGTTTGTTTTTGGACTAGTTTTCCCAGAGTAAAATAAAATGACATTACTCGGATTAGCAGGATCTTCATCCGTATACTTCAATGCATTCCAAACATCATCATAAGAAAGTACCTTTTGAACTGAGATGATATCATGAAGAGCCTTTTTAAGTGCTTGCCCTTCCTTGTTATAAGCACCTGAATAATAATCATTAGCAATGACTGTCACGCTGAAACTTGTAGTGACACTTTTCTTCCCATCAGAAGCTGTAACGCCAACAATATGACTACCCTCTGTTAAATTAACTGTTAATATCGTTCCATTTATCGTGCCTTTTGTAGCAGTAAATGAAAGTTTATCACCATCAGGATCGGAAAAATGATTTGTTAAATCAATTTTAATTTCCTCTCCAATAGCTACAGTTTTGTTAGTAATAGGTTCTTTAACGATTGGTTGATTGTTTTCAGCAGGCACAGAAGGATTCACAATCGGTTTTCCCTTTGAATTTGTAAATTTAATTTGCTCAGGAGCTGCACCCTTTTTATAGATGATCGATTGTAAATCTAAATTTTCAGCGCCTCTTATTTCACTGACTTTTGCACCTTCAATTGTGAGTGATTTCACGATAGTGCCTTTAAGGTCAAGAATCATCCCTGCTTTCGCTGGACTTAGGATAACATCAGTCGTCTTAAAGCCCTCCCCATGGAGTTCTGCATAGGCACCTTTAAGGAACACACCTTTTGGAATAGCAGATTGAGCATCTAAATGAAGTGCTATACTAGGTTTATTGATTGTTAATTTGTTCTTTTTGAAGTTCTTATAGTCATATACTATTTCAGGTTTAATCGGTTCAACAGTTGAATCATTATTAACATCAATTTGAACCATTACTGGATCATGGTCACTTGCACGACCGGCCATATCTGTAAAATCAGCATTAATATGAAGAATATCAACTTCTGTTTTCTCTGCCAAATTGTTTGACACTAAAATATGGTCTAATACTTGTGAATTCCCCTGATATACATATGTGTATCGATCAGAAGCCTCTACTTTATTAATCATATTCGTCATCCATTGTCCTTCATGGATTTTAAGCGCATCCGCAAATTGATAATCATTAAAATCACCTAAAGAAACAATGTTTGCATCTGGATTTTTTGATTTAACGTCTCCAACAAAATTAGAAACAATATTGGCGATTTTTTTACGTTGTACTTCACTTCCATACTGTGGAGGCTGAATCGAACCAAATAATGGGGTATCCCCACTTTTAGAATTCCAGTGATTTGCGATCACAATTACATCTTCATCTTGGAATTCAAATTGCGCTGCTAAAGGTTTACGGCTACTTTTAAACGCTTCGTTTGCAGGATCAATACGCCCAGGGTTCACTGTTAATTTCCCATCTTCATAACCAACAGCTGTTGTAGCATCTCCTGCTGGAATACCATCCTTTAACTTCACTCGCTCTGGATTATAAAGGAAGCCAACTCGAATATTTGCATCTGGTGCTCCACCGTCTTGATTGTTAATTGGATCGATATTAACATACTGATACTCGACCCCACCTACACCTTTAATGGCATCAATTAATCTTTGATAACTTTGATCCGCTTTTGAATCTCCTGCAGATGGCCCGTTATTATCTTGTACCTCTGTTACACCAACAATATCAGGACTGCCCATATCAATACCAATTGCTCTTGCTAATTTTTTCGCTTTATCATCAGTAGTAGACGTTTTGTTATTAGAGAAGTTCTCCAAATTATAAGAGGCAATTGTTAACTTATCTTCTGCCTTTACTATTTTTGTCGTCTCAGGTGATGTATTTCCTTTTTCATGAGCTGCCTTCATCTCATCTAGAGAAGCATAGATTTTAAAGTTTTGATACGAATAGCCTACGATTCCCGTAATTGGCCCTTTAAATTTATCCCCTGTAGCCACTTCAAAATCACGTGCAGCTCCATTCGGTTCTAGTCGGAATTGAACTCTGTTTGGATTTGCATTTTCTTTCTCATGCAATACCCCACCGTGAATTGTGTTTGTTGGTTCACCCTCAAGTACTGTTACTAAATCCCCATGCTCTTGTGGTGCTACCGCTTTCACGTTTCCAACTTCTACTCTCATGCCTTCGATACTTTCCCAAAAATCGATAGCGTCGATTGTTGGATTAAAAATCCCAAGATTATCACTGTCGATTTTACTAAAAGACATTTTTAACTTATCGATTCCAATTGCTTTTGGTAAGGCTACACTACTTTTAAGTACTTCCACTTTTCCGTCTTGATCGTCACGCACATTAATTTGTGTTGTTTTTAAATCTGTTTGCTGTCTGTCATCATAGCCATCGTATGCATATTCGCTTACTTTACCTTTAACAGATACTAAATCCCCAACTTTTATTGGCCATGGTTTCTTTCCACTGTACAGAAAAATACCTTCAGAAGTGTTCGGATCATGATCGGCTAATTCATCTGGCGTTTGTATCGTATAATACCAATTATTATTTAACGTGAATGAATAAGTTACGATTCCTTCAATTCCTTCAACTGTTTTACCATCAAATGTTGTAGCATGCCCCGCACCTTGAATATCATGAATTTGTAATTTATCTGCAATGCTATATTCAAATGTAGTTATTTCACTAAACTTGCCATCTTTAGATTTAACGATTGTTTTTAAAGTCGTATTTTTGCTAATCTCAATTGGTGTTTCATATTTAAGACTTTTCTCAGTTGGCTCTGTACCATCTAATGTGTAATAAATTTCTGCATCTGCTGTGGATGTTGTTAAAGTCACTGTTGTTTTCCCAACAAACGTTCCACTTCCAGGAGATGCGCTAGCAGGCTTTAGTGCTGTACTATCCACTACGATATCTGCTTCTGATCGAGGGATCACCTGATAGTCTTTATCGAACTGTTGAACAATACCAGTGATAGATTCATAGTTTGTACCGACAGTTAAGCCAAGCGAATTTGTCTCATCTCGCACAAGAAAATTCGTTCCGTCATTTGCAGTAAAGTTTGCCCATCCTGCACCTTGTTGAACATCTGTAAGCGTAACATTTTTCACTGTTACTAACTGCGATTCACTCTCTTCATTTACTTGAGCCCCTTCTACTACCTTTGGAGCAGGTACCCCAGCATTTTCAACTTTTTCAACGATTGTAGCACCATCTAATTGTAGTAAACCACGATAGTCTGCTAACTTCCCTTTTAACGTAACTTCATCCCCGACAGACATAGCTAGACTAGTAGGTCGTACCGCAATACCACCTGTCTCATCTTGAACAGAAAACGTATTTTTTAAGCCCGCTGCAACTCTACCTTTGACCGTTACCGTTTCACCTACACTTTTATTTCGAGCATCTCCAATTGAGAGAATTGCCGGTACTTCGGGGTCAACAGGCCCTCCTGAATTGCCATCCATTACGTGTTGGCCTAAATTGGATAAATTATCTACCGGTAATGAATCCCATTCCGATGCTGCATTAAAAGAATCATTAATAGTTGTATCACCCGTCAAAACTGAACTCTTCCTTACTAAAGTTACATCTTTAGCAAAATCTGCTGAAGAACCAACTTGTCCAATGGAATCGACTATTTCACCAGATTTTCTTAATACGACTGGATCATTTCCATTGAAATTAATAACCGTTATGTTTTCTAGATTTCCTTTTGCTTTAATGTTTGGATCTGCATCTTTATGATGTAAAACATACGTAGCACCGTTTTCTAAAGTACCTGTTAAACTCACTTTATTCTTTGCGGTAGCTTCTCCGTTCGTATGAAGCTCTAGCGTATAATTACTTAAATCAACCACGGCACCTGTACCATTATAAATTTCAATCGCTTTATTGAAGGAAGTTCCTTCAATATACTCTGAAATGATTAAATCCTTTGCAAGTGTTTCTGCATTTACTGTAATGGGTGCTACAGGTGCGGCAAAACTTGCGACTAAAGTTGTTGCTAAAAAGGTATTTAACGGCTTCTTCCAATTCTTCTTTGACATCAGGTCAGTTCTCCTTTCAATTTAAAGAAAGTCAGTTTTTTTGCAAAAGATACTTTCGATTTAGGTCTATACCGTACAGACGACAATTATCGCGTACGCCATGTCGTAAATGGTCGAACTATTCAAAGCATATTTCCCCATTACATATATATGTAATCATATTATTATTAATTCACTATTTTTATAGTATTTATATTATGTTAATGATTTGTAATAATAGAAAACACATCTACTACAGGGATTTTAACAATTTATAACATAATTTTAACATATAAATAAAATTAGACACTTACCTAAAATGCTTAATTATAAAAAACTAAAACGGGCTAATTGATTTAGGCAAAAAGAAAATAGTCTCTTAACCAGTTACTGGCCAAGAGACTATTTTCTATCTTTCTACTACTTTTGTATCAACATTATTATGTGGAAGTATAGCGGCTCATCGGACGCGCCCAGTCGGAACGGAAATCAACCCCACTCTTTGCCGAAAAACCATACACTATTGCAGATGGCTCCTTATTTCATTGACACAACATAATAAAGGGCAGATGAAAGTCTATTCATCTGCCCTTCTATTTATTTTTGTTTCTTTTTATAAATAATCGTACCTACAACAAGTAAAAGTAAAATCGCTTGTCCAATCATTGTTTCTACTGTTGGATAGAAACCAATGATGTTGACAACTGGCAAGCCATCTACAATAGTTGTTGAAACAGAATCCCTTAACTGTAATGTATGCAGGCTGACACCAATAATTTTAAATGCCAATACGTAGATTAACACCGTAGCTACAGCGAAAAATTTATGAATTGGAATTTTTCCACTTGCTTTAAATAATACAAATGCAAAAATAACTAATATTAAAAGTGCTACTACGATTCCTAGTACAAACTGTGATGTCTCCATTTTAGGTGCAATTCCTGCATAGAAGACAAGTGTTTCTGCACCTTCACGGAAAACAGATAAAAAGCTAATTGATGCCATCGCAAACACTGAGCCCGTAGAGATGGCATTGCCCATTTGTTTGGAAATATAGCGGTTCCAGCTTACCACACTCGATTTACTATGGAGCCAAATACCTACTCCAATCATCATTGCTGCTGCAAGTAAACCAACATAACCTTCCATTAACTCTCGATTAGTATCAATCGTTGCAGAATTAAAAATCGTAGACATTAATACCGCAGCAACTGCAGATAATAGAATCCCTACAAATGCGCCAGCATAAATCCATTTACGCATTGATTTTTGACCTGATTTGTCTAAGAACGATACTAAAGCTAAAATAATGAGCAGAGCTTCTAACCCTTCACGCAGTAAAATAAGAGCAGCATCCCAAAAAGAATAATCTGTATTCCCTTGGATCAGCTCGATTTCGGTACGAATTTTATCTAGCTTGCTTTGAATACCTTTTTTATCAAATGTTGATTTTAATAAATCACTCGCGATAATCGGCATTTCACTTTCAATTTTAGTATATAGACTACCATTACGAGTGGAGATTTCAATTTCCACACTTGGCCAGATAGTAATAAATTCTCGAATTTTATCAGAAGCTGCTTTATAATCACCTGCATCGATAAAATCGTTTGCCTCATCAATATAAGCGATTAATGTAGCTAATGAATATTCCCCTTCCACTACTTCTGCCGTTTCCTTACCAGCCACAAAATCCTCTATTGTTTGCTTTAAGTCAGCAAATTGGGATTTCATAAGTTCTATATCAGGTTCCTCAGCGGAAATGGAAATGCGTAAAAACGCCATTTGTGTTTCAATTTGCCCATACATCGCGATACTTTGCTCACGCACAGGTCTTTCGTTTTTATTCCATTTAATATTAAAGTCTTTATAGGCTTCATCAATTGCATTGATGTCACCACCTACTAAAGCTTTCTCAAAGTCCCCCATGATTGGCTTAAACTTTTGCCCAAATTCTGCACGCTGTGCCGCTTCATCAACAGGATTCTCAAGCTTTTCTAATGCCCGTAAGACATTTGACAATTCAGATAGCGCCTTTAAACGTTCATCCTTAGTTGTAGCTTCAACTGCTTGTGCAAGAATATTATCAACTTTTTCTTTTGCTTTCTTTTGCTCTGATGTAACCGATGCCCAGTCTGTTGCAAACTGTTCAAGGGCTTGGTCGGCTTCGGATTCCTTATCCTGCTTCGTATTCATTAGTGCATCACTAATAGAAATGTATAAGTGACTATAAGATTGCGCTGCCTGCACGGGTACAGCAAGTGTCAATAACAAGCAAAGTACCAAGCTACAGCGCGTTAAAAAGTGCTTCACCTATATAACTCCCCTTTTGTACACCAGGGAAGCAAGCGAACACTGCGCTGCCTCGATGTGTAGTATACTCATTCATTTTATCTAAACGTCCTAAGCTATTTTGAACTGTTATAAATTGGGCTGGGTCTTTTTGATAAGAAATAAACATAAGTCCCGCATCATGCGCACCTGTATTCGTCATAACACCCGAGGCATAAGAATACGAACGACGTAACATACGTGCACCTGATTTACGTGCCAAATGTACGTGTGACGTATCTGGCATAATATACTCACCTTTACTATCCTTCGCTTCTACATCGAAATCATCGAACTCTTTCTTTTTACCAAAAGGTGCACCACTATCGCGATAACGACCAAATGTTGCCTCTTGATCTTTCAAAGATGTGCGATCCCATGTTTCAAGGTGCATTTGAACTTTACGTGCGACTAAATAAGAGCCACCTTTTAGCCATCCTTTATCGACCCATACAACTTTATTTAAATCTTTGTCATCGGCAGTCGATGGATTTCCAGTGCCATCCTTGAATGCAAATAAATTTCTCGGTGTTCCGCCACCAGCAGGGAATGAGTTAAAGCCTGCTTGAGACCATTTAATTTCTACCTTACCAGATGCTGCACGAACTAAGTTACGTACTGCGTGGAATGCCACCTGCGGATCATCCGCACATGCCTGAATACAAAGATCTCCACCTGTAAGTTCTTTTTGTAGCTGATCTTTAGGGAAATGTGGTAAATCATTTAATTCTGCAGGCTTCAAATGTTGGATCCCGAGCTTATCAAACAAAGATGGGCCAACACCAATAGTAATTGATAAATTTGAAGCGTCTAAACCTTCTGCTTCACCTGTATCTCCTGTAGGAACTCTAGTATTTGTTGTTAAATCTACCATTAATTCACCATTCATTAAACGTACAACAAGAGGTGTCCATTTTTTGAACAACTCTTGTAGGTCTTTCTTTGATGTAAATAATACATCCAAAGAAGCAAAATAAATATTTGTCTGAACTGGTGTAATAATGCCAGATTGATGTTTTCCATAAAAATCAACTTTATTACGTGCAGTCGTGCTATCCTCAACAGGCTCGAACACATCGTAGCCCATTACTTTCATAACACCACCTAAGCCAGAAGCACCTATCGCTATACCAGCTGCTCCGATACCTGTTAGCTTTAACATGTCACGTCTTGATATTTTTTTATTCATCCATTTTTCATCATTTGACGCTGTCATTTATTATCACTCCAAAAATTACTCTAAAATAATACCCATTTGACTTAATGGTTCACCAAGTTGATTAACTGCTGCTGAAAGTGCTTTTGTATCTTCATCAGTTAATTTTTCGTAAGAAACATATCCGCCATCAGCAGTCGCATGCTTCGCTAATAAATCATCTACTGCTTTAAATTTTTCATCTAATGTAGCAACTAAGTCTTTATCTTTCGCTTCTAATTTAGAACGTAAGATTTCAAAGATTTTTTCTGCACCTTCAATGTTTGCTTTAAAGTCATAAAGGTCTGTGTGAGAATAGATTTCTTCTTCACCAGTGATTTTTGATGTTGATACTTCATTTAATAAATCAACCGCACCTGTAATCATTAAATCAGGTGTAACTTCTACAGTTTGAACTAATGCGTGTAATTCTTTTGCGTCTGCTAGTAATTGATCTGCAACAGCCTCGTAGCCTGCCGTTTTGTTTTCTACCCAAAGCGCATGTTCTAGCTTATGATAGCCTGACCATTCTTCTTCGCCTTTACCTTCTTCTTTAATATCAGCTAAACGACCGTCAATACGTGGGTCCAGGTCACCAAAGCTCTCTGCGATTGGCTCCGAACGCTCGAAATACATACGTGCCGGTGCATAGGCTGCTTTTGCTTCTTCAATTTTACCAGCTTTAAATGCTTCGACAAATTTTTCTGTTTCTACTAAAAATTGATCCATTTGCTCTAATGCAAATGTTTGATAGGCTGCTAGTTCTGCAGATAAATCAACTTTTGTAGCTTTTTCTGCTTGTTCTGTTGCTGGCTTATCGTCTTTTTTAGCTTCGTCTGTATTTCCACAGCCAGTCATTAGAATGCCTCCTGCAACTAATACTGACAATAATGATGTTTTTTTCATGCTAAGTACCTACTTCCGAAATAGTTTATATCGAGAATGATAATGATTATCAAATAGAATTGCAAGAAGTATTTTTATTTATAGAAAAAAACGACATTTTAAAGTTGATCTAATTAGATAACTAGAAAAATGACGTTTTTTCCACAATATAATTATTATAAACTACGAAATTTTCGCATGATTTCTATTTTCATATTTTCCATATAAGAAATAATAAAGGATAATTGATACTAAAATTACAAATACCATCGCAAAGAAAATGGCACTGTACCCCGAAGTCGGAACGAAGAATCCTAAGAAATAAGGTCCAACCCCTAAACCTAAATCATATAAAATAAAATATGTCGAGGTCGCAAGTCCTAAACGCTCATTTGGTGTAACTTTTATAGCTATTGCTTGCGCTACTGAATTGAAATTGCCATAACCGATCCCTATGCAAGCTGCGGCTAGTAAAAATACAACACTACTTGTCGCGGTACTAAAGGCATACATTCCGAGTGCAAAAATAACTAAACAAGGGTAGATAACAATGTTCGCACCTCTATTGTCTAGTAATTTCCCTGTAAAAGGACGTGTCGCTAAAATAACAATTGCATATATAATAAAGAAATAACTTCCTGCTGTTACTAAATCAAGCTCTTTCGCGTAAAACGTCATAAATGACATAACCCCTGAATAGGCAAAGCCAATAACGAGCGCCACAAAAGCAATTGGCACGGCACGCATTTCAATAAAATTAGTGAGCTTAAAGCCTGTTTTCTCCGCCATCTCTTTGGCATTCTTCGGTGCATCTGGAACGGTTACGATAAAATACAACAAGAAGCATACAATAGCTAATACGGAATCGACAGCAAAAATCATCCGATAATCTTCAAACAGCTGCGTTAGAAGGATACCTACAAACGGTCCGATAGCAGTAGCTAAAATAGCACTCAAACTGTAATAACCAATACCTTCTCCTCGTCGATCAGACGGTAAAATTTGTGCAATAATTGTTCCTGTCGCCGTACTAGCCATCCCAAGTGCAATACCCTGTACTAAACGATTGACCATTAGAAGCGGCAAATTCGTCGCGATAAAATAAGACATCGTGGATAGCATAAACAATAATAATCCACAAAATAATGTTTTTTTGCTACCCCAATCCCCAATAATACGCCCTGTCCCAAGACGCCCAAATAAAGTACCAATAATAAAAATACTCGATACAAGCCCTGCCGTACTAGTCGAAGCTCCAAAATGCTCAACCGCATAGCCTGCAATCGTTACCATCAATAAAAAAAATATTAATGTAATGGTAAAATTAATAAGTGAGACGATTAAAAAGTCCTTCGTCCAAAGTTTATGTCTAGTTGCTTCCACTTTTTTCTCTCCTACCGATTAATGTTTGCACATATGTTCGCTAACACTTGTGTCGCAATTTCAATATCCCGCTCGGATACCCCCGCGAGTGCCTGTTCCATAGTTGGTTTTAAATGCGCTTGAATTTCTTGCACAATCTCTTCACCATTAGCCGTCAATTGTACAAGCTTTTCGCGCTTATCCCTACCCGCTACCGTTTCCACGTAGCCAAGCTCCACAAGCTTTTGCACAAGCCTCGTCACACTCGGCTTTTCAATAAACATAAAATTCGCAATGTCCACAAATGTATGTGGCCCTTTATCCATCAATAACCGAAGAAGAGCCCATTGAGAGCTATACAACTGATATTTCCCTAACTGCACATTTATTAGATTGATAAACGGTCTATACATTAAGCGGTACTGATTAAAAAATTCTTGTTCGATCGTCAACATTACCACTCCTTTTTAATTAGTTAGCCTAACTAACTATACGCTTTTAGTTTTTATTTGTCTAGTAGGAATTAGTGGGGAAATTCGGGGTTTTCGTTGAGCTGGTCGTTCTATCCGTCGGTTTGAGAAGACTTTCGTCGACGGTAGTTCTATCCGTCTCTATAGAGTTTCTATCCGTCGGTACTTTAGTTTCTTCCGTCGCTTCGATATTTCTTTCCGTCGTTAGCTCCTTGCTTTCCGTCGACGTTAGTTCTATCCGTCTCCTTTGAGTTTCTATCCGTCGGTACCTTAGTTTCTTCCGTCGCTTCGATACTTCTTTCCGTCGTTGAGTTCTTGCTTTCCGTCGACGTTAGTTCTATCCGTCTCTATAGAGTTTCTATCCGTCGGTACCTTAGTTTCTTCCGTCGCTTCGATACTTCTTTCCGTCGTTAGCTCCTTGCTTTCCGTCGCCCCAAGGCTTATATTCTTCTACATAGTAAAAAATCAGACCGCTTGATTTTCTACTTTTTATTTAATAATTAAATACTTCCTATTACGTTTTGTTCCCTCAGCTTTCAATGGTAACTTTTGTAGTAATTTATAAGCTGTATTCGGCGAATCTATTGCAAAAAACTCACAAAAGCTTTTATTTGTTAACGTTTCACCTACTAGCAATCGATAATCCTCAATAGTCCTAAAAATAGCCTCGTTATTAACTTCCCCACAGCGTTGACAATACCAATTTGGATAACGATAGTTCAAAGGCTGTCTATTTAAACATCTTTCACATAGCACACCTTTTACTATATCCCGGGCAGGCAATACTATTTCTCTTTTGATTGGCCTATGCATGGACAATAATTTTGAGGCAAATTGAAAAAGTTTTTCCTCCTCCACTACTGTCTCTTTATGCTGTTGAAGCCATTCTCGCACGTGATACCGTAAACCTTGTACATGAAAAATAGGTTGTCCCCTTAAATTCTTCGATAAAATAGCATTTTTCGTTGCTAAGACGACAGCATAATGAACGGGAATCTCAAGCCTCGACTGTTGTAACATACCCACCATCCACTCCATATGTCGTCTACTTTGATGAATTGGATTCGTCATTCCCTCGACATCGCCTTCTGCTGTAGTTCGCGTAAATTGATAATAAGATTCATCGAAATCTAGAAATCCTGTCACATTTTTAATTTCGAGTATCAAAATAAAATGAGGACATAGTAAAACGGTGTCTATTTGATGAGTAGTACCAAAGTGATTAAATATTTGTAAATCATGAAGAAAATAATGAGGCTGAGGTAAAATGATTTCAAGCCATTCGGCATCTACTCTTTGCTCTCCAGCAAAGCCTGCGTGTATACGCCTCAACCTCTCAAAATAATTCATGTATTCAGTATGTGTACTAGGTAATCTTCGTATCAAAGCCTCTAAAATTTTGTGTTGCTCCGATTCCTGACGTTCTAATAAAATCATTTTTTTCACCTCCTATACCTATTTTATTAGAAAAGAACTTCATAAAAAGAGGTTCCAAAAAACTTGAAATACTCGTAGTACAAATTAAATTTTTCACCTACTTTTATAGACAGAAAGAACGGAAAAATTCCAACGTTTCAGCTCTAGCTAGTAATTTTTTGATCGCTTTCCGTCGGTATCCTAGTTCCTTCCGTCGCCCTGAGACTTCTATCCGTCGATGAGACTTGGCTTTCCTTCGCTACAAATTCTATCCGTCGCTTTGAGATTGCTTTCCGTCGCTTTTTCCAACTAAAAGGCCCCCACTGTATCAAACGGAATCTGTTCACCATTTTTATATAAATCAATGTATTCATAATTAGCATCTTTCGTAAGTTTAAAAATATGCTGCGTAATACCTTCGTCGTTTTGATTTTCTTCTTCATCAATGTTTATTACAATCGTATCGTCCTTACTCTTCACGCTGACCATAACAGTTCCCTTTGTATTTATCACAAAATAAGAGCGTTTTTCACCATCATTAATCATTTGTACATAATCTTCCATTCCAAGGATGTTTAATATTTCTTGAAGTTCCTTTGATACAGATTTTACTTCAGTAATTGCTAATGTTGAATTACATGCTGACAATGAAATTATCGAACATAATAAGACAATTACTATTTTCCTCATGTACCATCACTCCCCATTTACATTAATGTTTCTTATTCAACAAATATTCCCAAAAACCGTTCAACAAAAAAAACAACCGAACAGCCTAAGCCATTCAGTCGTTTTTTCGTAGTAAATATAAAAAATATGGGGCGCCAATACAGGCTACAACAATACCTGCTGGTACGGTCGCACTCGAAATAACTACGCGGCCAATTGTATCTGCAACCATAAGTAAGCTGGCACCGATTAATAATGTGAGTGGTAAAAAGAATTGATAGCGCGGTCCAACGAGCTGCTTTGCAATATGGGGAGCCATCAGACCGATAAAGGCAATGCCCCCGGTGATCGAGACAGCTGCCGCAGCTAACGCGACAGAGACTACTAATAATTGCAAACGCTCTCGTTCGATGTTTAGGCCTAAGCCAACCGCTGTTGGTTCGGTCATTGCAAGCACATTTAACACATTTGCTTTATACAAAATAAATGGAATGCCTAGCACTAACCAAGGCAATAAAGCCCAGAAAAATGGCCAGTCTGTTCCCCAAACATTACCCGCAAGCCATTGTGCGATAAATTGCACATCACTACGCTCAGCAGAGGAAACTAATATCATCATTACACCTGCTAAGGCAGATGCTACACCTACCCCGACTAAAATGAGTTGGACCGGCTGCACACCCACATTGCGCTTATATGAGAAAAAGTAAATGAGGAGTGCCGTTAATAAAGCGCTGGCAAATCCGACAAGTGGTAACACATACGCGAAATGAGGTAAATCACCATCAACAAGGATATAAAACAGCGTAATCCCTACACCTGCTCCAGCATTAATTCCAATAATACCAGGGTCCGCTAAATCATTACGTGTTACCCCTTGCAAAACAGCACCTGCTAATGCTAATGCCATTCCTGCTGCTGCTAGTACAAATAATCTTGGTAAGCGAACAGAAAACAGTACGAATGATTCTTTGAAGCTGCCGTCTCCAAGTAAAATCGGTATTATGCGATCAATCGAAACTGAAGCTGCTCCCATTGAAATACCCATTACAAAAATAGCTATTGTTAATAGCGTCCAAACCATGAGCCATCTACGTTGTTTTTTTCTTCCAATTTCAAACAATTTGACGACCTCCCTTCCGAACAAGAAGTAAGAAGAACGGAAGGCCGATAATTGAAATAATTGCAATTACCGGTGTTTCATATGGGGCATTAATCATTCTACCTGCAAAATCTGCAGTCACCATTAAACATCCACCGATAATAGCACTCATTGGTAAGACAAATCGATAGTCTGTTCCAACAATTGCTCGGACAATATGTGGTACCATTAACCCAACAAATGCTAAATTTCCTACTAGCGCAACAGCGGAGCCTGCAAGAATTACAACGACAAACATCATAATTCCTTTAATGGCTGTTGTTTTTTGTCCTAATCCGACAGCTACTTCTTCATTTAAACTTAAAATGGTTAATTGACGACTAAACCCAAAAGCTACCGCTAATCCTATTACAATAACAGGAACAATTATTAAAGCTTTCCATGTAGTGCCAATTAAACCACCACTCGTCCACATCGAAACATCTTTTGAAATTTTAAATAATATTCCCGTTCCATCTGCTATTGCTTGTAATAGAGCAGATACGGCTGCCCCAGCTAAGACTAACTTTAATGGAGAAAAGCCATTCTTCGTTGAAGCGCCAATACCATAGACAACAATCATCCCTACACCCGCACCTATGAAACATGCAAAAATAAACATATAGTACGAGGTATTTGGAATAAACGCCATCGTCAATGCCAGTGCAGCATTTGCACCTGCTGTTAGACCAAGGAGACCTGGATCTGCTAATGGATTTCTAGTAACCCCTTGCATAATAGCCCCAGCAACTGCAAGTGCACTACCTACAAAAATAGCAGCAATAATACGAGGAAATCGAATTTCACGTAATACAGAGTAGTGCTTGCCACCGTCTTGTCCGACAATCGCTTGATAAACATCTTGAATACTCGTATTAGCCGCGCCTATACAAAGCGAGATCGTAACTGTAACTGCTAATAAGATCAGTGCAAGCAATACTTGAAGCCAAAACGGGAAATTTCGAAACTTTATCATTTGCCTTCGCTACTCTCTACTGAAATTATTGTAAAAATTTCTTTTCAAAGAAATCTAGTTGATAATCTAAAGTTTTTGGATCATTAAAGTAAAATTCATTGCCACTCACTTCAAATAAATGACCATTCTTCACCGCTTCTAAATCTTTAAACCATGGAGCATTTTTAATGGCGCTATCCTCACCTTTAAACGTACTAAAGATCACATAGTCACCTGCATATTCATTTAATACTTCTGTAGAAATTGCAAAATAACCTGGTTTTAAAGCATCTTGTTTTACTTTTTCAGGCATTTTCAAGCCCATTTCTTGATATAAAATTTCTGTTCCTCGACCCCAGTTATCTCCATACACATACATTTGTTTATTAAACATTTCTGCGACAGTAACCGTTGCATCTTCGCCGATTTTTTCTTTAATTTTTGTACCTGTCTCTGCAGCACGTTCTTTAAAATCTTTTACCCAATCAGTTGCTTCTTTTTCTTTGTTCACAACTTTACCGATTTCGATGAATTGCTGTAAATAATCCACTTTACCATACGTGAACAACACAGTTGGTGCGATTTCTCCTAATTTATCTGCATTTTCAATACCATTTAAACCAATAATTAAATCTGGCTCAAGCTCAATAATTTTTTCGATATCCGTATTTTCAACAACTACTGCATCTTTAATATCATCTTTGAAGTTTGGATTATCTGCAGCCCATGAATCAATACCGACAACATTAACGTCAAGCTGTAGTAAATGCCCAACAAATGAAGATAATACAACTACACGTTTAGGGTTTGCTGGTACTTCAACAGGGCCAGCTTCTGATTGATACGTAATCGTATCTGCAGATGCCTTATCTTTAGAGCCCTCATCCGTCTTCTCTTCTTTATTGCCGCACGCTGCAAGCACTAGTACGACCATCATAAACATTGGTAATAACCACTTTTTCATAAATCTTTCTCCTTTTAAACTGTTTGTAATAAGTTATATGTAATGCACATTGGCTTATCAGTACGTGGATCCTTACCAATTACTGCATCAATATTAAACACTTTTTCTAATACTTCAGGTACTATAACTTCCTCTGCAGTACCAAACTTCACAAGCTCTCCTTTTGATAGCGCAACAATATAATCTGAAAAGCGTGCTGCCTGATTTAAATCATGTAGCACCATAACAATTGTGCGCCCTTCTTCTTCGTTAAGCTTGTTAAGTAATTCTAAAACTTCTAACTGATGGGCCATATCTAAATAAGTTGTTGGCTCATCTAAAAAAATAATATCGGTCTCTTGAGCTAATGCCATCGCGATCCACACCCGTTGACGCTGTCCACCTGATAAAGCATCAACTGTGTTCAGACGAAAGTCATCCGTTTTAGTTACCTTTAAGGCCCAGTCAATCATTTCTTTATCTTTTTGAGATAAATTACCGAAGCCCTTTTGATATGGAAATCGACCGTAGGATACAAGCTCTTCCACTGTTAAACCATGTGCACTTTCCGGACTTTGTGGCAATATGGCTAGCTCTTTCGCTAATTCTTTTGTATTCATCTCGGAAATATTTTGACCATCTAGTATGACTTGTCCACTCTTATGCTTCAATATCCTTGTAATAGCCTTTAAAAGTGTAGATTTACCACACCCATTGGAACCAATGATAGTCGTTATTTTACCGTCTGGAATTTGTAACGATAAATCATGCACAATCGTTTTGTCCTCGTAGCCGATACGAATCGATTCAACTTGTAAACGCACGACGTAACCTCTCTTTCCTTTTTGTTCTTTCCATGCTATGATAGCGATTAGCCGACAATGATAATCATTATCACTAGAATTAGTCTAGTTTTCTTATGTAGTTTTGTCAAATACTTTTTTATTATTTTTTTAGGATGTGGTGATATATATGCAACATTTATATGATGTAACAATTATTGGTGGTGGTCCTGCAGGCCTATACAGTGCCTTTTATAGTGGTTTACGAGGATTGAAAACGAAATTAATTGAGAGTCAACAACAGCTTGGTGGTAAAGTTTTACTTTATCCTGAAAAGCTAATTTGGGATATCGGTGGTCATCCCCCTATATTGGGAGAACAATTTGTGAAACAGTTAATTGCACAGGCAAAAACGTTTCATCCTACCATTTTAACAGGTACAAAAATCGATTTTATCGAGCGCCAAGATGATATTTTTGTTCTTCATACTGCGCAAGGAGATAAACATTATTCTAAAACCGTTCTTTTAGCCGTTGGTGGTGGTATTATTAATCCTCAAAAGCTTTCACTAGAAGGTGCAGAAAAATATGAAATGACTAATTTACACTATACCGTACAGTCATATCAACGTTTTGTAGATAAGGAGATCATTATTTCGGGAGGCGGAAATGCTGCGATCGACTGGGCAGTTGAACTAAGTCCTATCGCCAAAAACGTAACTGTTGTTTATCGTAAAGATAAGTTATCCGCTCATGAGGCAACAATTCAAGAGGCTTTAGATGCTGGCGTAAAGATTGAATGTAATACGACTATTACAAAATTAACTGCCGATGCCGACAAAACAGCCATCCAATTAGTGACATGTGAAAATACACAAACAAAACAAAGCTATACGCGTCAAATCGATGAAGTCATCGTTAGTCATGGCTATAACCGTGAAGCATCATTAGAATTGGAGCAAGCAATCACCATTCCTAAAAAAGATGATTACTATTTTGAAGGGAAAGCAACGGGAGAAACCGCACAGCCTGGAATTTTTGCAGCAGGTGATATATTAGCGTTTGAAGGAAAAATCAACCTCCTTCTAGGGACTTTCCAGGATGCAGCCAATGCCGTGAACTCTATTAAAACGTATTTAGAGCCCTCTGCCTATCGTCAAGGGGTCGTGTCATCACATAATGAAGTATTTAAAGAGAAAAATCGCACTATTATTGATAAGCATCTTATACAAACAAAATAGGCATCATGAATCCTTCGATTTACCAACAAATAATTTATCTGTCTTTACCTTTATGATTGATGGAATCATTTATTTTCAACCTAAAGAGACTCTCTTAAGACTTGGAGTTATCAAGTCATAAAAAGATAACTTAATTAAAGGACACTGCATATTTAATACGACTAATATGTAATGTCCTTTCTTGTTGAACTAACGCGCCCTGTTATAGGTTCCAAATATAGATTGATTAAGTAACAGCAATAATAAACGTTAACTTTAAAAAAAATTTAATCAAAATGACGTTTTTTTATTTGTTTAAATTACGACTTCTTATCATAAAGTTTGATCATTACTTACTGCACTAACGCCCACGCCCTCTATGTCCATTCGATATAACTACATTCTTCGGTGTGTTGTTCTAGAATTCTGCTCATCACACAATACCCTTGTTACAGAAATTACCTTTTCAATTTAACTAAGTTTTAAAAACTTACGAAAATAATCTACTCTTCACCCATTATGACAAAAATGTCACTTTAAATGATGTTATTTCTATGGTTGGCGGGCACATTAATTTATATAGTATGGTGGTGAGGGAGGTCGAAACAATGACTATAATTATACAAACAAAAAACTTATCAAAATCGTACGGAAAGACACAAGTCTTAAAGAATATTGATCTGACAATGGAACAAGGAGAATTCACTGCGATTATGGGTCCGTCTGGTTCTGGAAAAACGACATTAATGAATACTCTCTCAACAATTGATTCATTTAATGGTGGGGATGTTTGGATTGAGGGACAATCGTTGTTAGATTTAAAAAAGGAAGCATTACGAGAATTCCGCCAAAAACGAATGGGATTTATTTTTCAAGATTATAACCTACTGGATACCTTAACGGTGAAAGAAAATATCCTGCTGCCACTCTCGTTACAAAAGACACCTGTCGCAGAAATGGAACAACGTTTAACCAAATTAATTGAAGCTTTAAATATTGAAGAGATTTTACATCAGTATCCGTTAGAAATTTCAGGCGGTCAAAAACAGCGTACGGCTGCTGCAAGAGCGATTATTACCAATCCAGCGATTGTGTTTGCCGATGAGCCAACGGGTGCACTTGATTCAAGATCAGCTACCCAACTACTAGAACAACTTCAATTGCTCAATAATACTTTTAAGACAACGGTTCTGATGATAACCCACGACCCATATGCAGCGAGCTACTGCCAGCGTGTAATTTTTCTTCGTGATGGAAAAATCGTAAATGAAATGTTTAAAGGCGAGCAATCGGAAAAAGAATTTTTTGAACGAATCCTAACGATCCAAAGTGCCATAGGGAGTGACCAGCGATGAACTTAGTTGATTTATCATGGAGGAATATGAAGCGGAACTTTCGATTGTATACCATATATTTCATTTCCATGTTTGTCGGGGTTGTTATTTATTTTACCTTTTCCGGCTTAATGTTTAACAAGGACGTAGTTGCAGCGATTCAAAATAAAGAAAACTACAAAACGGTTATTTTGATTGCCTCGATTATCGTCTTTTTGTTTATTGTATTTTTTATTTTGTACGCTAACTCATTTTTCATGAAGCAGCGAAAAAAAGAATTTGGCATGTATTTACTTTACGGGATGAAAGAAAGACACGTTGCTACAATGGTCTTTTTTGAAACGTTATTTCTAAGCACCATTTCTGTATCAAGCGGTATATTAATCGGTGGATTCCTATCGAAATTCTTTGGTGCGGTATTAATGAACTTAATGCACTACAATGAAGACATTTCTTTTTCTTTTCCCCTTGAAGCAATTGTCTCAACTATACTGCTATTTGCTTTTTTAATCGGCATAATTACTATTCAAAGTTATTTTAATGTCCTTCGACTGCAATTAGTTGAATTGTTTCATGCAAAAGAAAAAATGGACAAACCGGTTAAATTTTCTATGCCTTTGGCGATATTGTCCATCATATTGATAGTAGCGGCTTACTACACGATTACCCTGGCAGGAAATACAGACATTTGGAAAGATTATTTTAAAGAAACATTAATAGTTACAACAGTTGCATTGATTGCTGGAACATATTTATTTTTCCGCCAGTTTTCCGGTTGGATTTTACAAAAAATGAGTCAAAGTAAAAATTACTTTAAAGGTAACAAAATGTTATGGATTTCCTCCCTTCGTTTTGCCATTCGAGGAAATACAGTAAACTTTACGTTTAATTCACTGATTAGTGCTATTGTCATTTTTACTGTTGGATTTATTGCTGTAGATTACGCAGTGAAAGGTGATGTTGTAAAAAAAGAATTTCCAAACCATTTTGCATTTTCGACGCAAGATGATAAAACACAAAAACAAATTGAACAACTTATGAATGACTCACATCCAATTGTTGATCATGAAAGAATCACAGGAATTCAGACAGAAAAAATCCCAAATAGAAAAGCGTTTTTTAGCTATCCTGAATATTACACAGAGGAGTTTTACCTTTTCCCTGAATCACAATTAAATGCGATTGTTGATTTACGTGAAGCTGGTGAAAAAGTAGATTTAAAAGGTAAAGAAGCAATTGTTTTAACAAGAGGATTAGACGAACCTACAAAATATAAAAGTTCTCAGCCTGAAATTACCGTTTTAGAAGACAATACATTTCGTGTAGTCGAGAAAATGCGATACCCGTTATTAAGTATCCCTACAAGTCCTGGTGGAGATTCTCATCCTCAACCTTCTGTACTCATTATTTCAGACGAAGCTTTTAATTACTTAAAAGAAAATCGCACCCTTTCTTCATATGAGATTTTTCAAGTCGAAGATCCGAATACTTCCAATGACTTATCACGAAAAATATACGATATCGTTATGACAACAGAAGGAGCATATTATTCAGCCTATATAGATATGTATTCTATAGATACTGAGTCGTCCTCTTTAGTATTGTTTTCCGTTGCATTTTTTGCCGTCATTGCATTGTTTGCATTAGGAAGTGTCATTTATTTCAAACAACTACGCGAAGCTACAGAAGAACGAGAACACTACTTAATTTTACGAAAAATTGGTGTTGACGACAAAGAAATAAAAAAAATTATTAGGAAACAATTGCTGTTTGTTTTTTTACCGCCACTAATACTTGGATTGGTACACAGTTGGTACCTTTTATACTACTCAGTCATCCTAGTAATAAAAGATTTACCTTCCTTAACGACAATTATCTTTTCTGTCATGGGTTTGTATATATTAACGTATTTAATCTTTTACGTTTCTTCAACATCTATATACTACAAAATTATCAACGAAAAAAACACACGATGAGATTTTTACTCAACGTGTGTTTTTTTGTACTATTAAATATGGATCACTATCTAGTGGGAAGTGAATGATAAACTGGGTGAATACCTTTACTTTCGATGTGCAACTAATGTAATGACCTAACTTATTACTTAATTGTTGGGATAAATATAAACCCATTCCGGTCGACTTCGAATGCGTTCTTCCAGTTTCTCCAGTAAAACCACGATTAAAAATTCGCGGAAGGTCTTTTTCGCTGATGCCAATCCCGCTGTCCCGAATAATAAGCCGTTTTTCTTTTAGTGTTTCAGATGCTGAAATAGTTATCTCTCCACCATGTTCTGTATATTTTAAACTGTTCGTTAGTAACTGATTGACGATAAATTTGAGCCATTTAGGATCACTTTGAACGATTAGTGAGTCTGCCTGCATGTTAATGCGGATTTTTTTTGAAAAAAATATTTTCGAATGAGATTTAATAATCTCCTTTGAAATCTTGATAATATCACATGTTTGAATATCATAATCCTGGTTAAAACTGTCGAGTTTGGCGTAATAGAGAGCTTGATCGACGTAGTTTTCAATTTTCGTGATTTCTTCCCTTAAACTACCCGCGTCCATATCGGTTTGCTGTAGTAAACGAAGAACTGCAATCGGTGTTTTTATTTCATGGAACCAAGAGACGATAAAATCATAATGTTCCTTCTGCCTATCTTTAATCTGATTCATTTCACGGATATGTGCACGTTTAAGCTCATCAATGTAATCTTTAGCGAATTCCCCTTCCAGCGACAAACTGTCACAATTCTCACTTGCCATTTGTCGTATCACACGTAGATTTTGCTGGTAGCGTAATAGTAAAAATCCGCTTAATACAATCGAAGATATCGTGAAGGCGTAAAGGAATGTCCCCCACGCCCAACTATCATTGCTATCAGTAAAATATATTGCTGTTGTGATAAGGAAGCTAGTTAGATAAAGGAAAATAATGGGTTTTTCATAGGATAAAAAACGTAGGAAGTTCATTCAATCAAATACCCCATTCCTTTCCTTGTGACAATGAAGTCCTCCAGTCCAAGCGCAGCGATTTTCCTGCGCATTCGGTTCACATTCACAGTCAATGTGTTATCATCAACAAACTGTTCTTCATTCCATAATGCTTGCATTAAGTCTTCGCGCGAAATTATTTTCCCGATATTCCGCATCATCAATTGTAAAAGGATGAATTCATTCCGGCTCAACTCAGTACTTTGATCCTTATATTCTATTGTTGAATTCGTTACATTTAGTTTCAAGCCTTGATGAACGAAGGTGATGTCCTCATCTTCCTGATACGTATATCTACGGCGAATAAGTGCACTAATCTTCGTAACTAGAATATCCAAATCAAATGGCTTCTGAATAAAATCATCTCCACCCATATTTATCGCCATAATAATATCCATATTCTGATTTCTAGAGGAAAGGAAGATAATTGGCACCTTCGAAACATTGCGAATCTGCTGGCACCAGTAGTACCCATCAAAAACTGGCAGATTGATATCCAATAGAACAAGATGCGGAGATGTATACTCAAATTCAGTTAGTACTTGGTCAAATTGAGTTACTTCCACCACATCATACTGCCATTTCCTCAATTTATCGGCGACAATCTGCCTAATTTTATCATCGTCCTCAATTATCATAATTTTATACATTAAATCCCTCTTCATTGTAAAATGTTCACTTTATTTATTTTAGCACAATCTTTTGGGTATGTTTGTGCTAGACTCAACGATATTCTTGAAATCATGTAATATTAGAACGTCGCGTTGATTATTATTTTCACAACCGTTTGATCAAAGTAATTATATTGGGCTATCCGATCTGTACCAATACCATTTCTTTCTTCTTTAACTAAACTGCTACTATATTAAAAAAATCCTGTCAAAACAGGATTTTAATTAATTGATGTACATTATAATATACGCCTTCCATCGAGTTATACTACCTAAAGAGATTCAAAAATGATCCCATTTGTCTTAACATATTAACTCCATATGTTATTGTTCCCGCATGGCCCATAATTGTATTTAAATGCTGTGGTAATCTTCCAAATCTAGAAGTTTGGGGTTGCTGGTAAGGGTTAAAAAAGGGTTGCCCTTGTCTACCTTGCATGGGAGGGCCAAAACCTTGTCTATAGCTTGGTGGAAATGGTCTCATTCTAGAATTAGGCGGATAAAATGACATCAATACACCCCCTATCATATATCTTTTAACTAGTATACGTATGTATTATTTTATTGTTTAGACTATCGGAGAAGTTGCTCAAAAATAATATACATATTGAAGTCCATTAATTAGTGAAGGTTCTTTATTACAACTTTGGCTCTTGCCGGAACCATACTTTTTTAAATTTCATATTATACAAAAATACGAATAAAGAAGGGATTCCGATTCAAAATTCGAAATATCTAGAATTTCTGGCCAAATTTGGTGTTGGCGGTGCGCATCCTGGTGGTCTTAATTTAACAAAGGAACTATTCAAAGCTGAGAACATTGGTGAAAATCCTTATATTTTAGATGTAGGCTGTGGTACAGGCCAAACCGCTGCCTATTTGGCAGAGACGTATGAAGCAAAAGTAACAGGCATCGATATTAATTCTGTCATGGTCGCAAAAGCTAAAAAGAGAATGAAAAAAAATCGCTTACCCGTAAAAATAATCCAATGCTCAATTGAACAAGTACCTTTACCCGATCATACATTTGATTTTATTATTTCTGAATCTGTGCTTTCTTTTGTCAATAAACCGAATGCACTTAAAGAAATCTTTCGTTTATTAAAGAATGGCGGTCGGTTTATTGCTATTGAATTTACTATTCATCAACCGCTTGAAGAAAAAATTGAAAAAGAAATCAAAGAGTTTTATGGATTTGATTCGTGTTCAATGAAAAAGGATTGGGTAGATTTATTTAACCAGGCTGGTTTTAAACATATTCGTATACAAAAAAACAAATCGATTTTCTCAATACCTGAGCTTAATCACTCAGAGGATATTGAACCTGAACTTTATGAAGTAATGGATAAACATTTTGAAATGATCTTAAAGTATGAAGGGCTATTAGATTATAGAATTTATTCATGTACTAAATAGTAGCATGTCACGTTATTCAAAAAGAAAGCATTAATCGCAACTGCTATCTATATGAAAAGAGTAGGAAACTCGTATTCAAAGACAAGTCTCCTACTCCAATATTAATTCCTTTGTAGTATCGACTGAAATCAATCCTTCGTTCTTCTTCCCTTCCCTTAGTCATTCATTTCCATGTTCTGATCTTTATGAATCGTAGCTGCATGAATGCCCTCAATAAAGGTATTGATTAGGATTGAAAAGCTTTTATTGATATCTAATGGCATCCCGAATCCCCCCATTTGTTCGATTGAAGAGAATCCATGTAGAAAACTTCGTAATCCTCTGACCATATGAATCGCAGTTTCTTCTTGCAAATGATAGGCATCTAGCACTTGAAGTACTAGTTGTACAACAGACTCTTGGGCTTGCTGTAATTCTTGATCATTCGCATCTGGAAAGCGAGTACTAGCATCATACAACCCCGGATGTTGTCTAACAAGTTGAAGATATGCTTGACTAATTGCACGAATGGCTTCATCACCCGAACGTCCTACTGCAGCTCGTAGCATATATTCATGTAATTTTTTTACGCCTTGAATGGCTAATTTCTGTTTCAATTCATTTAACCCATCAAGATGGTTATATAAGGACGGTGGCCGTACTTCCAATTTTTCAGCTAATAGGCCAATTGAAAGTTGGTCCAATCCTTGCTCATCAGCTATCTCTGTTGCCTTTTGTAAAATAATAGATAAATCTAACTTTATACGACGGGACATTTTTTTCACTTCCTATTTAGAGGATAAAAAAGCTTTTTCTGCTTTAGCAATGGCTATGTTCAAACGCTCCTGCGGTTGCTTTAACATCTTCCCATGCCCTACAGCAAGTAAATTTGGATTCAGATCGCTTAATTTTTTTGCACTTATTAGAGCAGTCTCTTTATCCCATGTAGCAAGAGCAGGAAATGGAAACAACGGATTCATCATTCCAGGTACTATTAACTTTCCTCTAGTTACAAGGGCATCACCCGCTATTAAACTTCTATTACGTGGGTCAAATAGAGAAATGGAACCAGGTGTATGCCCTGGAGTTGCAATCACTTCTAATGAACCAACACGATCACCTTCTTCAAGTAATACATCCGGTTTAGTTTTGATATTTTTTGGAAGGCCACCACGAATAGGGGTGTTTTTTTCATTTGGTAGTAAGGTACTATTTCCTCCCAATAGAAGCGCATCTCTAGAAGAAATGTACACTTTACTATATGGTAATAATTCTTTTAACGTATCTAGCGCTCCAATATGATCATTATGTGCGTGGGTAAGAATTATTCTCGTAATCGGTTTTCCGATATTTTCAGCAGCTTTTATTATACTTTTTGCACTATATGGTAATGCTGCATCGATCAGTGTAAGCTCGTTTTCTTCTTCTACGAAATAACAATTAACAGGAAAAATCCTCGGCATAAAGGACAATTGATACACTGTCCCACTATTTTCAACTTTCATTTTACATCATATCCCCTCTGTAAACTAATTGTATTTCAATTTTAACTAATCGAATTAGTTTTCACAATATTTATTTTTTAAATAAAATTCTTTTTTTTACACTATTTACGGATGTAAAAACTATAGCCATATAAATCCCATTCATTTTCCGAAAACAATAGACTACGATTTAATAATGTCCCCCCTTCCGAGATGGCCTTGCTTTACTTTTGATACACCTAAAAATGACACCTGTCATAAAGAACCTTTGACTGGTGTGAATATGTTTTTTCCTGTCGTTTTTTTATCATTAATGTGAGAAAACAAAGAAAGAGTGATTTCATAATGAAAATTCAACAAAGATTACCCTTAATCGATATATTACGAGGCTTTGCTGTATTAGGGACACTTGGCACAAATATTTGGATATTTGCTTATCTTGGTGATATTTCGTATATCACGACGAGCAATTATTCAGGTTGGTGGTCATTGAACGATTTTTTAAGAATGGTAGTCCTATTTTTCGTAAACGGTAAACTTCTTGGTTTATTAACAATCATGTTTGGTGTTGGTCTGGAATTAAAATATCAGCAAGCTTTACGAAAAGGAAATGCTTGGCCAGGAATGTATATTTGGACAATAGTCTTTTTATTTATGGAGGGGCTTATCCACTTCACCTTTGTCATGGAATACGATATTTTAATGAGCTATGCTGTGACAGCCATCATTGTTGCTTTTATTGTTAAATTTGGTGATAAAGCGATTAAACGCGCTTTATACGTTTTTGGTAGTATCCACGCAGTAATGATTTCGCTAATTTTTGTCAGTGCATTGCTTGGTGCCAACACTTCACTTGCTGGCGTCGATCCTGTTAGTCTTTATGAAAATGGTACTTGGTTTGAACAAATACAATATCGTTTAACAAATTTTCTGTATTATAGAACGGAAGCTATTTTTATTATCCCGATGAATATCTTTTTATTTTTACTTGGTGTTAAGCTGATGAGAAATGGTGTATTTTCGCAAAATGACAAAGGACGTCAGGCACGTCAAAAGCTATTTAAAATCGGTATTTTTATTGGAGTACCATTAAATCTTCTAATCTTTATTCCTGGAGGAGTAATTGATTTACCTGCTCGTTATTTATTCGCACCAATTCTATCTATTGGTTATATTGGAATATTAGGTAAAATGGTAGAATATAAGAAGTTTGATTGGTTATGGAAGAGATTTGGTGAGATTGGGAAAATGTCTTTAAGTTGCTATGTACTTCAAAATACTATGGCATCTATTATTTTCTACGGCTGGGGCTTAGGTTTAGGTGGGAAATTGAATAGCATTGAAGTTATTGGTATTTGGTTAACCCTTTCCCTCCTCCAACTTTTCATTGCACATATTTGTATCAAGCATTTTCATGTTGGACCTATGGAATGGATAAGAAAACATGCCATTCAAAGTGTCACGCAGAAATAATCGACAAGGGCTGGTGTGAAATATAAAGATTTATCCAAGAGATCAGGCAAAACATTATTTAATTATTGACGTAGTTTCGTTAATTTTTTTATTCACCGTAGTATTAGGATCGAATTCTCCATTACCATTATTGGCTAAAATAATAATCCTTATGTTATTTTTACTAGCTTTCTATATTGCTTTATGGAATCAAGATTGGCGTTTACTTATTGCTTCCTTAGTAGGCTTTACTCTTATTATCATACTAGGTATTTATGAAGGATCCGCCATGTTATTTTCTGGATTTATTTTTGCTGATTTAATTGGGCGAGCTAAAAAGAAATGGCATATCGCTGTAGGAATGTTTGCCATTGCCCTTATGTTTTTGATCGTTATTTGGTTTGAGTCAGGAGCGTCTTTCAAATTAGAATTCCAAGTATTAATATCCGTCATGATTATTCAGCTTCTATTTCCAATGCTAATTTACTACGTAGAAAAGTCTAAAAAATTACAATCAGAATTAACAGAGGTAAATACGCAGCTCGTTCAACAAGAAGAAAGACAACGTATTGCAAGGGACCTTCACGATACGATCGGTCATACATTGACAATGATTAAAATTAAAACCGAATTAACTACAAAATTAATCGATAAAGATACGATGCGTGTGAAAGATGAGTTAAATGATATTTTAGCAACAACACGAACTGCGCTAAAGCAAGTAAGAGAATTAGTATCCGATATGAATTTTATTTCGTTAGAAAGTGAGCTTATTCATTGTAAACAGCATTTACAAACAGCGGATATTTCAATAAATATCAATAATAACTGTCCAAAGCTTCTCCTAGCGAGTGTGGAAGAAACGATGCTGTCCTTATGTCTGCGGGAAGCAACTACAAATATTATTAAACATAGTCAAGCAAAAAAATGCCAAATCGATATCAATACTATAAATGGAATTTTAAAAATAAATATTATTGACGATGGTGTCGGCTTACATATCCAAGGGCATGGGAATGGACTTTCATCGATGAAAGAAAGAATGAATGCTCTTCTAGGAACTGCTTCCATTGAGAATTTACCGACATATGGAACAATTGTGACATTAACACTGCCTATCCAACACTACAGATTGGAGCAAACTACATGATACGAGTATTACTAGCAGAAGATCAACAAATGTTACGTGGTGCCTTGACTTCCTTGTTGTCGTTTGAGCCTGATATAAAAGTGATCGCAGAAGTTTCAGATGGTCAAAAAGCGTGGGAATTTATTCAACATGAGCTACCAGATGTATGTGTTTTGGACATCGAAATGCCGAATCTTTCTGGGCTTGACCTTGCTGAAAAAATTAAACAGGCCAATTTACCATGCAAGGTGATGATTGTCACTACCTTCGCACGCCCTGGCTATTTACAAAAAGCGATGGATTGTGGGGTACATGGTTATTTATTAAAAGATGAACCTATAGACTTTTTAATTGAAACAATAAGAAAAGTCATGCATGGTGAAAATGTCGTCAGCAGAGATTTAGCAGCTACGTTGTTTATGAAAGAACAGAATCCATTAAATGAACGTGAAATTGCTGTTCTGCAGCTTGTAAAAGAAGGACTCACAACAAATGAGATTAGTAAAAAACTATTTTTAACGAAAGGTACTATTCGAAACTATTTATCCACCTCTATTCAAAAACTTCGAGTCGAGTCTAGACAACAAGCTGCTCAAGTCGCCAGTGATAAAGGGTGGCTATAGAAAAGAATCTCGTCACCAGTCGTGACGAGATTTTTTACATGTTAGAATCCTAAGATATAAAATTTGGTATCTACTAAAAGATTCTTTATTTCGCTTTTAAGACTACATTTGTCGCTGTAGCCCAGTTGTTTAATGGGACAACTGTATAATTTACATTTGCTTTGAATATACCACCGTTCGCAATATCAAAAATGCCTACTGCACCTTTACGTGATGAGTATCGATATTGCGCTTGAAGTGAACTTCCATCATTTCCTCGTAATTCTACACTTCTACCTGCAAACAAATCAGATTGAGGATCATTTGTTAGCTGTAATTCAAATGATTTATTATCAACAGCTTTGGCAGACTGAAGCGTAAATGGAATCATTTCTTTTGCTAAAAAGCTTTTTTCATCAATTTCAGCCCATTCAGCGTTAATACGATATGTGACACCAGGCTTCAGCTTTTTCCCTTCAGGTAGTCTAAACTGAGGAGCTTGTTTGCCATCTGCAGCTTGTGTAAATGGTACATAATTTGCTACAAACTCTTCCCCTTCGCTTGATTTCACAGTAACATAGCGATCACGCAAGGAAGATATAATATCGAAGCGTGTACCATTAGCATCTCGATTATGACGATCTAAGCTAAAAGCTAGATTTCCACGACCTGCACGATACGCTTCAATAATATTTGCATAATCAACAACGCCATCCTCTTGGAAAGACTCCAGTATAAATGTATCGTTTGTCACTTGCGCTACATTACGAACAAATACTTTCTCATCAGTTCCCTCAAACATTTTTTTGCGCTGATCTTTATAGCTCAACGTATACATATAGTCATCTTTCTGGAATGTTACAGGTACAATATATTTACTCTTTGAACCAGTCATTAATCGTGGAACATTGACAATCTCTAAGTCACCATTAAATATGAAATGTTTTTTAATCGCTTCTAAATTATTCAGATCTACATCCTCTGCTGCTAACGGCTTGTTAAACGTAATTTGCAGCGTCATTGTGTTTAATGACTTAATGTTTGTAATCTTTGCTACTTGTTCATTTTTGGCGCTTGCTACTGATTGATTCCCTGCCGCTTCTACACTTAAAGGCTCGTTAAATGTTACAAGACCAGCTGATAATACCGAAAGTGCTAATGCTGCTGGGACAATACGTTTTCTTAATTTCATCTTTAAATCTCTCCTTTACTTGTGCAATTTGTTTACAAGATTTATCATAAGATCCATCTCTAAACTGCCAATAAATAAACTATTAAAAAACTATTAAAAAATAAAAAAATTAATTTAATAATACAAAAGAAACCATAAAAAAACTGTAGATCAACTCAGCATTAAGTTCATCTACAGTTTAGTTTTTATACCGCCCCTGCTGCGTTGAGAATCTTTTCAATCTCCTTGAATCCTCGTTTTTTAGCATGTTGTGACGGGGTCACATTATTATCATCTGCTATATTAACATCTGCACCATGTTCGATTAACAATTGAATCGTTTTTTGCTGTGTTGGATTACCGTCATTTAAAATGATCGCCTCCATGAGCGCAGTCCATCCTAAATGATTGACATGATTAACGTCAATTTGTGTATTGGTCAATAATTCTTTTATAACCTCAATATGCCCTTGCTCTGCAGCAGGGATTAATGCCGTTCCCCCATATCTATTCGTAATCTTAGGGTCTGCACCAGCTTGAATAGTCATCTTTAAAATATCAAGGTATCCTTCTGCACCTGCATAAAGGAAAGGTGTGTTCAGCATTTTATCCTGAATGTTCACATCAGCTCCTGCGTCTATTAATAGTTTTGCCGCCTCGACATTATTCTTATATGTCGCAATCATCAATGCTGTTCGATCGTTGGAGTCCTTTGCATTGATATCGACTTTTTTATTCAAAATACTTTGGAGTTGGTTGATATCACCTTTTTCTACTGCTTTAAACAATTCACTAGTTGATTCCTTTTTCAAAATTTCACTCCCCCCTTTGCTATTATACAAAGCCCCCGTTTCATTTGAGGCACATCCTTGAAGGATAAATAATAACGCCAACATAACCACCTTCATGTTTGTCATCATTAAACACCTCTTCTAACGACATTTTTTAATACTTCCCATAGTTTAAGTGTTAATGCTAAATTATCCATTAATTATTTCTTAAAAAAGTCTAAAAATTTTCAAGAAAAAATAACCCTTCACTTAACAACGAGATATTTTCGTTAGACATTTAAGCGGTACCCAGCTCCCCAAACGGTTTCCAAAAACTTGGGCTGTGCAGGGTCCCGTTCAATTTTTTCACGCAGTTTTCTAATATGAACAGTCACTGTCGAAACATCTGCTGCTGACTCATAGCCCCAATTTCTTTCATAGAGTTGCTCCTTGCTTAGCACTTGATTGGGATGTCTGAAAAAAAAGACAAGCAGATCAAATTCCTTTGTCGTAAAGGCAATATCTTCCCCATTGACAAAAACCTTTCTTGCAGAAGTATCAATGCTAATCCCATGAATAGAAATGATATTATTCGTTTGTTGATTACTTGCTAAACGTTCATATCTCGATAAATGTGCCTTCACTCTTGCAACAAGCTCACTTGGACTAAATGGCTTCGTAATATAGTCATCCGCACCTAGTCCAAGTCCTCGTATTTTGTCTATGTCCTCTTTTTTTGCTGAGACAAACAGTATTGGAATATTGTGAACTGCACGAATCTGTTTGCAAATCTCAAACCCATTCATTCCAGGAAGCATAATATCTAAAATAATTAAATCATATTGTCCCTGAAGAGCCTCTTTGAGTCCAGCCTCACCATTATGTTCCATAACAACTGAAAAACTATTAATCTCTAAATAATCTCTTTGGAGCTCAGCAATGCTCACTTCATCTTCAATTAGTAATATTTTTTTCACTGTTTCTCACCTTTTCCTCAGCCTTTTTCAATGAAAAGAAAATGCTTGTTCCCTTACTTAATTCACTAGTTACCCAAATGTCTCCATCCATTTCAAGGACAATTTGTTTAGCAATGGCCAATCCTAAACCACTACCACCCGTTTGCGAATTTCTTGATGGCTCAGCCCGATAAAAACGATCAAAAATTAAAGGTAATGCATTCGGATCAATACCTATTCCATTATCCATTACTTGAATGACCACTTCATCTGATTTTTCTAACAGTGAAATAGTTATTTGCTTTTCTTGCTTATCCATATATTTTTCACTATTGCTCAATAAATTCGCCAATACGCGACGTAATTTATCGCGATCAGCCATAACATAAAGTGGTTTATTAAACGAAGTATATTGTACATGGATCTCTCTAGATACTAAGTCGAAGCTTGCTTCTTCTACGTAATCCCTTATATATTGATGAAGGTCTATTGTTTCAACATTAAATGGTAGTTTCTTCAAATCCAGCTTTGAAAATAAAAAAAGTTCATCAATTAATAAATCCAGATCCTTCGCTTTTGTATAGATGGTAGTTAAATATTTATCCATTTTTTCTTCTGTATTCGCCACACCATCTTTTATCCCCTCTACATAGCCAATAATAGATGTAATAGGTGTTTTTAAATCATGTGAAATATTTGACAGTAGTTCTTTGCGGTTTTCTTCATATTGTAACTGCAATTGTACGGAATCCTTTAACTTGATTCTCATTTCCTCGAAGGAGCGATTTAATTGACCAATTTCATCATTCGAATGGACATTAATGGCAAAGTTTAAATCTCCAGATTTAATACGTTTAGCTCCCTCTTTTAGAGTTGATATCGGTTTGATAATACTTCTAGATACTAAATAATTTAATAATCCAATAATCATCATAAAAAATAAAAATAATATACCTAAAAGTATTGGAAGCAGCTCTCTAATTACTTCCGCATGGGAGCTAACTTGTTTTAAAACAAAAATACTTCCCTCTGTGTCATCAGGAAAATAAAAATCGAACTTTACATACGTATAAAATGAATTCTCCATCATAATCGTGTCGCGTGTATTAATATTCGTTGCTTCAAAGCCTGGAAGACTATTCAGTAACATCTGTTCATGATTAGAATGCGAAGTATAAATAAGCTGATGATCTTTTCTTACTACAATTCCAATTGAAGAATCGCCAATTTTCTGAAGCTGTTCAATATCCAATAACTGCTGGGGACTATTTTTGGCAAGTACCTTTAAATCCAGAAATGCGCTCTCCTCAACTGTTGTTAAAGGTTTTTGCACATAGGATTTTTTGTAAAAATGCTCAATGGCCTTTACATCACCTGTAATCGCAAATGAAAATAAAAACCCTGCAGCTATTAATAGTGTGATAGCTATTATGATTACAGCTACATAAGATAGCAAAAACCTTGTTTTAATGGACATGCTCTTCCTCCCGTAAGTTAAACTAAAAAAACTTTACCATACAAATCTTAAAACTTTATAAAATGACCTTAAAAAAATAAAAAACTCTATTTAAAGGAACTTTAAGTAAAAAAGCGACACTGCTATCCTCTCATTTAAAGGAGTAGGCAGTATCGCTACAATTTTAATTTACATCTTTTTTTGCTAATTTATTTTTAGACACCAAATTTATAATTAATTCTACAAGGACGACAGCAATTAAAGAAAGTCCAAATAGTGGCATCAATATTCCTAAAATGATCATGAAAATGATAAAAGGAATAGATACCTTTTGAGAGATTTTAGGTGGTGCAGATAGTATACCTTGTTTCTTTCGCAGTAGCCATGTTCTGAATCCCCAAGCAATAACTACTAAAAATGCTAGACATACTAGTAAATTGATTAATTTATTTGCCCAACCAAACAAATGACCTTCATGTAAAGGAATACCCCATGTGAACCATTTTGCAAGAATGCCATAGTCCTCATAGCCAACCTTGTCTATGAATTTCCCGCTATATTGATCAAAATACATTGTCGTTTCATCATCCGGGCTAACATCAAGACCTGTGACACCTGTGTTACTAGATTTTGCAACTGTATAGACACCGTCTTCGCTAGTAGGATAAATAATAGCGTATGGTTTTGAGATATTCATTGCATCAATTTCTTGTTGTAGCTTTTCCACACTGAGTTGGTTAGGGTTAGCAACAAAGCCTGTATTTCCTCCCCCGTGATGGGCTGCATGAGCCGAGTCTGACGCTGGAGGAGTTTCTTGACGAGTAGCCCAAGGAATCTCACTTACATCAGATGTAGGTGGCTGCTGTTGCAATAATGGCGTCCCGAAAGAAGGATAATCTTGTGAAGCTTGGTAAATATATTTCCCCATAAACGCAGACCATGGTAAGCCTGTGAAAATAATAACTAGCATTGGAATCGTAATAATTGTACCAACAAGGGCATGGAACTTTCTACTCTTTTGACGTTTGTTTGTCTGCTTTGTTTTCTTTAGTAATTTTCCTTTGAACGTCATGTAAATGCCTGAAAGCATTAAAAAGATTGCCCAGCACGCAGCTAATTCAACTAAATAATTGACAAACGTTCCCCCAATAAATAAGGAACTATGGATATTTCTAATAATATTCCCAAATGTATAGCCAGCATCTTGACCACCAATAATTTGGTTATGATCATCTAAAAACACATATTTTTCTTTGCCATCTGCATTTTTCATCGATAAACGTGTATTGTATGGCTCTTCTAACTCAATAATTTTATTTGTTTTGTAGCCAGCATATGATTCTTCTGCAAGTTTAACAGCATCATCAATAGATTGTACCTCGGTTTTTCCACTTTCACCAAAAAAGTATTTATCATATAACTTATTTTCAACATCAGTATAAAATAAATAGCCTATACCACTTAATGTAAGTGAAATAAGCAGTGGCGTAATAAATAATGCAGCATAAAAGTGCGTTCGCCAAAAGCTCTGATAAAATGTGTTTTTCATGTTGTATTCTCCAATCTATAATAATAAGCGCAAAATTATTATATAGATAAAAAGTGAAATAAGAATGAAGTCCTAAAGGTTTTTTTATGACAATTATATGTATTCCTATTAATATAATAAGTTTATAAGAAATAAAGAGTAGCCAAACGCAATCATTTCAGGTTTGACTACTCTACTTCTTCTATAAAATTACAAATTCATATTCACAAGAATTTTGCATTGGCTACGATCTTTTGCTAATACTTCAAAGCCTTTATCCACAATATCATCTAAGCTTATTTGACTCGTAATAACGGCATTCCCATCAATAACGCCTCGTGCAAGTAAACGGATAACTTCAGGGAATATATTTAAATAAGCAAATGAACCACTAATCTTTACTTCTGGTGAAACAACTGTATTAGGATTGAATTCAACAGGTCTTTCCCAAACACTAACGATTTTGAACTCGCCACCTGGATGGACAGAATTCACCCCACTTGTAAATGTAGCTTGAACACCAGCTGCGTCATAAGCTACTTCGACACCACCGTTTGTTTTTTCACGGATAAAGGTAGCTGCATCTGTATCGATTGGATTAATGACATAAGTTGCACCAAGCTCAAGGGCTTTTTGACGTCTTTCATCTGAAACTTCTACAACGAAAATTTCACTAGCGCCTGCTGCTTTTACTGCTTGTAAAACTAATAATCCGATTGGACCAGCACCGAAAATAGCTGCTGTATCACCAAGTTTTAACTGACTTTGACGCACAGCATGTACGGCAACCGCAGTTGGTTCGACTAGTGCTCCTAGCTCTAAGCTCATATTATCTGGTATTTGATATACATTTTCTTCACTGACAACTGCATATTCTGCAAAACCTCCAGAAATTGAATATCCATATGACTTTCCTTTTTTACAAAGGTTTGAGAAGCCACGTTTACAGTTATCACATTTTCCACATGGAATTGGTGGTTCAATAGCAACACGGTCACCTACTTTAGTATGTGTCACACCGTCCGCAACTTCAACAACCACACCAGCAAACTCATGCCCTAGCACTGGTTGTGTACGGAATGGATAAGCCCCACCTACGTATTCATGCATATCACTACCACAAATACCTGCAAATTCAACTTTAACTTTAACCATGCCATTTTCTAATGCTGGAAGTGCTGCTTCTTCAACTCTGATATCGTTTATTCCATATAATTTTGCTGCTTTCATTGTTAAAACCTTCTTTTTTATTTTTTTGTATGAAGCCCATCTAATACGAAGCTTACTGCAAGATCTGCTATATATTCAGGAGTTTTATCGTACGATGAACGATTTAAAAATGGATTATTAAAGGAGAACATTAACGTTCCCATAACAAAATTTACTGCTATATCAATCGATTCAAAATCAATTGTCTTTTGCTCTTTACAGGCTACTAAAATAGCACGGAGTTGCTCCCAAGATGGTAAAAAAACATCCTTTAGCATTTCTAATCTGGGACTATTCATGACAATCTCTTGCTGCAAAATATCAATCAATTCATGTTCGTTAGTACGATAAAGGACAAAATTTCTGCAAAAACTTTTAAGAGAATCTAATGAATCGTTCAAGTCGTAGTTTGCATTCATAAAGGTGTGGCGAAGAGGTTCAAATAAAGCATTAAAAACATTTTCTTTACCACCAAAATGATATGAAACTAAGGCAAGAGAAACATTCGCCTCATCACAAATTTGCCTTACAGTTGTTCCATCATACCCTCTTGAAGAAAACAGAGATTTTGCGGCTTTTAAAATTTGTTCCTTTACTTCTTTATTTTTCTCGTTTTGTTCATCTAATTTTTTATTAATTGGAATCACCTCTTTTTTGAACAAGTGTTCAAAACAACTGTTCAACGAAATCATACTCTTGTATTTTTAGTATGTCAATCATTTAGCACGTTATTAGAGAATCTCGCTATGAACGAATTAAAGTAAAAAAGGCTACTTAATGCCCCGTAAAATGGTGAACATTTAGTAGCCTTTTATTTTATTCCACTTAACAAGCAGTAGCCATATAGTTACATAGGGTTTAACTGCCCGTATAAGCCCGATTGGTGAAGGCTATTAATCAGTGGGGTAGTTCGTCCCCACTGATTAAAGTTTCACTTTATCCCGCTTTAACGGGCAGTACCTCTCCTTACTTTATATTTAAGCTATAGTCATGTAGTTACATCGGGTTTAACTGCCCGTATAAGCCCGATTGGTGAAGGCTATTAATCAGTGGGGTAGTTCGTCCCCACTGATTAAAGTTTCACTTTATCCCGCTTTAACGGGCAGTACCTCTCCTTACTTTATATTTAAGCTATAGTCATGTAGTTACATTGGGTTTAACTGCCCGTATAAGCCCGATTGGTGAAGACTATTAATCAGTGGGGTAGTTCGTCCCCACTGATTAAAGTTTCACTTTATCCCATTAGTTCTTTCATTACATTTTTATATGCTGTTAAAATATCATTTTTATGAACAGCATCCTGCCCTACATACTGTTCAACTAGCTCTCCTAATGTTAGAGAAGTACTTGTATACTGGTTTTCCATGATTTCAAATTTTAACAGGCTTTCATAATACTCGATTACTTGTGGATTCATGTGTAACACTCCTTCATTTTTAGCATAAAAAAACATCTTTCCCTTTACAGAAAGATGTCTACTATGACAAATACACGACATAATACGGTGATTGCCATGGCGAAAAAAGCTTTCTATTACTAATAGAAGCTACCTTTGTAGCAATCATCGTACTATGAGCATGCAGGAGAAGTTCTCTAGTCACACTCAACACCCCCTATCCTCGTAGGTTTTTTGGTTGTACTAGATAAAGGCAGGTCTCCTGGCTTATGTTCATCACACCTTTCACCTTCCCATTACAAGTCGTAACAGTGGTCTTTTGAAACGTGCTCCCATTTACAGTTGCGGGACAGCGTCGGATTTGCACCGATCTTCCCTTTTAAACAAATCAAAATATGATTTGTACCTCTATCTTATTATTCCGTTTTTATTATTATACCATAGTGGTTTATGTTCATTGTTATACCGTCACTAATTCTAAAAAAGCTTTTTGCCATAGGTCTATTTCAGACAATTTTGAAGATATATCTACCTTATTAATCAAATGCTTTTCTAAATGAGCCTTATCAATTAACTTAAGGAAAACCAATATATCTTTAGCTGTTCTCCTTTTTCTCTTTCAATTATTAATTCAAATAACTCTATCATCAATGGAAAAAAGAACTTCGAATAAGAAGAACATAGGAAGATTTTAGTCTTCCTATGTTTTCATTCATATTATTTATCTGTTTGTTTTTGCTTCTTTTTCAAATACTCCACACGTATTTTTTCAAGTTGCTGCTTTTTATCAAATTTGGCAGGCTTTTGTTTTTCATGATACTTTTGCACAGCTACCTTACCTTTGGTATCCAATTGATATTTCCCCACTTTGTTCACCTACTTTTTTTGTCTTTAAAGAGAAACTATTCAACTTTGTACCTCTATCTTATTATTCCGTTTTTATTATTATACCATAGCGTCTAGTGTTATTAAGTCTTTCTATCTTTTATCCAATGTGTATCCCCCATTGCCAAAACCTAGGCATAATTGCGTCCGGAATCGGCTTTGTGCTTAGGCCTTCAGATGTTTTCTGTGCGAAAGCGTAGCGTCAGCAACAACACGAGGGCCGACACGATGTCGGTCATTTCGGTAATGCCACAGGACGTGACGTTCTTAGACTGAGTTCCTCTATTTCAGCGAGTGTTTAGACACCCGCTGAAAGAAATTAAAGGGTTTTCCATTATTATCCTAGAAGTAAGTATTGATTAGCATTAAAGGAGGAGAACAAATGGTGATAGACTTACATCACGTTCAAATTACAATTCCAAAAGGTGAAGAAGAAAAAGGGAAACATTTTTACTGTCAAGTATTAGGACTAAAAGAACTTGAAAAGCCTGATTCGCTTAAAGGGCGAGGTGGATTTTGGTTACAAGTCGGCAATAAAGAGGTACATGTAGGGACAGAAGAGGGCTTTGATAGATTGACGACTAAGGCTCATATCGCCTATCAAGTTGAAAATATAGGTGAGTGGAAAAAGACATTAATCGAACATCATATAGAAATTTTCGACTCAGTTGCTATTCCTCATTTTGAACGCTTTGAATTTAGAGATCCATTCGGTAATAGAGTAGAGATGATTCAGGAAATTTAAAGCAACAGTTGAATAGAAGTTAATTTCTATTCAACTGGCATGTTTTCAAAAATATGATGGTGACTATCACATGACAGTCGTTTTAACAAATGTCATCTAACTTTTGAATTTTATCGGATCACTTTTTCGTTTTATTGGCCAATTGTTTTATTTTATCGATTAACTTTTGACGTTTTATCCCCCAACTTTTGAATTTTATCGGCATCCGCCGTCTAAAAAGCAAAAAATGAAAACCTGAATATCGCTAAGTATTTCATGCTGAGTGTATCGTCGTTTCCCCCTCTGTCATGGCTTTTACTACCCTATGACCTTTCGATTCTAGCAATTACTTCACCCAACTGAAACATTTGTAATATAACTGTAAATTAAGGCGATGAAGCCTTTTGTATCAGGTGTTTACAGTGAATTCCCATCCACCGTGGTAACAATTACCTCAAAGAAGCCTTACTTTTTCATGCTACGATTAATTCCAGAGAAAAGCCAAAACAGGATTAAACTTAACAAATAGCTTCAGGAGGAACTTAACATCATGAATAAAAAATTTTTAACAACAACATTAGCATTATCGATAGGTTTTAGTACATTGGGAATAGTGCAACCAACTGTTCACCCAGTAGAAGTAGAGGCTGCAACAACTAATAACTCTCAGGCTGTTGCTGCGAAAGCAGATCAACTAATTCAAACTGGTGAAAGCTTAATTGGTAAAGCGACATACAGTAATACAACATACAAGGCTACGTATCCATATAAGTTTTCTTGTGCATCTTTTATCATGTACATTTTCGAGAAAAATGGTATAGATATTGGAACTTACAATGAAGATTATATGATGCAACAAGGGACTTACGTGGCAAAGAATCAATTACAAAAAGGCGATTTACTTTTCTTTAAGAGTAAAAAAACAGGAACAGATCCTGATCATGTGGGCATGTATATTGGCAACAATAAAATGATTCACATGGCTGATTCTAAGCAAAATATCGTTATTTCAGATTTAAACAGTAAACCATATTATACAGATAATTATGTTACTGCTCGTAGAGTATTACCTACACTACTTTCAGCTAATCCTGCTACGAAAGGCGATAAAATTGTTGAAAACGCCTTTAATTATAAAAATAAAGTAACGATCAGCTCTACAAATAACGAAGCAAGTCTTCGCTTTACAGCGCCAGGATATGTAGACTTTGTCTATCGCAAGAGTGGAGTTAAACTTGGTACAACCAATTTAAAGGATTTGATGAATGCTGGCACAACGGTTTCACGTGCCAATTTAAAAAAGGGAGATTTAGTGTTCTTTAATAGTGTTGTAGGCTCTAAAACCCCTTCACTAGTAGCTATCTATGCAGGTGATCACCGTATTATCATTCCAAGTTCTAGTGGTATCACTACAAGAGTACTAATGGTTGATTATTACAAAGAGCATTATATTACAGCAAAACGTGTTTTTTAAGACCGCTCTAAATTGTATGTAGAAAAAAGAAGCATTCCTTAAGGAAGCTTCTTTTTCTTTTATCTATTTTTTAACTGATTCGCAAATTCAATCATAGATTTGCTAGACATTGGTCCTTTAATAAGTACGATGGTTTCACTATCGAGCTTAGTCTTTAGTACATCTAATACTCCTGAAACATCTTTAAACATATGAACGTCTGCCTTCGTACCTTCCTTCAACGCTTGTTTCGCGATATTTTCTGCTCTTTTGCCAATAGTAATAAGTGTATCAATAGTTCTTTTCGCGACCATTGTGCCAATCTCTCGATGATATTTTTCTTCGAAGTTACCTAATCTCTTTATGTCGCCTAAAATAAGAATTACTTTTTTCCCTTCTCCTATCGTATCTAACACCTTTAGTGCCGCTTCAACAGAAGTTGGGTTATTTGTCCAAGTATCATCTACGATTGTACTTTCACCAATCCCTGTTGAGAACTCTAAGTGTCTTGCCATCGCTTTAAACGTTTTTAAATGCGAAATTGCGATTTCAATGGAAAGTCCCATTTCCTTTACAGCAGCTATAGCCGCTAACGCATTATATACTTGGTGTTCACCGTATCCTGGAACAGACACTTCATATTGGTTATTTGACACTTTTAGTACAAATTGCATGCCGTTCTCTGTGAATTGTATATTCGTAGCTTGATAATCTGATTTTTCGTGAACGCCAAAAGTAATCAACTTCCCTTTAAATTTGCGCAAGGGGATCTTTTTAGTGTTTTCATCATCACTATTAATGATTAGTGTGCCATCTTTTTTTATTCCTTCTAAAATTTCTGCCTTTGCTTTTATATACCCATCAAGATTTATACATCCGTCTAAATGATGGACACCGATATTCGTAATAATACCAATCGTAGGCTGATAAATCATACATTGGTGTTTAATATTTCCGATATTGCCCAAACCTAATTCAAATATAGCTGCTTTTGTCTTCTGATTGATTCCAGTCAAGTATGGCAGGGATTGCCGAGGCTCATTTTTACTACTTACAGATGCTTGAACATCCCATTCCTTACTAGTAATGTGTTTAATCATTTCTTTCGTAGTAGTTTTCCCACATGTTCCGGTTAAAGCAACGACTGGTATTTCAAATAGATTTCTGTAATATTCTATGAATTTCCAATAGGACTGCACAATACTCCTGACGCGTATAACAGTTGTATTTTCCAGCGCATTTTTCAATTCTTCTGATGATTTATCCGAAATGACTAGAGATGGCCCCTTTCGATCTATCTCTTGCCAGTTGATGGTATCCCTTTTACTAACAAACATAAGTGTATGATTTTGTGTAAGCTCATGTCGGTTGTAATAAATTGCATGTTTAACAGACCAGCGTTCAGAACCGCTTAATAATTCTCCTTGCAATAGTTTTCTTATCTCATGCACACTGATATGTTGCAAGTTAACTTCGCCTCCTTTCTATAAAGTGTATTTCTAAATAAATGAGCGATAAATGAGCAACCTTCCGCCTTTTTCAATCGGCTATAGTTATGCTCAATCTAGTAAATGATGAAAAACAACATGTAATCAGGTGGATAAAATTAATCTATTTAGAAGAAGAAGGTTTATTTATTTTTAAATCATCTGCCAACTTTGAAACTTCCTTGCTATACATATCTCCTTTAATAAGAAGGATTGTATTTTCATCAACAATTTCTTCTAACAATTGATAAACACGCGTACTATTTTTAAAAGTATAAACAGGTGAACTTAATCCTAAATCAACGGCATGATGCGCCATAATGCTTGCATGTTCCCCTATCGTAATGAGTACATCTACCCCTATTTGACTAATTAATTCTCCCGCTTGCTCGTGAATGATATATCCCCAAGATCCTAAATCTGTAATCGTTCCAATGATGGCAATCTTTTTTTTCCCTTCTCCGAGCGCATTTAAAACCTTTAACCCTGCCTCCAAAGAAGTAGTTGTAATATTCCATGTATCATCTATTAATATGGAATTATTAATGCCTTTAAACACTTGAAGCTGCTTATTCAATTTTTGGTATGATTGCAGTTGTTCAGCTGCTAAAGAAATCGGCAGACCCATTTCATAAATAGCTGCAATCGCAGCAAGCGCATTATATACTTGGTGCTCGCCAAAACCTGGTACAAAAATTTCATAGAGCTGCTTCTTGTGATGTACGTTGAACAGCATACCATTTTTGTGGTAACGAATATTACTTGCTCGAAAATCACAGGATGCATGCTTGCCTATTTTAATGATGCGGCCGTGAAACTTCGATAAATCTAATTTACTTGTGTTAATGTCCTCAGCATTAAGGATTAATGCGCCTGTAGGACTAATAATGTCCAACATTTCAGCCTTTGCTTGGATATATCCCTCCAACGTTTTACAATAATTTAAATGGTGTGCCCCTATATTTGTAATAATCCCGATAGTTGGCTTGAAATATTCTCCTGCAATCCGGATGTCTCCCGGTGAACCAACAGCAGTTTCAAAAACGGCTGCTTCGGTACGATCATCAATATTCAGTAAATATTGTAAAGAAGCCGTTCTAGAATTACTGCTAAGTGTCGTAGCTGTTACATTTTTTTTGGCAGAAAGTATATGTTTAATCATTTCTTTTGTTGTCGATTTACCAGATGTACCAGTAATGGCTACAATCGGAAGTTTAAATTGACTTCGATAAAAGTTCACAAATTTCCAATAGGCCTCGTCTGTATTTGTTACTTTAATGATGATTATTTGCTCAGGTACTTCATTTTTTCTATAAAATCTATCGGTTACAAGTACTAAAGGATAAAATGGCTTAAGTTTTTCCCAGTTGACAATAGGCTTACTCGTAAAAAGGACTGTATTAGGTCTTTTAACTTGCTTTAGTCGATATGCCCCATGTTGAATCAACACTTCCTCCGACCCTTGTACTAAATGACCTGCAGTTATCGCTTTTAAATTCTGCACCGTAAGAGGCTTCATATCAATCTCCCCTCCTTTCCTTTCTAGTATATGTAACTTCTTTAAAGTTGCTTGGATGTAGACAAGATACATAACTAGAGGAAATCTATTTGTTCGCATATATATATAGGTGATTAAGTATCTAAGTACCAATAGAAGGAGTGATATACCTGAAAACGATTATATTTATCGGTACAAACAAGTCCGGGTCAAGTCGTGAAGCAACGAGAGCAGCAGAAAAATTGGGCTACTTTACTGTACTTTTTACAAACAATGAAAAACAAATACAGCAGAGAAAAGCCTACCCAGATATTCATAGAATGATTCTTATTGATACCTCGAATATAGAAGAAATGAAAGATGAAATTAATAACTTAATTAAAACTGGGTTAGAAATAAAATCTATTGTTAGTTTTGTCGATCCTTTTGTCCATATTGCCTCCGTTTTATGTGATGAATTTTGTGTCAACTATACATCTTCAACAGCTATTGAAATGATGGAGGATAAAGAAAAAACTAGAATTTTTTTAGAGAACCAGTCCTATTCTCCAAAGTTTTTTCTTCTCAAGCCCAATGAGTCCGTCACTAATGACATAGAATTTCCATTAATTATAAAATCTCCGAAATCTACAGGCTCCAAAGATGTTTTGTTAGCAAACAACTCGAGCGAACTGAAGAAACACCTGGGCTATCTACGAAGCAAAAATCCACTTGAAACAATTATGATAGAAGAATATATCGAAGGCCCGCAATATTTAGTAGAAGCACTTGTCTATAAAAAGCATGCTCATGTAATCGGTATTATTGAACAAGAAATTACTCAAGGTAAACGTTTTATTATTACTGGTTATGGCGTGCTTGTTAAAGCTCCTAAAGAAATTCAAACTGGTCTTGAGGAAGTTCTCCAATCTATTGTTAAAGCGTTTAACATTGAAAATGGGGCGTTGCATTTAGAGCTTCGTTTAACAAAGAATGGCTGGAAGCTTATTGAGATTAATCCACGAATCTCAGGGGGAGCAATGAACACTATGCTTCACACTGCTTTTGGATTTAATTTAGTGGAAGAAACACTTAAATTATTTTTAGGTGAGCGCCCCAATATCAGGCCAAAGCATAAAAAGTTCGTCTATACTAAATACGTCATTGTTGAAAGTAAAGGGATTTTAGAAAAAGTTATTGGAAAAAATAAAGCAACGAATTCACCAGGAGTCGTGGATGTATATGTAAAGCCGAAAAGAGGAACATTACTGAGCCCTCCTTTATCGATGGGACATCGTTATGCGTATGTAATTGCAGAAGGTGCGACATTAGCTGAAGCTAAAAATAAAGCGATTGATGCCGCGAAAGAAATAAAGTTCATTCTAAAAGTATCTTAAATATCAATTATCAATTATTCCTTGGCATAATTGCATCTGAAATCGGCTTTGTTAAGTAACTTACTAAAATTGCTCTCATTGTTTAGCTACAAAAAATAACCCGAATAATTGTCCCCTTTCAAAAGGTCAATTACTCGGGTCTTTTATTTATTCTTTAAATGTTTGATCTAAAAATTTAACCGTTTCAAACATATTCGTTTTACTAGCACCCTTTACTAAAATGGTGTCGTGAGGTTTTATGACTTTCTCTAAGAGAGCATGCAAGTTTTCCTTATTAATGAAATGATGAATTTTAGAAGGATCCATCCCTTTAGCCTTCGCTGCCTCTCCCATTTCCTCCGTTCTAAAGCCATAAGTAATGAATAAATCTATGTCTTGCTCATAAATGAATTCGCCCAATTTACGATATTCCTCTTCTCTCAAATCCCCTAATTCTCGCATTTGTCCAATAATAGCAACTTTACGTTTCTTCGCTATATTCGTAAGAACATTAATAGCTGCACGTACGCCCTGTGGATGAGAGTGAACGGTATCGTCAATAAGCGTAATGTCATCACGACAGTTATAAATAGTTAATCTTCTAGGTGGTTTTTTGAAATTAAGCCCCGCTTGAATATCTGCTGGACTAAATCCTAGATAATCTGCAATCGCAACAGCATTCAGCGCATTATAAACATGATGCTCTCCTAAAATGGGGATATACATAGCCACTTCCTGTCCTTGTAGCTTTATTTTAAAGGTCATACCGATGTCTTTATATCGAATATCATAAGCATTATAGTCCGCTGTGCCATGAATGCCAACCGTTAATATTTTTCCTTTAAACTGCTTTGTCTCTAAATATTTTGAGTTGTCATCATCCTTATTCAATATTAATAAACCGTTTTGATCCATACCATGTATTAATTCCGATTTTGCCTTGGCCACACCTTTAATATCTCCATCAAAGTTGCCTACATGAGCTAAACCGATATTTGTGATAATACTAATATTCGGTTGGATAATGCTACAGTGATTTGTTATGATACCTGGATAAGCCATTCCGTATTCAAGAACAACAGCCTCGTGCGAAGCATTAATTTCTTCTTTATGTTTTTTCGTATGCTCTGTTGTATTCCAATAATCTTTTGACTCAAAAACATTCCATTTTTGCGACAAAATAGAGGCAAGAAATGCTTTTGATGTCGTTTTTCCAGCACTGCCGGTAATCGCAATAATCGGTAAACCCTTTTCTTTGTCTACAGCCTTATTTGTCGACGGTTGTGTTATTTCACTTTTTACTTCGCCTTTATCCTTATTTGTCGTCTGCTGTGTAGTTTCACTTTTAACTTCGCTTATATCCTTATTTTTCTGCCGTTGCTTAATTTCCCTTTTAATTTGCTTATGGTTGCTAGCAAGGTACATGGCATACTTTATTGTATAGATGACCACATCTAATTCTAAATAGAACGCAGGAGGGCAGCCTGGTCGCCAGTTTACTTCATACATCCAGATTTTTTGATGTTCATCTAGGCCTATATCAATGCCAATTTCATCAATAACTTCTCCAAATTGCGCTATCTGAATTTCATCTAAATGTTGAGCTAGTGACAAGGAAAAATGCTCTAACATACGCCGAATATCATAAGCCTCTTCTTTAAATTCCTGCTCTAGAAAAGGATCTAAATAATTCGTAAATCCACCATTGTTAATATTAGGTATGATTGAGCCATTTGGTGCGATTCGCGGATAAATCGTCGTTATAACCCATTTACCTTCACCGTTTTTTTGAACATGAAGCCGAAAATCATAAATTTGACCTGATTTTGTTATCGATTGAATATAAGGTTGCACGATAAAGGTGCCTGTAGAGAGTTGCCCTCTTATTAAATCATCTAACTGTGGCTTTGAATATTTAGTAATTTCCGTATCCTTCTTTACCTCAAAGTTGGCCCTTCCTACTTTCGAAATAAAATAAATCCTTTTTCCCTTCCGGCCATCTATCGGTTTAAATACCACTTTTTTATAAAATGATATAAATTTGTGGAATAAATCAACATTTTCCACAATTTCAGATGGAATTAAATATTTATCGAATTCCTTAGCTTCCTTCAGTCGCTTCATCACGTTCCATTTATTCCCTATAGAATAAGTTGTAAAAGGGATTTCCTTTTTCAATTTCTCAATAATGTCCTTTGATATTGATAATTTTTCTGGACTTCCTGCATTGTATATTACATCTGGAAAGGGCATCATCCTTTCATGCCAATCGCCATTTTCATATACCTTCCCTCTAATGGAACGATTATCGAAGTTAACACTTTTTGGTGTAAAATAAAAAAATTGAGCCCCTTCTGCTTTTGCAACGGCCGCAAATGCATATGACTTAATTACGGTTTGAGGATCTAGACGATGATGCAACATTCCAATAATTGTCATTCGTTAATCTCTTCCTTTCATCTATTTTCTCTCTAATAATTCAATCAATCCAACGTGCATATAGACAGCTGCTCTAACTTTTATGTTATTTTAGTAGGCTAAAAAAGGTAAATAATTTCATCACCATTTGGGCTCAATGATAAATTTCCCTTTTAACATATCTGGCTTCAGTAACTGAATCGCAGAAATACCACTTAATTCAATGGATTTTACTGTAGACGTTCGCTCTAACCTGACAACCTCTGCAATTAAATTCGTATCATGCCCTTCATAATCATAAGCACGCAAAAGTGAAACAGTTCCTCGACAAAGTTCTTTATCAATAGCCTCTATACGAAAAAACTCTGTTTCAAACTGCTTTACAGTATCCATTAACCTTAAATGAGTACCGTTTTGTGTAATTAAAAAAAAGGGAATTGTATCGCTTCCCACTATTTTCACAAGCAGTTGACCAAAGTATTTAGAATGATAATCCTTTATCACATCTTGGAGTGCTTTTATGTCGTAGAGTGCTTCACATAGAAAATGGTTTCTTTTATTTTCATTATTCATTTCCCCTAGCCCCTCCCAAGTCTTCATGAGCCATTCGTCCAGGACAGAAAGACTACCTATTCAAGGTTTTAGTGTATACAAAAATATAAGTGGGAGTTCAACTGCCCGTAAAAGCCCGATTGGTTTATGAACAATCAGCGGGGATGAGAATCTCCCATTTCACTTTATGCAACATCTTCTCTTTATCATATGTAAAAACAATAAATATGACGACTTTTTTCGATTCACCTATAAAATTAGTTCATTATCTTGAAAGCTGTGGGAAAGTAGTTTACCGAATATAGATTATGTTAACTTTTCATTTGGAGAATTGATATTTTGAAGATCATTGCAGAAGGTTCTAAAGCAAGAATAAAGGGCAGTAAGACTCCCTAAATAACAGTAAAAAAGTTAGGTGGGAGTTCGACTGCCCGTTAAAGCTCGTCTGAAGAAGACTTATTATTTAGTGGTGTACTCCACGTTTCACTTTATTGAACACTTTGTTGGTCTCCCTGATTTAGAAGAATAACACCGCCAATAATTAGTGTAATGCCGATTGCTGAGAATAAATTAAACATTTCTCCCCATACAACAATTCCGACAATTACGGTTAAGGCTGTACCTATACCTGACCAAATGGCATATGCAAGGCTTAATGGCAGCGTTTTTAAGCATAGGGACAAAGAATAAAACGAAATCCCATATCCTAATGCGACAGCTATCGATGGACCTAGAATTGTAAATGCCTCTGAAAACTTAAGCATCGTTGTTGCAAATACCTCACTGACAATAGATAACGCTAAAAAAAGATAACCCTTCATTTACAAATTCCTCCTTAATGTCCGCTACCAGCAAGGTTAAGTATAACTACACCGACAATAATAAATAAAATCCCCATAAGCTTTTTTTTATTAAGTAATTCCTTATAAAAGATTACACCGATTATCGCCGTTAATGCCGTTCCTATTCCTGCCCATATCGCATACGCAGTACCAATTGCTAAAGTTTGTAATGTTAGAGAAAAGAAATAAAAAGCTGTTCCATACCCAAACACTACACCAATTGACGGGAATAATCGTTTAAAGCCATTTGTAAGTTTCAGCATCGAGCTTGCAAAAACTTCTGCGATAATTGAAATAAATAAAAAACCTAAAGCACTCATGTATGTTAGTCCTTCCTTGTCATGTGCATTAATTGTTCAAAGACACCTTCTGTTGCCTTATCGGATAACGGTGCGATATTTAATAGTTTAGAATAATACAATCCATCAATCGTTAACCGAATCAAATGAACAACGGGGGCCTCTAAGCCATCCTGAAACAACTCTTCTAATAAACATTCATAAACGGTTGAGATGGATGAATGGTCATTTTGCAATATTTGAACCGCAATATTTAAAGATGCCCCATTCGCAAGATCTTTTTGAGAAGTTAAAATAAATGCTCTCGACAGTCTTCCAGTCCCTTGCTCAAAACTTGCTAGATGTTCAAAGGATTGTATAACCTCGTTTAAAATCGTTTCAGCAATTGCTGTTTGAAGGGCATCCTTCGTATTAAAATGATATAGTAAACCACCTTTACTAATGTTCGCCCTTTCGGCTACCCTTTCTAAAGTTAAAGTGCTTAAATCATTATCCTTTAAATATTGAATCGCCGTTTGAATAATATGTAATCGTTTTAAATCTGCTTTTGATGACATACAATCCCCCTCTATCAATTTCGCCTTGGCGTAATTGCGTCTAGATTTTGAATTGTACCCGCACAATTCATTCCTTTGAAAATCTGTGACATCCGCCGGAGGCTTTATCTTCATTCAGTAGGGGTTTAGAAACCACCCACGGAATAGAAACCTCATCAGCATTCATCTCACCACCTTCACAGGTAGGAGTCTTCTACTGACTGAAGATAAAAAAACCGTCTGGACGGTCTTTTTTATTTTACAGTTCCTATTTCACATCGTCAATTACCGTGCAAAAAAATCGAGACCCGAATAGCATTCACGCTTCGGGCCTCTTTTATTCTTCATCGTCTATATACTCCAAAATATCTCCTGGCTGGCAGTTCAATGCTTTACATATCGCATTCAACGTAGAAAACCGTACTGCTCTAACCTTTCCAGTTTTTAAGTTGGATAGATTGACAATCGACACATCTACTTTTTCTGCTAGCTCACTTAGCTGCATTTTTCGATCAGCAAGCATTCGATCTAATCGAATAATTATCGTCATTTTTTCACTTCCTAAGCTGTCGCATCATATTCATCCTGTAAAAACGCACCATACCGGAATATACGTGCTATCGTCCAAATGACGAAACCACATAATAATAATGTCCAATTAATTCCGGCAAATTGAAAGCTTATCTCTTTTATCAAACCTGTACCTACTAACAACTCACCTAATTGAATTTGTTCAGTTACTGTAAAAGCAATGTACGTGCGAAATGTATCTACTGTCAAGCTTAATACAACTACAGTATAAGCTATCCATTCTATTTTTCTACTATTCTTTTCTGAAAAAATAATCCCTTTACTTATATGACTCAACAGATTTCTTACTTGAACAACAATGAATAATAATAATCCTATGTAGATTGTAGCAGTCAATAGTAATTTCACGACACTCATTTTCGTATACTGAATATTTTCCGTTACTTTATCTGCTAATTCAATTTGTATCCCTTCTAAATGAATAAATGCTGTTATATTACCTTGTTCCAGAAAATTATTTACACTAATCTCCGGCACAAAAATTACCCCTGCACATAATACGCCTATCATAATAAGTCCAATTACCATTAAAACCATCATGATTGTAAAAATTGAATGTAACCCTTTTGTTAAAAATCGAAATTCTTTACATTGGATTATTTGTTCCATTCCAAGCATCCCCTCTCTTATTGTTAATTATACATCTCACTATACCCTTTTCAATAATTAATTAATGTTTATCGTTAAAAAATTATTGTTTAATTTGAATACCATCATGCATACTGAATTAGGTATACTATGACAAAAGGCAATAGTTACAACTTTGAAAGGGCTGAAATAGAATTGGAACCTTTACCTACATACAGAACGATCTTGCAAATGGATCAAAAAGGAATCTCTCAAACTACAATTAACTTTCTAGTTGAGAATATTGAAGATGACTTTGAAAAGTTCCGCAAAAAATATAAATTTTTATCGATTGCTAAAGGATTTTTGAGAAGCTATTACTCACTTAAAGACGCGGAATTAAAAGCGGAAGTATCAAAATTAGAACAATCCGGTGAAGAGGAACCTTTAAAGAAACTTGAAGGTGATTGGTACTATGCAGATATTATTACTAAACTACCGAATTATTTTAAGTTTGAGGATTTGTATCTGATTAAAGAGCATTCCAATCATGAATATTTTGTACTTAGTAAAGTTAGTGAAGAAATTCTCTTAATTGACTACGGCAATTTTGAAAATATAGAACGCATTTATGTAAATTCATCAATAGAGACTTTTTGTCATTCTTTAGCGGTATATAAACGATGCGTCAATAAAATTGTGAAATACTATAATAATTTTCGAGATAAAGACGAAATGAAATTTAGTGATGAAATACTAGCTATCCCTCATCAATTAAGGACTACATTACGAAAAATTGATCTGTCTATACTTCCTTCTCATTATTGGGAAAAGAAATGTGATGGATGGGAGAAAAAACTTGTGATGCTTGAATCGTCCCATCGCAAAGGATTTGGCCTAAACGGATGGTAAAATAAGCCCTCTCAATTTACGAGAGGGCTCCAGCCATTTATTTTGGTAATGTAAATGTTTCTTTTTTACCTTTAGAAGTATCCTCTGCTCCTTTATTTCGTATCGGACCCAACTCAATGTCAAAGGCTTTATCTTTCCAAATTTTCTCATACTGCTCTTGATCTAATACGAATACTTGTAATAGCTCGCCATTTTCACCAGCTTTAATAATGTCATTAGGCTTATAATTTAATAACATACCTTCGCTTAATAAATATTGCATGCCATCATTAACTGTTAATTTCGAAGACATAGAAGATAAGCCAATTTCACTAGTAGCTTTATTTTCAAGTTTAAATTTCACTGTTAATAAAGTAACACCGTTTGTGAAATTCGAGAAACGAGGAGCTTCCACCTCATTAGGTGTAAATTTTGTAAACTGATACCCTTCTAAAGTAGCATTTACATCACCTATTTTTTTACTTTCATTGATGTCGCTTTTTTCCTTTAGAATTTTCTTTTCACCCATATTGTCCATTGTTACTTTATCTTGATAAAACGTTGAATTACTAGATACTTTTTTCGAACCATCTGCATTTAAAGCAAGATTAAATCTTCCTTCTGTACCAATAGTAGTGTCATATTGTTCTTTTTCGGCAAGCGGTACTGGAATCATTACTGATACTGTGCCCAATTCATTGATTTTTGCTAAATCTGTTTCACCGAATGGATAAGCGATATACCCAGTTACCTCATCACCCGCTTTTATCAAATAATCTGTTTCGAAGCTTAGTTTTCTTGGTAATTGATCTTCTTCCGGAATCAAATACTTATCATTCGTATAATATTTACTAGCACCTGTAAATGTAACGTCTAAACTAGGCATGTAATAAACATCTTTATCCATATCATTCTTCACTGTATATTTAGCTAAAATGACACCACCGTTATTTTCTTCGTTAAATGGAATATTAAAATCGGTATGGAAATCCTTTAACTCTACTACTGAATATGCATCAATCGAAATTGAAACATTCTCCATTTTATGTACTTGTGGTTCATTATTTTCAAAAAGAACTTTAGTTTTCCCTTGTGTTTCCTTCTCCATATAAGAAATTAAGGAAGCAAAGTCAGCTGAACCTTTTGTTGATTCTTGATCTTTTTTAGGTTCTTCCTTTTGGACTTTGTCTTTTTCTTTATCTTGTCCTTTTTCCTCCTGTACTTTCTTTGGTTCATCGTCTTTCTTTGTTTCGTCCCCGTCTTTCCCACAACCACTAAGAATGATTGAAGTCGATAAAATTAGCGAAGACATTAAAAATAAACTCTTTTTCATTTCTTCCTCCAAGCTGTTTCTTAATTAATTTTTGGCTCAACTGTAAAAACGAATAATAAAAGCTATTTTTTGAGCTGATACCCATTTTAATCCACATTTAGTTCCAAAACAACTTGCACTGGAAGAAATTATACTATTGAAGCAACGAACATCCAAATATTGTTTATTGAATAATTCAATCTTATTTTTCAATTACCATTATTTACATATTCAGAACTTTTTCAAGTTATTTTCTTTGAATAATAATTATCAATGTACTAAAAAGGCTGTATCACTCAAAGTTATTAGAAAATAAGTACAATATACCCGAGAACATAGTCTCATTGCAATTTTTGAAATTCCTGATAAAACTAGGCTGCTATCGTATAGATTATTGTTATTAAAACGTAAAAAAAAGAATTAATCTACAAAATATATACAATTAACTCTGTTGAAAAATATTCAAATTGAATTTTATCTACTTATTAAACCATATAGCATTAGTAGCAGACCTAAATAAAACAAACTTGATCCTGTTAAAGGGTTTGTAAAAAAATCAAAAACCCCCATCTACTTTTCCTTTACAGTATCAGCTTTCATTATCTCCGGTATGTAAATACAAAACGTAATATCTATACAAATAATCCCTGTAATGAAGGATCATACAAATCATACACCAAATCTAAATTTTCTTTTCTTGTTTTCATTAAATGGATCATATACCCGACCATTGCCAAAGTTAGTCCGCTTGTTACAATGGTCCAAAAAATCATACGCATTCTTTCAATTCTCTTTTCTCTATGTATTGGATCATTACCCTGACAGTATCTTCTAAATGTCCAAGCATATCAAACTTGGTACCTATTACGAAACAGTTACATAACACTTAATTATACTATTTCATTCACCCTTCCCATTACTCCAAAATATACCAACATCTTATGGCAGTAATTTCGGTTGGCTACGCAACTATCTTTATGAAAACAGCCTAAAACTAATAAAAAGTAGCTAGAAAAAAGATAAATATCTCATTTCTAGCTACTTTTATTTTCGTCTTACAACAGTCCTGCTTTTATTAAATATTCGCGTGCCACGTCTTCTATGTTTTGGCCATCTACATTTACTCGATAATTCATTTCGCGCATCTCATCATCTGTTATTTGATTTGCCAGCTTATTTAAAGCTGTTTCAATTTCAGGATACTTCTCTAGCGTTTCTTTCCTTAGTAATGGAGCTCCTTGATAAGGTGGAAATAGTTGCTGATCGTCTTCCAACACTTGCAGATGATATTGACGTATTTCACTATCCGTTGAATAAGCGTCTAATAAGTTAATATTACCTGATTCGATTGCCTGATATCTAAGCTTTGGCTCCATAGTCGTTATATTTGAAAGTGAAATACCATAATTTTTTTGAATGCCCAAATAACCATCTTCTCGATCATTAAATTCCAATGTGAAACCGGCTTTTATCTTTTCTTGAATAGGTTTAATGTCAGAAATTGTTTGCAAATGATAGGTTTCAGCCATTTGCTTTGATACTGCCAATGCATACGTATTGTTATATTTCATCGGACTAAGCATCACCATATCAAACTTATTCACCATTCCTTCTTGCGCCTGATGATAAACATCCTCTTGATTATTATTGATGGCTTCCTCTTTTAAAAACTCTGAAATTGCCGTTCCAGTAAATTCTGGATAGATATCAATGCTACCAGATTTAAGAGCATTAAATACAAAGGAAGTCTTACCAAGCCCAGGTTTTAATTGCACCTTCAAATCTGTTTCATTTTCGATTAGCATTTTATACATATTAATTAGAATCTCTGGCTCAGCACCAAGCTTCCCTGCAATGATAATCTCTTCTTTCCCTTTGAAGTTAAGTAGTGGGGAGACAATCAGTACTAATGCAACAACACTAATCATACTCAATGCTGAAATTGTTTTTTTAAACGACAGTGATTCTAGCTTTTTGAGTAAGAAGTCAAACACTAAGGCTAAAATCGCGGCAGGTACAGCCCCTAAAATAATTAAAGCTGTATTGTTTCTGTCAATACCAAGCAAAATGATATCTCCTAATCCCCCAGCTCCGATTAATGCTGCTAATGTTGCTGTTCCAACGATTAATACCATAGCTGTTCTAATCCCCGCCATGATAACCGGCATAGCAAGGGGCAACTCTACTTTCACTAATCGCTTTCGCGTATTCATCCCCATAGCCATCGCTGCCTCTTTTAAAGATGGATCTACTTCGTTGATCCCCGTAAATGTATTACGTAAAATGGGAAGAAGTGCATAAACAACTAAGGCAATAATTGCCGGTACTTTTCCGATGCCAAACAACGGAATTAATAACCCTAATAACGCTAATGAAGGAATCGTTTGTAAAACTGCACTAATACCAATAATACTCTCCGCTATTTTCTTTTTATTCGTTAAATAGATCCCTAGAGGAATAGCAATCACCACTGCAAAGAATAGCGCAATGAAGGAAATTTGAATATGCTCTAATAAAGATGCCAATAGCTGGCCTTTTCGTACGCTCAACACCTCAAAAAAATCAGCCATTTAAAGTACCTCTTTCTAAGGAATCCTGTGCTAAATACTGAAGCATAGATGCTCTTGTGACAACACCAATCATTTCCCCTTTTTCTTCCACACCCAAACATTCATAATGAGCTAATTTTTGAAGAATGGTCTGTAAAGAATCATTGAAGGAAATGGTGTTCTCTTGATTTCTTTGAATATTCTCAACTGCAATAGGTTCAATTACATCTTGGATATTGAAAGTATGCTCCCCATATTCTTTTATCCCAATAAATTCTCGAACAAAATCATTAACAGGCTTTTGTATGATTTCTTGTGGAGTACCAATCTGCACAATCTCCCCATCCTTCATTACGCATATTCGATCACCAAGTTTTAAGGCTTCTTGCATATCATGCGAAACAAAGACGATTGTTTTTTGTATCGTTTGCTGAAGCTCAAGAAGATCATCTTGTAATTTTGTGCGGCTAATTGGATCTAAAGCACTAAAAGGCTCGTCCATTAAAATGATTTCGGGATCCGCTGCTAATGCACGAATAACACCGACCCTTTGCTGCTCACCACCAGAAAGCTCTGTTGGTTTGCGCTGACTATATTTATCTGGTTCAAGACCAACCATATCTAGTAACTCAAGAACTCGTTGCTGGATTTGAGGTTTACTCCATTTTTTCAATTCAGGCACAACAGCTATATTTTCTTCAATCGTCATATGAGGAAAAAGCGCAATTTGTTGAAGGACATAGCCGATATTCCATCGCAATTCATGAATGTTGTAATCACTAATTCTTTTGCCGTTAATTCGAATAGTCCCTTCCGTTAAATGAATTAATCGATTTATCATTTTTAATAATGTTGTTTTTCCACAGCCACTAGGTCCAATAAGAACAAAAAATTCTCCCTTTTTGATCTCTAAATTAATAGCTTTCACTGCGCCTTGGTCATTTGCATATTTTTTTGTGACATTTTCAAATGCTATCATTGTATAGTATAAGCTCCTTTTCATCACTATCTGTTAAACGAATACCCTCAGTTGTTACATCAATTTTAATCACCGTTAAAACATTGATACGTAGACCTACTATATTAAATATATATTTTGTTAAAACGATGGGTTGATTTCCGTTACGGCTTGGCGCTTTCCTAGGGCCCAGCCGTAACGGAAATCAGCTATTCCACTTTGCAAGGGTTCCTTGATCTTTTAAGAACACACATTGTCTATTTACTTAAGTTTTAATATAGAAATAAACTACTATTATAGTCTTCTTCATTTCATATACGTTAAGCATAGTAGGTCTAGAACTAACACTTTTTTAAGATATAACGTGTTCCTATATATATTTCACTATCTAAAGTCATTTCAAACTTAATTTTTTGTGTTATATCAAAACGTTAGTCATCTTGACGCGTTACTCTATTTGTCTCATAATTTTCATAGAAAATCGTATACTGTTTTTGAATACGCATAACTACTATTCAATCTCCTTTCATTTCTAAAAGGTGCTGGAAATTAAGGAACTAAATGAAGGGTTTTATCGTTCTATGAATGATATACTCTGTAAAAGAAAACATGACTTTATTTCTATTAATGACTCTAGAATAATTAGAAATATATGAACTTCGTTATTTAATAGAAAGGGGGAAGGCAGATGTTGTAGTCTATCAACATCAATGAACAATGAAATACGTAATTAATTTTTTCAAAGGACTTCTGATTACTATTATTGTTATTTGTATTTCGTTTTTTATGGTGACACAGCTATTCAAGACTAATGAAACTGTAGAGCCTATAGTTGTAGATAATCGTCCTAGTGTAGAAGAGTTTATTGGCTCAATTGCTGAAATTGCTCGGAAACTCGGTGCCGAAAATGACTTGTATGCATCGATTATTATTGCTCAAGCCGTTTTAGAAAGTGAGCATGGACAAAGTGGTCTCGGATCTTCTCCAAATAATAATTTATTTGGTATGAAAGGTAGTTATCAGAATGACTCAGTGACATTTGAAACATATGAGGATGATGGGAAAGGTAATATGACTACGGTGATGGCTCAATTCCGCAAATATCCTTCCTATGAGGCATCTTTACAAGATTATGTGAAATTAATGCGTAATGGGGTTTCATGGGATAAAAATTTCTATGCAGGCGTTTTTAAAAGCAATGCGAAGTCCTATACAAATGCCACAAAGTTTTTAACAGGCTCCTATGCCACAGATTCAAAATACAATGAAAAACTGAATGCAGTAATAGCAAAGTATGATTTACAACAGTATGACAGCCCTGTCAAAGATAAAAAGACAATTACCGTAGCTGATGGTGACTCGCTTATGCATATTGCAGAGGCTCATAATGTTAAAGTTACGTCCATCAAACAATGGAATCAGCTTCGATCTGATACACTTGAAGCTGGTCAGCAATTAAATATTTATAAATATTAATAAAAAATCTCCATGTAAAATTTTTTGTCATGGAGATTTTTTATTTTGAAGTCTATTATTAACTTATTAATCTGTAAATCACAGTCTCTATGTCAAAAACACGCTTGTTTAATGCGTAAGTTCTATCTTCTACTTGCTTAGCAATTTTTTCAGTAAACTCACCTAAATGTTCGACAATATTTTTCTGAAGCTCAGCTTGTCCAATTTTAAGTTCATGCACATCACTCTTAAGTTCACTAACATCATTTTCAATTTTATATAAGCGTTGGTCAATGTCGTCAATACGTTTTTCCACTACATCTAGTTGTTGGTCCATTCCTTCTAGTCGTTGGTCCATTCCTTCTAGTCGTTTATGAACTGGCGTCAATTCTTCTTTTAAAACGGAACGTAGTAACTCTTTTAACTCTAGATTCAATTCATAACCTCCGATCATTTAAATTTTGATTTCATTATAGCATAATGCAAATAGGTTATCTTTATCAATAATTTCCCGATTCTTATCACAATTGAAAAAGAGAAGCCAAGTCAAGCTTCTCTAAAACTTTTATTTAAATAAGCTACCAACAGCAGTAACAGAATTTGCCAAATCCTTCCGATAATGCTGATGCTGCTCGTCCAGACTATTAATATTAACCTCATTCCCGCCAAGCGAAGAATGTACATAAAGAAGCTCTCCTATATATAAAGCAATATGACCTGGAAAGTATATTAAGTCTCCCTTTTGTATGTTCCCTAAAGATATTTCCTTGATAGGAAAACCTTCAACAATTTTAGCGTCGCGATATATATATACCCCATTTAACATATACGCCATTGAACATAAACCTGAGCAATCAATACCAAGTGGCGATTTACCTCCCCAGCGATATGGTGCTGCTAAATAGCTAAGCGCTGTTTGGACCACATTTTCTCGTATTTGTTGCTCAGTTAAGCTGTTTTCTGGAATTTGTTCTTGTAGCCATTGTCTACGTACATAACCAGTCTCACCCGACACTAATTGCACTGCTGCCCATTCAGGATCTAACTTGTCAATAGTTATCGAGCAGATGATTGAACCTTTAACGAGTGTTATCATTTTCGCACTTTGAATTCGAGGCTGCTGCAAAACATCGGCGAAGCTTTGGTTAATAAAATGATTTGCTTCTTGTCGCCAAGTATCTGTTTTTGTTTTATCAACTATTAATTTAGCCTTTTGGCAATAGCCTTCATAACGATAACCGGTTTGTATGCGTGCCCAGTTCTCATCTATGTCTTCCATAATTTCTACCGTCATTCCATATAGTACCTCATCCACTAATTCTGAGGCTTCATCTGCCTTTGCGTGTAAATTTGCGATCATGGACTTCACAATGGCATTCATTCTATCCGCTCCTTCCGCTTCACCAAGTATTCGTAAACAACTTTGGAAATACGACCGATTAGCCGCCTCGCATGATCATTATTCGTCACCTCTGTTACGAAAACACCAATGAGATAATCTCCAGAGCTGCTGTACACAATCCCAGCATCATGATCTACTGTTTCAAGACCACCTGTTTTATGAGCAAGTTTCACATCATCTACTAAATAACGACTTAATGATTCGTGTATTCGTTGGCGACTTAAAATATCGATTGTTAGCTCACAAAATGCTGGTGATAACAAGTCCCTACGATAAATTCGTGAAAATAATAGTGCCATATCACTTGCCGACGTTGTATTATCAAAGCCTTTTACAAGCTTTTCAAAATCCATCATCTTCCGTTGAATGGTTGTTTGCTTAAGCCCTATTTGACGAAAATAATGATTGAGTGCATCCATCCCTAGAAAATCGATTAATACATTTGTTGCTGTATTATCACTCGTAATAATCATCCATACTAAAAGCTCATAGATGGTACTTTGTTCTAGACGCTGCTCACTAATAACACTAAAATCAACCCACTCTTCTGGCGCTATCTCAATCTCTTGCTCTAAAGATTGGTTGTTGCTTTCTATATAGTTCAGAACAGCTAGCAGTATAGGCACCTTTATTAAGCTAGCACTAGAAAACGCGTCTTCTAGCTTTTCACTAATGAAAAATTGCTCAGTCTTACAGTCTTTCACAAACATATGCACTTTATAGGGAGCATTTTGAAGAATCTCTGTTATCGTTTGCTTCATATTTCACCTACTCTATCACTTTTATCATTTGATTCTCCGTATCCATCGTGATCGTACGACCTAGTGGCAGCGACATCGTCGGTAAGATGTGACCACAAGTGATATCCTTAATGATAGGTTTATTGAATGGACCTAAAATTTCTTGGAAAATCGTTTGTAGTGATAGGCTATGCTCTGGATATTTTGGTTTTTCAGGACTACAATTTGTCCAAGCTCCTAGTAAGATACCTGCCACCTCATCTAGTTTGCCTGCTAGTTTTAGCTGCGTAAGCATCCGATCAACACGATGCTCACTCTCGTCTACTTCCTCTAAAAATAATATTTTGCCCTTTGTATCAATTTCATAAGATGTTCCAAGAGATGCGGTAACTAATGTTAAGTTCCCACCAATAAGCTGTCCTGTCGCTTTTCCAGCTACAAGCGTTGTCATTGTACGTCCAGGTGGATTTTCAAGACAGTAGTCAGTTCGTTCTGTTGCTGTCACACTTTCGATAAAGAAATTCCATGTATATGGATCCATCTCTGGCCGAATAAATTCTGTAGAGGGCATTGGTGTATGATATGTGACAAAGCCACATCTTTGGTTAAAAGCGATATGTAATGCTGTCACATCGCTATAGCCAGCAAATACTTTTGGGTTTGCCTTGATCATATCGAAATCCAGAAGCGGTAAAATTTTCGTTGCTCCATAACCTCCACGTATGCAGAAGATGCCATCAATAGTAGGGTCTCTAAACATTTGATTAACTTCAGAGGCTCTTAGCTCATCAGAGCCTGCTAAGTAGCCATGCCTTGCACTACACGTTTCCCCAGCAACTACCTTAAAACCTAGTTTTTCAATACTTTTAACTGCAGGGAGAAATTTTTCTGGTGGGGTTGCACCTGAAGCACTTATCAAACCAATAGTGTCGCCTTTTTTCAAAGCCTTCGGACGAATCATTTGCTTACCTCCATTGTTCGTGAAGTTCGGTATCTTTCCAATTCCTCTTCATTTGCTAATACAAAATGACCTTCCTCTATTTCGAAAAATGACGGTGGCTGAATGTCATAGTTGTGCTGTGACGGATCATAGATTTCTACGACTTTATCACGCTCCTTATAAGGATTTGGCTCAGGTACTGCCGATATTAACGCCCTTGTATACGGATGAATTGGATTAGAAAACAGCTTTTCTGTCTCAGCTAGCTCAACAATTTTACCTTTATAAATTACAGCCGTCCGGTCTGTAATAAAACGGACTACCGATAAGTCATGCGCAATGAATAAATAAGTTAAATCATTTTGCTGCTGTAAGTTTGCTAGTAAATTTAATACTTGTGCACGAATGGATACATCTAATGCTGAAATTGGTTCGTCTGCAATAATAAACTCTGGCTCCATTACTAGTGCACGTGCAATTCCGATACGTTGTCGCTGCCCTCCTGAAAATTCATGTGGGAAACGGCTAGAAAACTCCGGTAATAATCCAACATTTAACAATGCATTGCGTACCTTCTGTTGACGATCGGCTTCATTTTTGACTTTTTTTGTATTAATAAGTCCCTCGGAAATAATATAGTCTACCTTTGCTCGTTCATTTAGCGATGCCATAGGATCTTGAAAAATCATTTGGATTTTCTGTGTAATTTCTCGATCCCACTCTTTTGATATTTTGCCATTTAGCTTCTTACCGTGATACAGTATTTGTCCTTCAGTGACTTCATTGATTCGCATAATAGCTCGGCCGATTGTTGTTTTTCCAGAGCCAGATTCACCTACTAAACCGAACGTTTCACCTTTGCAAATATCAAAGCTGACATCATCAATAGCTATAAATTTATTTTTACCTTTACCAAAAACGACTTTTAAATTTTCCACCTCAACTAACACTTCTTTATGACTCATGGGCGTATCGTCTCCCTTCTGCGAAAAAGGCTTGTAATGCTTCAGGTGGCTTTACTTTCGGAGCAAGTGGATCCAATAGCCAAGTACGTGCAAAATGTGTGTCACTCACCTGAAAAAATGGAGGACGATCCACAAAATCAATCTTTAACGCATATTGATTGCGAGGTGCAAAGGCATCTCCTTTAATTTCTTGAAAAAGATTCGGAGGAGTACCTTTGATGGAATAAAGCTGCTGTCCTTTTGAGCCTAGTTGCGGCAATGAAGAAATGAGCGCCCAAGTATAAGGATGCTTGCCATTAAAGAAAATTTCATGTGTCTTGCCCACCTCGATAATATCGCCCGCGTACATCACTGCAATACGGTCGGCAACTTTCGCAACAACGCCTAAATCATGGGTTATATAAACGGTTGTTAGTCCATATTTTTGTTGGAGATTTTTTAGCAGCTGTAAAATTTGTGCTTGGATTGTGACATCTAACGCAGTTGTTGGCTCATCACAAATTAATATTTTGGGCTTACACGCTAGTGCAATCGCTATCACGATTCGTTGACGCATACCACCGGAAAATTCGTGTGGGTATTGCTTATAGCGCTTTTCCACATCGTGAATGCCAACATCTTTTAACAATTTTAAAGTTTCTTCGTATGCGGCTTTCCCCTTTAATCTCTGATGTAAATGAACACATTCCTCGATTTGCTTACCAATCGTTTTAAGCGGATTTAAAGATGTCATTGGGTCTTGTGTCACCATTGCCACTTCTTTTCCACGAATGCTTAGCCACTCCCGCTCGGTTCTATACTGTGCTAAATCTTGATCATTGTAGAGGATTTGCCCTTGATCAATGTGGCCATTTTTATCGAGCAAGCCCATGATGGATTTCATGAGAACTGATTTTCCTGAACCTGATTCGCCAACGATTGCAAGGCTTTCACCTCTGTATAAATCAAGAGAAATATTGCGAATAGCCGTTAGCACTCTTCCACGAAGTGTAAATTTAATGACAAGATTTCGGATGGTTAAAATAGGTGATTTAGTTTGTGTCACTTCCATCATCCCCCTTTATACGTGATTTTTCGGATCTGCTGCATCTGCAAATGAATTCCCTATAATATAAAATGCAATCGTAATGATACTTAATACAATACTTGGGAAAATGAGCTGATATCTTAATTCTGGAGACATCATGAGCACTCGGCCTTCATTGATTAAATTTCCTAAAGACGGCTCACTAATCGGTAGCCCTAATCCGATGTATGTTAAAAAAACTTCCGAGCCTATTGCAAATGGAATAGCTAAACTCATTCGTAGCATAATGACAGAAATAAGATAGGGTAATAGATTTTTCACTATAATTCGGTAATCAGGTGTTCCTAAACATTTTGAGGCTAAGTTATATTCACGATCTCGTAAAATAACAATTTGATTGCGTATAAACCTCGCCATTTCTACCCAACCAGTAATACACATAGCAATAATGATGGTTGAAATACTCGGTCGCAAAATATAGGACATTAAAATTAGTACGATAGTCGTCGGGATATTATCAACGACGTTGTATAGCTGCGTGATAGGTAGCTCTAATTTACGCGAAAAGCCCCAAAGCGTACCGATCGTAATGCCTACAATAGCTTCTACTAAAGCAACGACACAGCCAATAAATAGCGAGGTCCTTGTCCCTGCCCAAATACGTGACCATAAATCCTGCCCAATGGAGTTTGTTCCAAACCAAAATTCAGTGCCTGGCGCAATATTACGTGCTTGGAGACCTGTTTGCTCATCAAGATATATTTCAGTCGGTGATTTTTGCGCTGGTAAATACGGCTGTAAAATTGTAAAGGTTACGATAATAAGCACGCCAACTAATAAAAAAACAGCGATTCGGTTTTTCAAAAAGGATTTCCAAGTTGAACGCCAATAGGAGTAATTAGAGTAGGCTGTTTCTTCAGCTTGACGCTCATCCACTTCCGCAAACTCGAACAAAGTTTCACGTGATTTGTTTGAAATATTGTTTATTTCTTCTGAATACATTCCCATTAACGTACACTCTCCCCTTTCCCTAATTTAATCCGCGGATCAACAAGGGCCATTGCAATATCCCCTAACATGAGTCCGATAATTCCAAGTGAAGAGAAAACTAGCACTAAGCCTTGTACAATCGTATTATCTTGTCGTTGTATGGCATCTACGAGTAAGCCCCCCATCCCAGGAATGGAATATAAGGATTCAATATAGATAGAGCCTGTAATCGTAAAAAGGATGGTTGCAAGTAAATATTGTGCCATCGGAATAAAGGCATTTCGTAGTACATGTTTAAACATTAATGTACGTTCTTTAACACCTTTCGCCTTTGCTAGCTTAATATAATCCTTATTTAGTTCATCCACCATATAACGCCGCATCCACATCGCATAGGAAGCAGTCGGAGCTAGTGCCATTGATGTAAGTGGTAATATCCAAGTAATGGGCTGATACTCATCAAAAAGCATTGGCAAGTGTAAAATTTCTGTAATATACATTTGAATGACTAAATAATAAACGGCGGCTGGCACTGCAACAACAATGACAATGTAGCCAGTTCCCAAACGGTCCAGCCAGCGTCCCTTCATCTGGGCCATCAATATTCCGAGCGGAACCCCAACTAAAAGTGATAGTGCAACCGCACCTAAACCAAATAGTAAGGAATACATAATCTTATCTGCAATAATCGTGACGACTGGTACATCTGTCCGATATGTAACGGATTTACCTAAATCACCTTGAAACAGATTCGTGTAAAAGTTCCCCAATTGTACAAGTAATGGGTCCCGTAAACCTAAATTCGTTAAATAGATCTCTTGTTGAGCAGGAGACATCTTATCCGCTGCTGCTCCTAAATAACCTTCTTCAGGCATTAAACGGAGTAATGAAAAAACAATCGTAATAATAATAAACAGTGTTAAAACTGATTGTAATAAACGTTTACCTATATACCCCAGCATCACTTCATCCTCCTTTTTCAGAAAGACTAAAGGAGATCCCGACTTTTCTATTTCGGTATCTCCTTCATCAATACTCACTACATTTGAATATTTATCTTGAATGGAGCCATCATGTTTTTTCAACATTAACTACCCTAATGATCGATTCATTTAACTAACAATTATCGGGACGGGATAGGGTTTTAAATAATTGAATTTTCAATTATTTTACCGCATTAGCTAACGCTTCCGCCCGTTCTTGCTCCCACTTCGCTAAAGCTTCTTTAAACTCCTCATTACTCATTGGTTTTTCTAAAACTCGCTGACCTTTAAATTTCTCGGCCGTCACACCAAATGGGGAGTATTGAGCCTCAAATGGATTTAATTTAGAAGCAACATAGCCACTACCTCCTACTGAATAAGGAATGACAAATGCCTCATCAATTAAGAACGCTTCCGCTTTCGCAAACAGCTCGTAACGTTTTGTTGTATCGATCGTCACTTTTGCTTCGTCTACTAAGTTTTGATATTTAGTTTTTCCGTTTGCTTCTGTATAACCTTCAGCTAACTCCGGTTTATTATAAGTACCGTCTGCAGTGAATGGATCCGTATACGTTGATGGATCGGCATAGTCTGGACCCCAGTTAGCTTCAAGGAATGCAAATTTACCAGGTTTACGAACCTCTGCTAAAAACCCTGTCGATGGTCCGGCCTCTACAATAACGTCTACATAGTCAGTTCCTAATAATTTTTCAATCTGCTGTTCAACGACTTGTGAACGATTTGCCCAATCTGGACTACCAGAGTTATAAGGCATTAACACTTTTACCGGGAAAGTTACTTTCCCTTCTAATGCTTTTTTCGCTTTTTCCTTGTACTCTAATGCCTTTTCCTTATTAAAGGAGTCGGTGTTCGTTAGATTAGCTAATGGTTTTAATTGTGTATAGTCAACTCCCTCTATGTTGACAAAGTTTTTAGGCGTAATTGTGTTGCTCAGTAAATCTTTTGGATTATAAGGTTCTAATGTTAACATTGCAGACTCGCGGTCAAGCGCATGGAACAATGATTTTCGGAAATCTTTATTATTGACCGCTTTCTTCCAATTTTCAGGCTCGTATTCTGCATCAAACTGCGGATTAAAGTTTAATGCAAAGAAGTACGTATAGAAGTTATTTTGTGTTTGACGGATTTGTGTTTTTTTCTTTTCGTCTTTAAACCACTCATCAATAATAGAAGTTGGAATACTCGTTGAATCGATTTCTCCTCGTAAAAACAATTCTGGTGCTACTGTAGCCGCTTCTTTATTATATTTATAGCGAATACGATCAATCAGTACATTTTCTTTATCCCAATACTTATCATTTTTCACAAGTACTCGCTCATTTTGCGGTTCAAATTTATCTAAAATAAATGATCCGTTATAAAGGAAATGTTCACGAGTTGTACCAAAACTATCACCTTTTTCTTCTATAAACTTCCCGTTAACTGGGAAGAAGCAGACGTAGTTCAACATCGACAGGAAATAAGGTGTAGGCGTTTCTAAAGTATATTCCACTGTCTGCTTATCTACCGCCTTAATGCCTACCTTCGTAAAGTCAGTCATATCACCGTTATAGAAGGCTTCCCCATTTTTCACGACCGTCGCAATCCAAGCTGTCGATGATTCATTTTTTGCATCAAGTACATAATGTAAGCCATCTACGAAATCTTGAGCAACAACATCCGCATACTCTTTACCGTCATGTGTAACCCATTTTGCATCGTCTCGAAGCTTGAACGTCCAAACAGTAGCATCTTCATTTGATGACCATTCTTTCGCTAAGCCCGGTTGCACAACACCATACTTATCATACTCAATTAATCCATCAACTAAGTTCGCTGCAACAGCAAACTCATTCGTTTCAGAAGTCTTTAAGTAATTTAGCGTTTTTATTTCCCCCGAATAAACAACCCGATACTCTGATTTTTTTTCACTTGATGAATCGTCACTACAGGCTGCACAAAGCATTACAACTAGAAACGCGAAAAGCATCCAATATCTTTTCATAATAAGCATCCCCCTAGCAATCTTTTTATCTCGCATAAACGGGTAGAGATTTATATGTACCGTAAGCGAAAGCGTCAAGTACAAGACTCCCACTTCAAGATATATAAGCAGGGAGGTTAACTACCCGTAAAAGCCCTTTTTGTTCATCAGTGGAGGATGAAACACTTCCACTGGAGAAACTACTTTGAAAATCCTACCCCAACGGCATCTGTCATCCTAATTCGATCATTTTCAAATTTTGGACCCCCAGCAATAGGATCTTTCACACATAAACTCGGTCCATCTAAATCTACCATCGTGATATTTTTCTGTGATGCGGCAAAATGTGCAGCAGCACTCACGCTAATTTTTGTCTCTAACATACAGCCAATCATGCATTGTATGTCGTTTGCCTCCGCAATGTGGCAAATTTTCTGTGCTTGATAAATGCCTCCTGATTTCATGAGCTTAATATTAATCAAATCTGCAGCTCGCTTTTCAATAATTGTATAGGCATCTTTTGCAGTGAAAACACTTTCATCCGCCAAAATATTTGTCTTTGTATTAGCCGTTACGAATTGCATTCCTACTAGATCATGGCAATGAACAGGCTGCTCAACCAATTCAACATTCGTACCTGCATCTTCAAGTGCGCCAATAATTTGTACAGCCTGCTTTGGTGTCCAGCCCTGATTCGCGTCCACCCGTAATGTTATGGCGTGTCCAACTGCATCACGAATAGCAACAACTCGCTCTACATCACCTGCTGGATCTTTCCCCACCTTGATTTTTAAAATTTGAAAACCTCGCTGAATAGCGGCTATACTATCCTTCACCATTTCTTCAGAATCATTTACACTTATCGTAATATCTGTAATTAATTCTTTCCGATAGCCTCCTAGTAATTTATACAGAGGTGTTTGATAGTGTTTCGCCAATAAATCATAAACCGCCATATCTACGGCGGCTTTCGCACTGGTGTTTTGATAAATACTGCTGTCGATTCGCTCCATGATTGCTGTCAATTCTTCAATATCCATCCCGATAACGGCTGGCTTGATATACTCTTCTATCGCGTGCGAAATGGACCCTAGAGTTTCACCAGTAATAGCAGCAGTCGGTGCCGCTTCACCGATGCCTATTTGCCCATCATCAGTGTGAACATAGACGGCAATATTGTGAATGCTATGCACTATTCTTAAAGCTGTTTTAAACGGTGTTATAAGCGGTGCTTCTACTTTCCCTACGATAATATCTTTTATTTTCATCCATTCACCTACCTTTTCATTGCTTATGTTAAGAATTGTAATATTCGAAGCACCTCATAAAAATTATCCGTTACGAATTCCACTGTATTATGTGGTTTAAACGTAGCATTCGGATAGAACGAGTTTCGATATGCACGCGTATGATCACGATAAATGATTTCCACTACAAAGCGCTCCGGTAATGGTACTTGCAAATCTTCCCGCGGAACTTTCATTGAGTCCTCAACAAGTCGTTTCGTTTCTTTAATCGTCAGCTGTGGGCTAACACTAATAGTCGCATTTCCGATCCCTTCTTTTGTAGCAAATGTGAGGATATGATCATTGATTGATTGAATTTCCTCTGTTAACCCCACATCTCCACTAACAAATGAAACTGGAACACCATGTAAAGCAGCCGCGTACGTATTAATTAAAAATTCACTCGCATACTCCCCATTAATTTTCACATCCGCAAAAACACAAAGCGTATGTGCCAAAGGATTACGCGCACTTCCCCCTTTACTGTGGTAACCAATAAAAATCGCTCGATCAAAGCTCTTATCAAGTCCCGCGACCATACACATCGGGTCATACGTCCAACCTCGAATAATTTTGCAATTTACTGGTAAATTAGAAATATCTAGATTACGTGCTGAATCATGGGCATCCTTTAGTAAAATTTCGGTTGCTCCACCACGAATAGCCCCCTCTATAGCGGCTTCTACTTCCTTTGTCATTTGCTTTTGGAAAAACTGATAATCTGGCGCGTTTAGCTCCGTCTCACTCCATGCTGTTGTACCAGTAATTCCTTCAATATCTGCACTAATATAAACCTTCATAGAAATCGAAACTCCTTTATATTATTGTCTTGGATAATGGCTTCCACAGCCCCATAACTAGCTTCTTGCGCACCAACACGTCTTGCCCATGAAACATTATTAAAATCGTAATGCCACCATTCCTCTGAATAATTCGTAAAGCCAACCATCGTCATACAGTTATATAGAAGACGTCGATGTACACAGGCTTCCCAATCTTCCTCTGGCTGTTGTTCAAAATAGCGTGTCGCAGACTTTCCACTGATTTCATCAAATGCTGAACCTAAATTTAATGCATTCCCCTCTAAATCTCCTAGTGTCAGATCAATCGCTCCACCTGTTAAATGTGGGGCGAATTGAGCATGATCTTTGCTTGGAAACGCAACATACTTACGCGTTTCACTTACAACCTCTTGCTCAGTAAAATGGGGATAAAGCTGTGCGATTTGTTTTGAAAAACTCTTAAACAAAAATTGTTGCACTTGGAACGGACGATAGCCATCATATAAGATCAGGCTAAAATTTTCAGGTAATAATAATAGTGCTTTTATCAATCGGTCATAGACACCTTGACGTAAATAAATAACTTGTAAACTATTTGGTATTTTTTGATGATAGTATATTGGCTTAATAAAAATTCTTGAATGTTCTTCTTCAATTTGAATGATTGGCTCACCATTTTCACAAATTGCTGGCGTTGATTCCCTTATTGAAGTTTTATTTGCCTCAATAGGTTGAAAGATGGGGTCATGTATAGTTCACACCTCCAATTTCAGGTTTCGATAAAATTTTTAGATAATTCAGTTTTATCGAATGTATCACACCTTAAATTTATTGACTAGATAAAAAAAGAAATCTTACAGAGTAATAGCTATTCTCTGTTTTTTAAACAAGATGCGCCAAATCATTGATGCAAGGAGTCGAAAGGGGATGTTTTTTCACCTATTTAGGAATTTTATTCGTGGATAGGGTAGAAGATTACCGAAATACAATAAAAAATGAAACCCATCACCTTCTTCAAGGTTTCCAACCATAACGTGTGGTTGATTTCCGTTCCGACTTGACGTTTTCCAGGGGCGTGCAATCAGAACGGAAATCAGCTTATATAAATGGCATACGTTTTATGGAATGACATCCACCATCTGTGATAAGCCTTAGTAATTGGTTATAAAAAAACCTCCATTTTGATATTAATCAAAACAGAGGTAAACTCTTCTAATTATTTCGAGATTACTATACGGTCCAATAGCCAAGTAAATAGTATTTTTATTACTACTTCAAGCACTAAAATTAAAAATGTTTCATGCCTATTTATAGAGCTAAAATCGATAGGCTTCAACTTTATGTCCATCTCGACCAATTGTAGTCTGTGCCTGTGATAATGAATTTAAAATGGCTTCCTCTGTTGCTTCTGCAGCTGCTGCAAATAATTGATTCATGATAGGGTGATCCTCACGTAGCTGTGTACGTGTTTCAACAAGTTGATCTGATAGATGTGCGATATGATGTGCTGTTGTAAAGCCAATGACTATATCTCCGCTGCCATGTGAAAAGTGACTGCCTGTACGTCCTAGTCCAATACCGCAACGTTTAATGACACGTGTTAGTTGACGACTACTAAGCGGAGCGTCTGTAGCAAGTACGATGATAATGGAGCCATCTGTCGGAGATAATGTCGATTCACTTTGACCGTTCGAAGTAATATATCGATGTGCTAGAAACTCTGAGCTTTGCCCGAAATTACTAAGGACCATACATCCTATCGTATAGTTCGTTGACTCATGTGTCACAATTCGGGAAGATGAACCAATTCCACCTTTATAGCCAAAGCACATCATTCCTTTTCCTGCACCAACTGCCCCTTCCTTTGCTGTTTCATTTGATGCGTTGCGGATCGCTTCCTCAGCATGTTCAGGTGTGATAGGACATTCTCGAATAGAATTTAAAAAGCTATCGTTACATTCCCCGACTACGATATTAATAGTTCCTGTTGAATGACCTATTTCACTATTCGAATCTAGCATAAATTGTAACGTTCCTTGTGTTACAGCCGAAACGCCAAATGTATTCGTTAGCATAATTGGCGATTCAATAACCCCTAGTTCATTCACTTGAACGAGCCCTGTCGTTTTCCCAAAGCCATTTATGACATAGCTTGCCGCAGTAACTTTTTGCTGAAATAAATTGCCATCATGCGGTAAAATCGCCGTTACTCCTGTACAGGCATAAGCGCCGTCTTGATTCATCTTCTCATCGAGCGTTACATGACCTACATGCACGCCAGCTACATCGGTAATACAATTTTTCTCTCCAGTGGATATTGTTCCAATAACGATTCCCATTTCTCGTACTTTCATATTACTCCCCCTTATGAATCGCCATATTTACTGCAGCATTTGCATGGAGAATTGTTGTATCAAAAACAGGTACTTTCAGATCCTCCTGTTTAATAAGTAATCCAATCTCTGTACAGCCTAATATAATTCCTTGTGCTCCCGACTGCACAAGGTTTTCAATCACCTGTAAATAATATTCCTTCGATGTTTGTTCAATTTGGCCCAAACATAATTCTTTATAAATGATACGATTGACCTCAGTACGCTCGTCAACAAGTGGAACAATCACTTCAATGCCAAATCCTTCTACTCTAGCTTTATAGAAATCTTGTTCCATCGTGTACTTTGTCCCAAGAAGGGCAACTTTTTGTAAACTAGCTTTTTCTATTTGATTTGCTGTCGCATCCGCTATATGTAAAATCGGTAATTGGATTTTTGCGGCAACGATATCTATAACTTTGTGCATTGTATTTGTACAAATGATAATAAAATCTGCCCCTGCACGCTCTAGAGATTGCGCGGCTTCTCCCAGCACTTGCCCCGCCTTCTCCCAATCTCCCTCAGCTTGGTAATGCTCAATTTCTTGAAAATCTACACTATACAAAATACATTTGGCTGAATGTAAGCCTCCTAATTGTGTCTTTACCTCTTGATTCATAAGACGGTAATACTCAGCAGAAGACTCCCCAATAGTTTTCATACAAATTCCCCCTTTAATTTGACTGATTACACATAATATCATGTTCATTTCTGCTCCAACTTGGTTTCAACAATTGTCATACCTATCTTTTCTTGATTAGCCTATAATTTAATTATTATACTAAAAAGCCAGCCCAAATAAGAGAATTTTCTAAAATTTCACTAATTGAAACTACCTTCCTCCATTTCTTCCGCTTTTCTTTTTAAGAAGTGTAAATATCTAATTAATAAAATGGGGATAGAACTAACAACAAGATTAATACTAATAAAAAAGAAACTGGCATCCTTATAATCAATGAATATAGAATATACAAAGCCGATTAGACCACTCAAAATCAATAAAACAATAGATGAAAACCAGGGAAACAAAAAAGTAATCATTCCTGCAAATATGATCACTAACATAATCATAACTAAAAAGTGCCAATACAAAAGTAAGTAAAACACCATACCGAACCTCCTTTTCATACAACTTGCATTTTTCTTTCATCTCATTCTATTTATCCGGTAAAATCCCTACAAAACAATCCATACTAACCAACATCTAGGGATATGTATTTCAAATATTGTAAAAATATTACGTAGCACACAAAATTAATATAATTCAGTATTTTCAAAAAGTGGATATATTACAAAAAAACAGTGTAGACTAAAGCGTATTGAGATTGGAGGAAAGCAAATGGAATGGTTAACGAATATTGTAGGTGATACTAATAATATTTTATGGACATATTGCATTATTACATTGTTAATAGCTGCTGGATTGTATTTTTCATTTGGCACAAAATTTGTCCAAATTCGACTTTTCCCTGAAATGTTTCGTTTAATAGTGGAGAAAAGAGAGGGAGATTCAGGTGTTTCTCCGTTCCAAGCCTTTACGATTAGCGCAGCCTCACGTGTAGGTACTGGGAATATTACAGGTGTTGCATTAGCAATCGGTGTAGGTGGACCTGGAGCAGTATTTTGGATGTGGATTATTGCCATCTTAGGAATGGCGACTGCCTTTATTGAAAGTACGCTTGCACAGGTGTACAAAGTAAAGGATGGCGATACGTTCCGTGGTGGACCAGCATATTATATGGAAAAAGCTTTAGGTCAACGTAAATTAGGGATTATTTTTGGTATTCTTTTAACGTTAAGCTTTGGCTTTATATTTAATGCGGTACAATCGAATACGATTGCAACTTCTGTAGGTGAGGCATTTAATATTAAGCCTGCTATCATTGGTGTTATGTTAGTTGTGTTAACGGCCATGATTATTTTTGGTGGCGTACATAGAATTGTAAAAGTTACGCAAGTACTTGTACCTGTTATGGCGGTTTTCTATTTAGCTGTAGCCCTTTTTGTTATTGTAACGAATCTGACTGAAATACCTGCCGTTTTCAAATTGATTTTCACAGAAGCGTTTGGTCTTCAGGAAGCTGCTGGTGGTGCGATTGGAGCTGCTATTATGCAAGGTGTACGCCGTGGCTTATTTTCTAATGAAGCCGGTATGGGTAGTGTCCCTAATGCTGCAGCTACTGCCAATACCTCACATCCTGCAAAGCAAGGATTAGTGCAAAGTTTAGGTGTATTTTTTGATACAATTATGATTTGTTCTGCAACAGCGTTTATTATTATTTTAGCGGGTCTATATAATACTGGTGAAAGTAATGGAATTATTCTTACACAAAATTCCTTAGCTGTACATGTAGGTGGATGGGCTCCTTACTTTATTGCAATTTCTATTATTTTCTTTGCCTTTAGTTCGATCGTTGGAAATTACTATTACGGTGAATCTAATATTGAGTTTATGAATGCACATAAAGGTTGGATGTTTGGCTACCGTATTTTAGTTCTTGCTATGGTTATGTTCGGTGCTCTTGCGCAAGTAGAGCTTGTTTGGAACTTAGCAGACCTATTCATGGGACTAATGGCTATCATCAATATTACGGTCATCTTGTTACTTGGTAAAATTGCCTTCCAAGTGTTAGACGACTTTACAATACAACGCAATGCAGGCAAAAATCCTGTATTTTATGCAAAATCAATCCCAACATTGAAAAATACTGATTGCTGGGAAGAAGATCGATAATCTATACAAAAACGCCATTCCTCAAACGGAATGGCGTTTTTTGTTATGTTTATAATTAATATTTAAATTGACTAATTAGCTGTTTTAGCTCGTCTGCCATATGCGCAAGGGCTTGTGCAGAAGCATTAATTTCTTCCATCGAAGCTAATTGTTCCTCTGTAGACGCTGCAACATCCTCTGATGCAGCTGCATTTCCTTTTGCTGAAAATGCCAAATCTTCCGTAACAGCAGTTACCTCTTGTACACTTGCTGACATTTGTTCAGAGGCAGAAGATACCTCTTCCATTTTAGGAGTAATCGCCTCCATACTCGACATAATCACTTGGAACTTCGTGATAGCTTCATCCGATACATGTAGACCATTTTGAACATCCTCTGTAACTTTTGCCATGATGTTTACGGATTGTTCGGTTTCTAACTGAATGCCATGGATTAGCTCGAAAATTTGTTGTGCAGATTTCTGGGATTGCTCCGCCAGCTTTCTAACTTCATCAGCTACAACTGCAAAACCTTTTCCGTGCTCCCCTGCTCTTGCTGCCTCAATCGCTGCATTGAGAGCAAGTAAGTTCGTTTGATCTGCAATGCTTGTAATTACATCTAATATAGACGTAATTTGCTGAGAGCGTTCATGTAGTGATTGAATTTTCGTGTTGGAATCGGTCACTGATACATGAATAGATTGCATTTGATCTTTTGTATCTCGGACGGCCTTTCCACCTTCGTCTGCTTGTAACGTTGCATGCTGTGAAAGATCTGTCACAGTAGAAGAGATTTCCGCGATATGAAGAATAGCATTAGAAAGTTCTTGTAACGATTCTGCATTCTTAGTGGCACTCGTCGTTTGCGTGTCTGCGCTCGATGCAACATCTTGAATCGAAATGGCCACCTTTTCTGTCGCTATGCTCGTTTGAGTGGCATTGGCTGTTAGCTCTTCTGCCGACGATGCTACCTCTTCAGCATTTTGTTCAATTTTTTGAATAAGAGTTCTTAAACTGTCTTGCATATCATTAAAGGCTTGCCCTAGCTGTCCAATCTCATCATGAGAAGTGATTGTCACTTTCTCTGTTAAATCACCTTTACTAATGGTTACTGCACTATCCTTGAGCGATTTAATCGGTTTTATGATTCCTTTCAAAACAAAATAGAAAACAATTGCACTTATGACAATCGCAATAATTAACACGAGTAATGTATGATTTAAAATTGGTGATGCTGATTCATCAATTTCCTTCGCAAAAATTGTTCCGGTAATTTTCCAATTCGTCAATTCGTTCGTTGTAAAGAACAAAATACGATCTTCACCTTCAAATACATATTCATACGTTCCCGATTTGCTGTCGTACATTTTGTCGCTGAAGCTTTCTTTTATTTCGCTACCCGGTTCTATAGTCGGGTCTGAAATGACCATTTTATCTTCACTAAAAATAGATGAATATCCATTTTTCCCGATACTGATAGAGTCCGAAACTTTTTGAATGTCTGTCAATTTTAAATCAATTGCCACTACCCCAGATTGATCTTTTACCTGCTGAGCAATTGTTACAATCATATCTCCTGTCGCTACATCTTTATAAGGTTTCGTTATTAAAGTTTCTCCCTTCAAAGCCATAGCTTCTTTATACCAATCTCTTTCCAAAGGATTGTAATCAGCGCTATTCGATTTTGGTTCTACAAATACTTCTCCGTCATTTGTTCCAACATAAATACTTAAAACATCTGGACTCAGCTTCATATATTCTTGAAAATTCGGTAGTATTTTAGTTTCCTTCTGTTTGTACTTAGAAGAATTTATTTCCTCGCTAAAGGTAGCGATTTCATTTATTTTCGTGCTAATAGTACTATCAATTAACGTATTCAAAATTTTCACACTTTGATCTGTACTAAAAAGTATTTCTTCTTTTATCGAATTTTTTGCTGAAAGATACGATAAGCTTCCTACAGAAATAACTGGGACTAATAGGATAAGAGCAAATAACGTGTAGAGCTTACCCTTAAAGCTTCTAAATAATTTTTTCATGCAACAGTTCTCCTTTAGTCTTCAAAATTCTTGAGATATGTATTTTTATTGTGTTTCTTTTACTGACACTTTACTTGATGATTTAGGCTCGGAAACTATGCCGCTTCCTTCTCTGTTCACAACCTACCCTTCTTTTATCGAAGAAATATCACCCTAGGTTTTTATCGGATGAAATACTTAATTTCAAACCCCTTTTTTTATTTTTTTGATTTAACTAGATTACAACAGCATAGCGTGTGGGTGATGTCATCTTTGCATAGTTGTTGCTGTCGCTTCGCTTTCGCACAGAGAAAATCTTGTTGCTGTCGCTTCGCTTTCGCACAGAGAAAATCAGGTGCCATCTTTCGACAACGAAAAATCAATGTAGAACCTATTTTCGGATTCTTAAAGACTAATTTTCGTTTCATTCGATTTTCTGTCCGTAGTAAATAAAAGGTTGAAAACAATATAGGCTTTTTGCATTGATGCCATTAAATCTCCGGAAATACACTACCATTATTAAATTTAGAAAATAGAATGACTTAGTCAAACAAGAAAATGTCCCAGTGTCATTTATTAGTATTGAAAAACAAAATACTCAAGGACATCTTTGCGAATATTTTCTATAGCTACAAAACAGAATCGCTAAAGCTACTATAGTTCGTTTTTTATATGAATAAAGATTTATTGAAACAAAATCCTGTTTTATTTAAAAAACAACCACTTTCTATTAACAAATGACTCAAGAAAGCGCCCATTCGTTTTGCCGAAGAGGCTTACTTTTTTTAAAATGAAACCTTAATTTCATTGACACAATAGTTTTTCAATAATATAAAATGCCACTCCCCAAAGGAGGAATGGCATTTTTTCGTACGTCTATTAATATTTAAATTGACTAATTAGCTGTTTTAGCTCATCTGCCATATGCGCAAGAGCTTGTGCAGAAGCATTAATTTCTTCCATCGAAGCTAATTGTTCCTCAGTAGACGCTGCAACATCCTCTGAAGCAGCTGCATTTCCTTTGGCTGAGAATGCCAAATCTTCCGTAACAGCAGTCACCTCTTGTACACTTGCTGACATTTGCTCAGAGGCAGAAGATACCTCTTCCATTTTAGGAGTAATCGCATCCATACTCGACATAATCACTTGGAACTTCGTGATAGCTTCATCCGATACATGTAGACCATTTTGAACATCCTCTGTAACTTTTGCCATGATGTTTACAGATTGTTCGGTTTCTAGCTGAATGCCATGGATTAGCTCGAAAATTTGTTGTGCAGATTTCTGAGATTGCTCCGCAAGCTTTCTAACTTCATCAGCAACAACTGCAAAGCCTTTTCCATGCTCTCCTGCTCTTGCTGCCTCAATCGCTGCATTGAGAGCAAGTAAGTTTGTTTGGTCTGCAATACTTGTAATTACATCTAATATAGACGTAATTTGCTGAGAACGTTCATGTAGTGATTGAATTTTCGTGTTGGAATCGGTCACTGATACATGAATAGATTGCATTTGATCTTTCGTATCTCGGACTGCTTTTCCACCTTCGTCTGCTTGTAGCGTTGCATGCTGTGAAAGATCTGTCACAGTAGAAGAAATCTCAGCTATATGAAGAATTGCCTTGGAAAGTTCCTGTAACGATTCTGCATTCTTAGTGGCACTCGTCGTTTGCGTGTCTGCGCTCGATGCAACATCTTGAATCGAAATCGCTACCTTTTCTGTAGCAATGCTCGTTTGAGTGGCATTGGCTGTTAGCTCTTCTGCTGACGATGCTACTTCTTCGGCATTTTGTTCAATTTTTTGAATAAGAGTTCTTAAATTGTCTTGCATATCGTTAAAGGCTTGTCCTAGCTGTCCAATCTCGTCATGAGAAGTGATTGTCACTTTCTCTGTTAAATCACCTTTACTAATGGTTACTGCACTATCCTTTAGTAATCTAATCGGTTTTATAATTGCCTTCATGACAAAAAAGAATACAATCGAGCTGATTACGATCGCAGCAATTAGTACGAGAAACGTTTTTTTCAAAATGGGTGATGCTGATTCGTCAATTTCCTTTGCAAAAATTGTTCCTGTGATTTTCCAGTTTGTCAGTTCATTCGTTGTAAAGAACAAAATGCGGTTATCACCGTCAAAGACATAATCATACGTGCCAGATTTGCTGTCGTACATTTGATTAAGGAAGCTCTCGTTTAATTCCTTACCGGCTTCTAATGTAGGATGTGAAATGACCAAATTTTTGTCACCAAAAATAGAAGGATATCCATTTTTTCCGATACTTATAGAATCTGCGACTTTTTGAATGTCTGTCAATTTCAAATCGATTGCAACTACCCCAGACTGATCTTTCACCTGACGAGCAACTGTTACGACCATATCTCCAGTCCCTGCATCTATGTAAGGATCCGTGATTAAAGTCTCACCTTTTAATTCCTTAGCTTTTTTATACCAATCCCTTTCTAAAGGATTATAATCCGCGCTATTTATTTTTGGTTCTTGGATAAATGTTCCGTCATTTGTTCCAACATAAATACTTAAAACATCTGGACTCAGCTTCATATATTCTTGAAAATTCGGTATTATTTTAGTTTCCTTCTGTTCGTACTTAGAAGAATTTATTTCCTCGCTAAAGGTAGCGATTTCATTTATTTTCGTGCTAATAGCACTATCAATTAATGTATTCAAAATTTTTACACTTTCATCTGCACTAAAAAGTATTTCTTCCTTTATCGAATTTTTTGCTGAAAGATACGATAAGCTTCCTACAGAAATAACTGGGATTAGTAAGATAAGAGCAAATAATGTGTAGAGCTTACCCTTAAAGCTTCCAAATAATCGTTTCATGCAACAGCTCTCCTTTTAACTTTACGAGTTCTTAAAAAGTCTATTGTCAATTTTGAGGTTTCTCTTAATATTCAAAGAGTCCCCAGCACACAGCCTCCCCTTCTCATATCGAATAAATTTTCTTCTTATGTTTTTATCGGACGAAATACACTTAAATTCATACATTTTTTCATTTTTTTGATTTTCTCGACATAATTCGAGCTCTCCACGCCATTATCCACTAAACAAAGAACCCTATGAATCATTCTTTCTGTATGATTCATAGGGGTTATTTGTTAGTATTTAAATGCCTGAATGGATTCTTGTAAGTCAATCGCCATTTTTGACAAATGTGTAGAAGCAGCCGCTACTTCTTCCATCGCCGCATTTTGTTCCTCAGAGGATGCTGCAACACTTTGAACATTGCTACTCGAATTCATGGATACTTCGCTAATGTAGTCAATTTCTTTTACAAGTTTTTCAATATCTTGATGGATTGTTCGAATAGCCGCTGTAACTGATTCAGTTTGAGCTTGCACATCATTAATGGCATCGTCAATTTGAATGAAATTATCTCTTGCCACATTTACTTTTTCACGACCAACCACTACTGAATCATTACTACTGATCATATCTTCCTCGATAATTCTTGTATCTTCAGTAATTTGCAAAACAACCTTTTCAATATCTACCGCCGCTAGATTCGATTCGTCTGCTAGCTTCCGTACCTCTTCTGCCACTACAGCAAAGCCCTTACCATGCTCACCACTGCGCGCCGCTTCTATAGAGGCGTTGATCGCCAATAGATTTGTTTGGGTAGCAATATTTTTAATAACATTGACTGCTGAGACGATCGCTGCTGTATTTTCATCTAAGTCTTTAACGCGTGTACTTAGCTCTTCTGTATTATTGGCAATGTCATTCATCTGTTCAATGACATTACGAACTGAGGAACGACCTATGCTAGCCATATTTTTAGTTTCTACAGTTGCATAGTTAACATGATTAATATTCGTTGATATATCATCCATCTTTTTCAAAATGTGCGAGGATAAGTTTCGTACATCACCTGTTAATGTATCCTGTTCTTCAATACCATGTGCAATATCTTGAATCGATTCTGAGACAACTTCTGTTGCCTGTGTTACTTCCATACTACTCGCTGTGAGCTGCTCGGATGTTGCTGCTACCTGTTCAGCCGAATTACCAACTTGCTTCATCGTATGTTGAAGCTTTTCTGACATCGAATTAAATGAAGCTGCCAGTTGGGCAAACTCATCTTTTGTTTTAAATTGCAGGTGCGTTTGTAGATTGCCAGTTGAGAATTTGTCCAATTCTACTACTGTTTGCTGAATATTTTTTGCTACTCTTCGCCCAAAAACCGTCGCAATAATAATGCTTATAAGTAAGGAGACTATTGCTAGTACAGCAATCTCTTTGCCACTTCTGTCGCCCTTTTGCTTAGTAGCCTCTATACGCGCCTGCATTTCGTCCTGCTGAGCGGTTGCCATCGTTTTTCCAAACTCAACAAGCTTTAGAGAGCCTTTCCCTAAAACCGGTAATGCTAACTGCTGGGCTTGCAGTTTTTCACCACTTTGAAAAAGCGGTACAATTTGTTCATCTATAGGCTTTTCCCATGCTTCTAATTGCTTTAAAAACAGTTCAAAGTCCGTATTTTTATGTTCGAGTTCTTCAATACGCTGTATAGATTTATGTAATGTTTCTCGTATTTCCTGATGATTGTTGAGCATATCTTCTTTACCATATAACATATACCCGCGAATGGCAGCATTTGCACGAACTGTTTGAAAGGAAATATCATTATACAAATTCATTAGTTCCGTATTTTTTTCGATTTCCGCAAGTGTGTGTTTATTATCATTTAAAAAGTATATGGCAATACTAGTAATTAGTAATAGAAATACTAAAACTATACCAAATGCAAATTGCAGTTTTCGTTCTACCGTTGATTTCATACGACTCCCTCTATTCTACTATTAACATTTATCCTCTTGAGTATAGCCTAATCATATCTTTTATCCCATAAGAAGTGCGTCTTTTATCATGAATTAACACTAATTTTTTACAAATTTTAAACACATCACCAAATGTCTTGACTTCTGTAAATTTAATATGGCTATTTAAAAGCGTAGTGCAAACATAGCGGTAGCAATTACACGATGTTGGTAAACGAACGGGCTTTCATATTGCTGTTCATCGGAAACTTTACCAAAATCAGTCAAAATTATTAACAACTACAATAAGGGAGAATAGTAGAAAATGGGACGAAGGACGTTTTTGCATGCCAAAGCTAGGTGAGGATATTTATGAGGTAAATGAACCAAGGGGTGAATTTTTCGGTCCACAAGAGATCTTAAATTACTGTACATTAAAAGATGTGAAAGTTATTGCCTCTGGCTGTACTTTAGGTGAAAAGCAGCTAGCTACTGCATTTTTAAAAAGAGGTTGCCACTCCTATTTGGCCCCGGATGATTACATAGATGGTAGTGCCAATTTAATGTTTCTCATAAGATTTATGTATGAAATCATTGCTAATGGGCGCAAACAACAAGAAGCCTTTGAAATCGCAAAATCTATTGACGATGAGACTTCGATGTATCAGCTTTATTTTGCATAGAGGCAAGGAAGCAAAAAAATCGTAGCCTCACGCTACGATTTTTTATTATTGTTGATGATTTTTTAACATTGATTCTGTAAAAGCCTGAGATTGTCCCTTTGGAATACTTAATGTTTGCCACTCAGAGCCCTTTATTTGCTTTGCGATGTAAACGATTTGACCGACATGTTGTGAATAATGAGACATTTGTCTTTCAATCGCATCTATCACGGAATGCCGTTCTCCTCTTATCGTTACAACCTCTTGTAAATCAGCTTCCGTTAAACCATGTAACTCATCTAAAAATACTTGCCAGCCCTTTTCCCATACTGTCATAACCTCTTCTTTTGTCTGAAGGCTATCCGTAAATTCATCATCACGATTTCTCGTTGCTTTCTCACCATCTGTCGTTAAGAATTCCGTCCATCTCGATATCATATTTCCACTAATATGTTTTACAATCACTGCGATACTGTTTGAATCTTCATTATACGCCCAGTGCAATTGGGCCTCTTCTAGTTGGTTGAGTGTTTTATCGCCTAGCTCTTTGACACTTCTAAATCTTGTTTTGACAACATTTAAATACATTCGCGCTACCGTCATTGTTGAACCCCCCCATCCCTTTTCAACTATTTTAATATAAACACAATACAATGTGCTATTTTGGTAACTAGTTGTTGCCTAAAATAAACCGATACTCACAAGGGGTTCTTCAACACTACTGATTGCTAGCCTTCACCAATCGAGCTTTCCCAGGCAGTTTTTCTTCCACCTTACTTCTTTGCATTCGCTGAATTTATGTGCGGGATAAATTCCCTTGCAAGAGCAACCATTTTTTCTTGTGCTTCCTGTTGATCACCATTTAATTGATAGCCTATTTGATATACATAGCCATTATAATACGTAAAAAACTCATTGGCTCTTGTACTCATTTGATAAATGCGCTTGCCTGCCGCATCAAAATTATAGTATACATACGCGAAACCTTGATCTGGTGTCATCGCTCGAAAATATAAAGGATTCATGAAATTCAAACCTATATTCGTGATTTCCCCTGAAAAATCCTGACTATCCGTAACTTTATAGTATACTAAAGGATTATGATCCACATTTATTACCGTAAAATTAATATATTGACGATCCACTCCAGTGAGAGACTTTTGTTTAAAACTAAATTGAAATTGCTTTTGCAGACTACCATCTTGCATATCTGATGTTACCGCATAGACCTCTTGTATATTTGATTTAAATGGAAGAGTTTCTGGGTCTATTAGATGAACAGCATCCCCCATAGTAGCCGCTACTGCTTGCATAGCCTCGAAGCCCTGAAGCGGCGCATAAAATTTGATATTTTCACGGTGATGTAATTGATCTGCTATTGGAAAATACTGACTGAACGTTGTCTCTGTTCCCTCAACTTCTGTTTGAAATAAATCGGTGAATGATTGTTTTTCTTCTTCATGAAGTATTTCTGTCGTTAAATGGTCAATCGGTTTCGAAGCTTGCCATGCAATAAATAGTAGGATAGAGCATGTCATCATGATGGCCAGTGCACGATACGGCCAAAGTTGCTTTGATGGATACGGATCTTCCTGAATTTGTTGTTGAACCTTTTGAATGATTGCTTCTTTATGTGCTGAGACATCCTTCAACACATGCATTGTATGCTTATCCATGGAAAAGTACCTCCCATTCAATATCATGAAGATCAATTTTTAATAATTCCTTCCCTTTTTTCAATCGTGATTTAACTGTACCTTCAGGGATTTCGAGTAGCTTAGCAATTTCTTTTATCGTCATATCCTCTAAATAAAAATACACAATAGGTTCTCGTAGCTTTAACGGTAATTTCAAAATTGCTTCATCTAAAATCGTTTGTTCATCCTGTTGAATAAGCGTATCTTGTAGAACGGATTTTTGCTTAGAGAAAAGCTTATGTTGCACTGAAATTTTCCGAAATGCCCAGCTCTTTAAATAATCCTTACATTTATTAATGGTCATGCGTGCTAAGTACGCCCTCATCTCTCCTCTTTCTTCATAATACTTTTGATGATGAAAAAATTTAACTTCTTTCAGCAGAGTCTCCCTCCTTTATAGATGGTTAGATGAATGTGGTTATTAGTCCCTTTTCAGCGGGTGTCCAAAATCCGCTGAAAAAAGTTAAAGCCTCCGGCGGATGTCACGGAATCGGAAAAGAGTTCTTTGTGCAAGCACAAAGCCGATTCCAGACGCAATTACGCCAAGGCATTATTGATTAAACACATCTTGAACGATATCCTCAGCTATGTGTAGATCTTTCGTATAGTAGTATGCGATACGAAATAAATGCTCTGTATGTAGTTCCATTAGTTGCTCTAAATATTCTGTATCAGACAAAAGCTTTCCCTCCTTCTACACTATAAACGAGGCTACAGGTATAAAAGATTAAATATAAACTAAAAAAACCGTCTCTTCATTAATTGAGACGGTTTCCTTCGAGCTATTATAAATTTTCATCAATATATGTTTCTATATCTGATGCAATCGTGTCAATAGGGACATCCTCTGGATTCTCTGCAAACCCCGAATACATTTTTACGATTACGCCATCTTTATCAACTAAGAAAAATTGATTCCCATGAACAACTTGGTCGCTGTTAGGATCATTTTTGACAATTATTTTTGTTGATTTTACAGCGAACTGCTCGATATACTTTTGTGAATAACCAGTAAGTAGATTCCATTTTGATTGATCTGGAACATTATATTTTTTCAAATAATCAGCTAATACTTCTGGTTTATCAACGTCAGGATCAACTGAAAACGCAACAATATTATAATCTTCCACACCTTTTTTCTTCAGCTTCTCTTGAACTTGCGTCATATTAAATGACATTGGTGGACAAATTGAAGTACAATTCGTGAAAATATACATACCAATCCACGGTTTTCCTTTTAAACTCTCTAAAGAAACTTTTTCTCCGCGTTGATTGACATGTTCAAAATCTGGTAATTCCAAACTATAATCTGCTTTAAACTTTGAATTTCCACACGCACTCAGCACAGTTGCAAATGCAAAAAGGAAAACAAGCACAATTATTTTATTTCTCATCTTTAACACGCTCCCCACTTACACTATCCTCATCCTATCGTACGATGTAAATATTGACAAGGACACTCAAGTGACAGCTTTCGTACATCTTTGTGAAATCGATTTCACTTTAACGAAACAAGCGCATCATGAATGGCATCTAATTTCACTTCTACTCGGTGCAGTAAATAAAACGACACTAAAATAGGAAAACCGATATCCGATATCATGTTTAACCACTGTTCCATGTTGCTCCCTCCTTCACTGCTGATAATTAAAACTAATATTGTTGAAAATGGTCCTTGCAGTACATGCTGCAAAGACCATTTCTTAGTTATTCGATTTCTAAATCAAATTCTGTTACTTGACGATCAACGAGGCGAGCCCCAGTCATTGTAACCAGAGTGCCAGCTTGTCCGTCAAAAACATTTTTAGCGATGATCGTTTGCATTACCTTTTGAATTTCTTCCGCTGTTATCTTTGGCTTCGGTGCATCAATCGCAAATGTTGCTGTTTTCCCTGCTGCTGTTTCAAATTGCAGTTCTAAAACTTGTGTCATAGCTTTCCCTCCTTAGGATAAATCTGTTGTTTCTTGTTTTACAATGCTATCTAGTGAATGTGAAGATAGACTTGCAATGGCTTTTGCAACAGCTACTAAATCTTCTGCCGAATGCGAGCTGTTCAAATTTCGGTACGTTTTTGTTGTGAACATAGGCTCGTTTTGGGCATCGTGTCCAGCGACATACTTTAAGCGCAGTGTAGCACCTACGAAATTGACTTTTGCCATGGAGTTCACCTCCTTTCTTACACAATATATACTTATAAATATGGGTATAAAACCATGAGAAAATTAGGGGTTAAATAATAGTAAAAAGACCACCCATCTGGAGTGGTCTTTCTTTTTTACATAATTTGCTTTATCCTTAATAATTGATAAGTCATAATTCGGGAGGTATTAAATGATCTCAAGAAAGTCATTGTCTGAATTTCTAATAAATTTTAGCCTTGATTCCTATAAAACATATTTAGAAAAAATTCCTTCCTATATAAAGTCCGAAAAGGAAAAATTAGAAGAATACATTAAAATTGAAGTGGAAGGTATGTCACCGGAAGAAGCCGAATTACATTATGAGTACAATTTTGAAGATGAAATGCACCTTTTCGAAAATTACCACCATACATTCAATGAATCTTTTTATATTACTTTATTTAGTTTTTTAGAAAAAGAGTTATACAAAATATGTAGGAATTTAGAAAGGAAAAATACTCATAAAATAAAGGTGAAACATTTAGCAGGGAATGGAATTGATAAATATTCATTATTTCTAAGCTCGCTGTATGACATTGAAATTTCACACTTTAGTTCTTGGAATGAAATAAAAAAACATCAAAAAATAAGAAATTATATTGTACATAATGATGGTGGTTCTATAACTTCAAGTGATAATATTTTTCAAATAGCAAATTCTTTAGGTTGTGTCTCTGAAGTAGGTATCAGATTGGATACTGATTTATATGAAATAAATATTTTTGAGGCTACTTGTTCACAATTAATAAATTGTATACAAGAATTTTTTAATGAGCTTTTTGCTAAAGCAACAGAATGTGAGGTTATTATTTAACACTTAATTAGACCACCCATCATTGAGTGGTGTTTTATAGCTTATTCGGCCATTCACGATACATCGATTCTCTTTAAATAATGAATTACTATATTACGGATACCATTTATTAGTAATAATTTTTGTGATACAATGTTCCTTGTTGGCACGGTGGGGGGAGACAACCTCATCGTGTGTTTGCTCTCTCCCTATTGTTGGAAAAACAAAAAAATATAAAAGCCAACTTAGGAGGAGTATTTTATGAAGGAAAAAGAAACCTTAGCTTTATACTTAATTACAATGGTGGCAGTTGTTTTAATAGTTTTATATGGCCCACCATTGGTAGAATTTAAAACATCAGGTGGTACAACATTTACCATTTGGGGAGTGATGGAAATCATCCCAATATTCGCAATCGCTAGAAAGAATCAGGATAAGTAATCTTGCAAAGTAATACTGATTCATCACCCCGGGAAGGGAGAACCCTTCTCGGAATGGCCTAGCGAGGCACATCTGATGACTATTTAAAAATTTATTAAGGAAGGGAGGGATATATTGGATAAAGCTAAAAATAATTTTCAAATGTGAAGAAAATTAATTACAGGTCAATTAATCATTGGGAGTACTGGGATTCAGGGTGTATGCAAACACCATACACTCAAACGCGATGCTAACGATGCTTATTTTATAGGTATCTAAAAAGATTTAGGTAAACCTTTTTAAACTTCATACCTCCTACGTGCCAAACAAATTAAAAGCGTGCTTACACACCGTCTTGCTATAGATCGTGTGTAGCACGCTTTTTTTATTTTTAAAACTTTTTCTATTAAATAGCCTCACCTATTTGCTTTAAAATTTGTAGGAATAGTGGACTGAGGTTTATCAATACATATCCTAACCCTGCATTCATAATCATGCTCCAAGCTTTTTCTGAATTACCAAGCATAAAGAAGAAGCATGCTCCAACCATGATTACGGACGCTATCGGAAAACTAATAGAGACTAATATTTGTACAACTGGATCTAAAGCAGTTGCTAATATTTCTAAAGATTTATCTGCAATGATACCTGTAGGTTGAGGAATAGCAGTAACAGGAATTGTGGACGGCATTTGTGCCATTACTGGAGCTAATACATGCTGTTGGATAGGAACGTCTACAGGCATGTTTATGGAGGAAATTGCGCTATGAAATTTATTAAACATAAATAACCCTGTTCCAACTGCAGTGATTGCCGGAACTGATGCAGCTATGGCTACATGTCTTAAAGTTGCATACTTTTCATCCCCTTCAAATCGATCACTGTAATCTGTGTATTCATTAACAGGTACAACCTCAGTTTTTATACGTTTTTTAAACATTTCTATTCCTCCTTTATTTAACATCATTGATTGTATAGATTTTATAATTCGGTAAATCAATACACGCTTCAGCTATTTGTTTCTTTCTTAGCTCCGTTGTGGTCATCCACAATAATACTGGGTAATGGCCCAACTTCAGTGCGATATTCGGCATCAATTCTTTGTATCTCAATATCTTTGACCGATTCTCTTGCATCGTTTGTAGATGATCTACTTCAAGAAAATAAGAATAACCATTTTTATTGAACATCGCATCAGCTATAACAGAAGTCTTTTTATTATCTATCTTCATTTCATTTTTCCAATCAGATGGACACCCTTGAAACAACCACATATCATTTCGCATTACTGTATGTTCAATATGACTACCCTTCTTGCGTACTTTATCACATCCAACATATAATCTTCCTTCGCGATTTAAATAATAAATACTTTGATAACCATTTCTAACGCATTCTAGGTATTTGGATAAATCATTAAGTACTCTGTTTGTATTGCGGATAGTTCCTAATCTGAGGTATTTATTTAATTGATCACGAGTAAGGAAATCAAACTTCTGTAAAAGTAACAGTATCGATTCTTCTCTGTTCGATAATGGTTTCTTTCTCATGGATTTCCTCCTCTCCTAATAAGTGTGGGAGGATAGTGGATTGAATAATATCTGAGGTAATAAGTGGAGTTTGTAGGATTTCTCGTTTATCTGCAGTTTGGTAGATAGCCCTACCTTTGATTTGTGGAAGGAGTTCTGCACCGGTTTCATCTAATACAACTCTAGAAGCTGTTGCAGATTGTACTCTGAAGGATAATTTAGCATCTGAATTTTGTTTGCATTGACGAGGGATTACATCACCTGTCGGATATTGTGTAGCAAGTATTTGGCGAAAACCAAGTCCAGCACCAAGACGAGCGATTTGCGACATGATTGTTTGGCATTGTTGCTTTAATATTTTTTCTTCTTTTGTTACGGCTTCTGTTGGATTTAATTCTCCAACCTCATCAACAATGATGAAATATCTTTCTTTTATTCCACCTTCCTGTACATTCTTCTTGCCTTTACGTCTTAATTCAGACTGTATTTCTCGCATACGACTATAAGCTAGTTGCAACGTATTTAAAGCTTCTTCTGGCTCGTAAGCTATTGATACAGTCTGCTTTATATTCTCGTAGTCACAAAGCTCAACTCCACCTTTTAGATCGATTAAATAGAAGTTAACAGACGATGGTTCACTGTGAACTAGTGATGTAATCACTGAATTAATGAAATTACTCTTACCGTAACGCGTTGCGCCTCCAAGGACTAGATGTGGTACTATTTCAAAGTCATGAAATTTTAATGTGTTGAGTGCTCGAATCAATCCTACTGGCACTCTCCAACCTTCTCCTGATGTAAATGACACTTCTTTCGCTAACGGCTTATCATACACCCTAACAATTAATAATCCATCATAGGATAGTTCAATTTCTTTTCGTTCAGTCAGTTTTGTCTTCCACAATTGTTGCAGCTGCAGAAGAAGATCCTTATTAAAATCTAACTGTTTCATATCGCTGAACGTAATATTCTTCTTTCGATTATTCAAGCCGTCTTCTAAGACCTTTATCTTTGCTTCATAGTCACCAAATGAACGACCTAAAGGAATACGGTACTTGTATTCCCATCCCCATTCAAATCGTTTCTTCTTAACAAGCTGTGTGGTTAATGTATCTTTGCCATCACGGACATTTAATCCAGACAGTGACATGATCCTTTGAATCTTTCCAGAATCATTAGAAGACAATCCTTTATGTTTTGAGAATGCTTTTAAAGCAATTCCACCCATCAGTGAAGTTGTTAAAATTTCGAATAACACACTTTCACCCTTTCTTCATTTTCATTTGCGTCACGGTTATCTTACATAGTAAGAGTTGCTGCAAACAGGAAGGAAATAATACATAACAAAACCAGTCAGTGACTGTAAGGACAACTTTCCTGATTAAAAAGTAGACTAGAAGGAAATTAGGAAGTATATCGAGAAGTAAATCAAGAAGACTTTTTAGTTATCGATATATCAATATGTCGATATTTAGGGAATGATTCCTGATTACCATTATTAAATTTTGTTACGAGGTGACACTATTGGAAGTACGATTAAAATTAAAAAAGATACTAACAGACCGCGGAATAACTCAAAAAGAATTATCCAAAAAAACAGGATTAAGACAAAATGCAATAAGTGAAATGGTAAATAATCAACGTAGTACTATTAATCGTGAACAATTAGCAGTAATATGCAAAGTACTAGAAATAACAGATATGAACGAAATATTTGAATTGATATTAGACCGCAGATAAATGAGCGGTCTTTTCCTTATCTACGCACAATATGCACTCTTACACGAGATTCTATATATTTCTTCTTATCAACAGCTTTATCAACAGTTGTGGATGTCAATCGGTCCGCATTTAGCTTATGTTCCGATTTCTGGACCGAAAGAAAATCATACATATTCATTTGACCATGTTGCTCCATGTATTCAAAATGAGTCATTACTTATCCTCCTCACTACCATTCAAGCCAGTTCTCTAAATTACCTGGTCTTTTATTATTTAATTGTGGAAGGCCATCACGTTCATTTAACCAATTATAGAAAGGTACAGTACGCTCTCTATGTGGTTGGCCCTCCACAGATGATGATTTAATAGGCTTATTATTTAATCGCTCTACAGCCTTACTATAAGATCCTACAAATACGGCTCTTAATGTACTTGTAACTGTAAGCGCACCTTCTTTAATATCCATAGCAATTTTGAATAGCACGTTTTTAGCTTTTATAAAGTCAGGAGCACTTTGAATCTGAGTTGCTAATACAACCTTGTGTAATTCATCTTTTAGGTTATCTGCTAACGGCAAGCTATTCATGAAATCGAATAACATCACCTGGTACTCATTCATGTATTCTTTTTTCTTTTCAGCTTGCAAAGCTAATTCATTACCTAGGCTCATAATATTATTTGCTTGTTTAGAACTTAAAAGATTAAAAGAATTAAATGCTTGATTCTCAGATTGTGGAGGACAAACCGCGTCATTACTAGCTTCATTGTCTGTCTCTCGTTGGGACACGCTCGATGGGACATAAGGTAAAATGCGATAAATGCTAGCTCCTTTTATGCCATTTAATTTTGTTCCAGGTACTTTTTCGATGATTCCTAACTCATCTAATTTTTTCATCGAACGATAAACAGTTTTTGTGCTAATCTCTAATGATGCAGCAATTGTACTTGCTTTTAAGTGACATACTCCTGGATGCTCCAAGCTGTGTGAAGCTAACTTTAAAACGATAGCTCTTTCTGATTCTGTTAGTTCATAATAGTGTGCTGCCATATTGTCATCCACACTCTTATCCATATCTGCTACTGAGTTAAATGTTGTGTATTGTGCTAAGTATTCAAATGCCATTTGTTATTTCACCTTCCTTTTATCCGTATATACGTTTTTCCGTTTAAACGTCTTATTGATATTTATATTATATACGTTTAAACGGAAAGTCAACCATTTTATTTACGTTTAAACGGAAATGTTTTATAATAGAATTAGGAATAATAAATGAAGGATGGTGAATACAATGGAAATGCGAGTAAAGCTAAAAGAGGTACTAGAAGAACGGAATATGACTCAAGGTGAACTAGTCAAAATGACAGGACTAAGACAAGCTGTTGTAAGCGAATTGGTGCATAATCAAAGGATGAGCTTAAAAAAAGAGCACATCACAAAAATTTGTGAAGCACTCAACATTAAACAAATTGAAGATATACTAGAACTTGTTGAAAACAGATAACTAATCAAGGTTGTCTGTTTTTTATATGTACATTCACTACCAAGTTTCCTAAAATGGAAATATAGAGGGAGGATTTATAAATGAAAAAGCTATTTTATATAGGCGCTATGTCTGCGCTATTACTTTCTGCATGTGGAGAAGAAACTGCTACAGTTACTCCAGACGAGTTTAAAAAGTTGGAAAACGGAATGAGTCCTGATGAGGTAAAAGAAATTGTAGGTGGTAAATCGAAAAATCCAGATGCAAAAGAAGATGACGATTTATATTTATATTTAGAATACGATGGAGAAAACGGAGTAGACAAAGAATCTTATGTATCTCTTATTTTCACAGATGGAAAATTAGATACTATTCTGGAAGATGGTTTAATGACGGAGAAAGTAGAGCTGACTAAAGAGGAAAAAGCAAAAATCGCCGAAGACGTAGAAAATTCAAGGAATAAAGCTTCAACAGGTGCGATTGATGAATACGAAACTACATTAAAACAAATTATTACCAAAACTAAGAGTAATTCTATTATCAGTATGAAAGATAAGGAATTAATCGAAGCTGGAAAATATAGTATTGAATTAACAAGTGATATTTTTATGTTTATGGATGTGAATAAAGAAAATAACATCGAAAAAATTAGCGCAGCAACCTCATCGAATGCATTATCAACACAGAATAAAGAAGTTAAAATAGCATTTGAAGCATTATTGCAGAGTGCAGATAAAACTTTAAGTACTCAGCAACAATCAGCTATTTTGGAAAAGCTCGGCTTTACAGGTGATGGAAAACTGGTTGACCATACCGAAGTCTATACTCTTAATAATATTACGTACACATACTACAGTAGTATTGAAAACGATTCTGTAATCTTACAAGTTAAACTAAAATAAGTCGCTCAAATGAGTGGCTTTTTTCATTACATAAAAATAGGCACTCTTTTAATCAGTGCCTGTCATTTATTTTGGTGGCTTAATAATAAATTTTCCACCTGAGTTTTTAGTGCCATATTAGCATAACGTAGCACCACATCATTCCCTGCTGTCGCTACATGTACATCACTAAAGTATTCATCTATCTTTTCCCATTTTACTAACCTAATTTTATCTTTGGCCAACAGCCTTTTTGAGTTGTAACATTCTTGTGAAATGTCATCTAAAAGTTTGTCAAGTATCGGCAAATATACTTTGCTCATTTTAAGGTTTTCGATTACCTTGTAGTCACGCTGTAACGATTGTACAGCCATATCATAAACTACGTATTTATGAAGTAATCGCCTTTGTTCAAAGCTAATCATACAACCTCTCGCTCCTTGTGGAAGACTGGAACAACCGCCAATACACTATCAATCATAAATGTACGTTTTGCCTGTCTACTGAAGCAGTAAGCTTGAAATGAATCTCCGACAACCTTAATGATTTTAATACGTCTTTTTGATACTGTACCGTCTTTAGCCATGTACATCATATTTAAAAATTGATTACGCTGCATCGCTTTAACAGTTGTTCTTTCATCCTTTGCACCTCTCAAATAAGAACGTTTGTTTGTTTTATTTTAGAACAGACGTTTGTGTTTTGGCAAGAAAAAGTTTTAGAAACGTAGAAAAAGCCCCGGTTCAAAATTAATTGAGCACCTGGGCTTTGGTTTTTTAATGATTAAATTGTAAGCTCACATTCAAACAACGCATATAATAGAGCTACACCTCTTGTACGATTAATGTATCAATTTATGGAAATGCCATTTATAAGCAATAACAAAAGCTAACGATTATTCCAGTTACATTACATACTAAAAAAGATAATACTTTCGCAAGTTTTTATATTTTTTTAGTAACAACCCATAAGTCAACAACTAGGTAATCACGTGACTGATTAGCAAGCATCACAGCCATAACATTCCTTATTTCATTATTGTGTTCAGAAATAGAGGCAATTTGAAAGGGAAATAAGTTTGTTACTGGATTAGAGCTATATCCTGCACTTATAACATTTTCATTAGAAGGTGTAATTAATCGGAAATCTACATGTTCACCAGGGACTATACGCTCTGTATTTGTCCAATAATACCGCATAAAGCCATCTTTTAAATCTTCTATTTTAGCATCAGCATCATTAATACGTTTTGCAATCTGTTTAGGTTCTACTTCATATAATTGATTGTATCCATAACACTGATTAGGTGTATATAGTGGGTTATATGCATAATAGCAATTCATTTAACCATCTCCAAGTTTATTATCTTACATTATATGTTTGTTTTTAAAGCATGATATGACAATTGCCTATCGTACCGGAGGTGCCTTGTTTTTATATGCATTATTTGATTACGGACTTATATTTAATTCAACAAGTACTATAATTATTTTGACTATTATTTATAATTTTTACGCTACTAAATAGTAATATTCAAACCCATCAAACGTTCAGTTGTCATAGTTCCATACTGTGAATCCTTCAAGTGTCATTCAGAATAATATTATACTTAACAGCCTGTGTATTTAAGCCTCCACTTACTTATTTACTACGCTGTGCAATGATAAGTTTCAAACCTTCATAGTCTCCTGTAGTCATAGTGCCATTATCAAATTTATCTAACCATGACTTATCAATCAGTTTTTTATCTACAGATTGTTTAATGTGGTCACGTACTGCAACCTCCGTTGTCTCATTCGAAAATTTCATTGTATCATCATCCTTTTCTGTTTGTTTGTCCTCCACAATTGATGGTGTGGAAGGCACTGCTTTACCCAAATATGCTGCTAACTCTTTTGCAATAGCCATACATATCTTTTCGAAATCACGTCGATATATAGCAGCGTCCATAATTGAATTAACAAAGCACACCTCGATTAGAATGGCTGGTTCATAGGTACTAGCAAGAACACCTAAATCTAATCGCTGTTTTGCACCTCTGTTTAATAATTCTCCACCTGTAGCACCTGATATAGCCTTTGAAATGCGTGACGCTAACGTTTGTTGGTCATAGTAAAGTACCTCTGTACCAATTGCCTTTGAACTATCTCCGCCAGAATTAAAATGTATAGATACAATTAAACCATCGCGATCCTTGTTATGTTGACTAACCAGATAATTTATATTTTGACGTTGGTTTGTTGATGAATTGTCCTCGTAATATGTGCATGGTACATTTGAAGTTTTTAAAATTTCATAAACACGTTTTGCTACTTTTCTCGCTTCGGTTACTTCGTTCAAAATACCATTAGCTCCACTGTTTAATAGTTTCCAATGCCCCGGGTGAATTTCAATTTCACTTACATTCATTTCGTCTCACCGTCCTTTGACTTATCATCGTTATCCATTTGTAACTGTGTAAAAGCATTCGCTAAAAATTTAGGTACTTTAATGCCTAACTTCCCTAGATTTTCAATCATACTTATACCTTCCATCCCGATTAAGAACAGGATCATTGCATTACGCATAAAATTTCCACTCTCTGTTGCTGAATCAAGTTGTACTGCTGCAATGACCATTAATACCATTGCTGTCTTTTTGATTAAGCCCTTAAACATCTTTTTACTTTCAGTTTTCTTGAAGACTAAACTAACCATAAAGCCTAGTGCGTAATCGATAGTCATGAATATAACTAACGCTTTAATTAAGTGGTCAATACCTCCAATAAGGTATCCAATCCATGCCATTGCACCGCCAATAAACGATGTATATAATGTGTCTGTTTTCATCTGACACCTTCCTTTTCTGCATAATAAAAGCCCTCCACAATTATCTGTGGAAGGCATATTTTAAAATCGATTATTCTATTCCCAACATCTTCTTTGATTGTTGAATAGCAAGATTTTTCACAACATCAAAAGAAATTTTCGCAATCTCTAATCCTTTTTCTTTTGCAATCCCCTTTGTTTTATTCCATACTGTATCATTTTCAATAGCATCTAAAAAATCATTTCCCTCCCATGTTAATTGAGGACACGCATATAAAAGATTTCCGTCAAACGTTCCGTCCATCTTATAAGAAATAAATCCACCATCTTTCAATAGAGTTAGATGATACATGTATTTTTCGTATTCCTCTCTTTCATGAGATGCAGGCATTCTATCAGTATGTGGAATTTTTCTGTTAAATTTACCATTCGATAAATCGATTAACATTAATCTTACGTATTCCATATCTCTTCTCATTTAATACTCCCCTTTCATCTTCTTTTTACTCAATTCGACAAAAAGGAAAGTATTCCCTCTTAATTCAGACATAAAAAATAACGCTAGCTTATGCTGCGTTTACTTGTTTTCGCTATCGAGTAATGCTTGTACTGCTTCTCGCCACAACAATGGCACTTGGTCAACTGTCCGCAAACTCATTTTAATTAAATCCCAATATAATTTAGCCATTATAAAACCTCCTTATTTGCTATTAATTCCGCCAATTCCGCAATAGCTAATTGATTCTCTAAATTGTCTTGTTGCTGTGCCTCTGCTGATTCTGCCAATGCCAACATTAACGTTTTATTTTCTGTTTTTACGGCATTTAGCTCTTTTTGCAAGTCCTTAATTTGTTGCTCTGGCGACGTAGGCGGTAACTCTATGTCAAAATACTTGTAAAACAGTTCCTGTGTATCTATGTTATAAAATAAATCGGCGCTTTTACCAGGAATGTTTTCAGCTTGTGGCACTTCGTCCACTAGGATACCTAGTTTTAATTCTTCTTCTGTTAACAATTCTGGCGCGTAATGATATGCCCCTATACGTTGTATGTTTGGTTCGTTTGCGTCTTGTAAAAATAAAAATATTTTTCCCATGTTTTACATCTCCTTTATCTTTGTATTTTTAATGTCTTAGAAAGTACTGGAGCTAAAAATTTCGTTGCGTACAATGGCGGTATTACAGCGTTTTCCGAAAACCCTATATTATCTACTGTAGAGATATTCGAAAGGTCACACGGAGCTGTTATTGTCTCTATATAACTGGCGCTTTTAGCATCCGACGCAAGACGGTACATATATACGCCGGTCTTATTAGCGTAACTCATTAAGTCGCCTTTGATAGATAACCCAGAACACTCCTGACCTATAACGCCAATAGACGATAGCGTAGCTAGGGACGTTGAATAAACATAAACTACTCCATATACGTGTATAGCAGATATGCCACCCGCATTGTTAGCGGCTAGCCCTAACAATTGATACTCGTAGGTAAAAGGAACTTTTCCTGTGTAACTAAAATTAACCCCTTTATGTTGGTACATACTTTTGGAACTGGCTAAAAAGATGTAATCTCCTACAGTTTGCATTCTGTAAGGTATCCCATCAGTATGGTTGCCACCTAAGTTAGAACTAACCCCTATGAATGAACCGCTAGTAGCATTAAATCTAGCAATCCACACATACTTATTATCATAGTTAGTAGTAAGAAGTAATACTTCTTTGGTTGGTCCGTTATCCCACAAACAAATGTCAGAAGCCCTGTCCGCGTATGATGATGGGACAGTACCTCCTACTAGAGCAATTCGCGTCCCAGTTATAGGGTTTAGTATCTCTAACCCATAGCCATTTAGCGCAGTGGTGTCGTCTTTGCCGAATACCCCTACATACAACTTATCGTTATATACAATGATACGAGTGTGGTATGAATAGCCAGACGGGCGCATTGACCATAGCATTTTCCCTGTAAGTACGTCCCAACAGTAAAACGTTTGACCTGTATAGTAACTGCTTGACCACGCAAAAGCATATTCGACACCGTTAATTGTGGCGATTTCTGAGTGCATAAAACCTGCAGCATAGCTAAGATTATTAATGTCTATTGGGTCTATTGAATTTGTTGCCATATATGTTCGGTTAACAAGGTCTTGTGCTTTTATAATGTCCCCTTGATAGTATCCACCCCCTCTACCCTGCAAGAAAAAATTTACGCCATTAAAGCATAGTGTATACGGCCCTAAATTCGCCATAGCCCCCGCCGTAAGCGGTTTTCCCGAAGGATCAAGAACTTGATAAACTGCTGTTGACTTTCCTAGTACCGTGTCGGTAATCTTCACAGTGACAGCTCCTGTGTTAGTGCCCGATTTCACGAATCGAAAAGAGGCTCCCGTTTTAGGAACAAGAGTCGCCGCGTCTTTGTTAACCCACGGAAGCAATCCCGTGCTGTTCACAAGTAAGTCATTAACTCCGCCCGAACTTCCTAAATACCAGACGTGCCCTAAATCCTTATCCTCTTTGATATGATTACCGACTTTTGTGTCAACGGCCGCAATAGCTCCATCGACTTCTGTGAATTTCGAATCAACTTTTCTTTCTAAATCTACTATTTTAGCTGCTAAATTTGCTGCAACGTCACCTTCTAAAAGGTCTTGTATTGTAGCAAACCATTCATCAAATTCTTGTTTTTGTTGCGTTTGCCATGCATCAATTTCACCAGCTACACTGCCTGTCGTTTCAGCAAACCATGCTTTATATTGATTAAATATTGTAGTTGTATCAACTTGGTTTACTGTACCGTGTACGATACCGCATAGTGATGTATTTAGCCTTTGGTCAGTAATGTTAGTCTGCGTTATTTGAGTTGCTCCATTATTGATTAATACATCTGCTAATGCTAGCTCATATGCGTCAGCATCTCTTTGTAATGAAGGAGCTACAGGGCTACTTGCAAATGTTCCTTTCTTAATTAAAACTTCAATTTCACGTTCAACATGATTAAGTTTCATAACCACGCGATCGATACGTTTTAATACGCCATCTGCATTGTCGTGCTTTAGCACATAATCTCCATCATTGACTATAAAGTAGCCGTTAATCCATCCTTTACCCGCCTTTACGGAAGTAGTCATGTTTGAATTTGCAGTTACTTGTAATCCTGTACTCGGATTAGGAAATACACCATTGGCGATTAATGTACCGAAAAAAAGTGCAAAAAAATCAGCGCCGTATTTACGGTCGCCGTTGATACTATTATGAAATCCACTTGTAATAGCCACTATTTTACCTCCCTTTTTATCTTGTCTAGTAGCGTTGGAATTGCTGTTCCATAATCTAAATTCAATGTATATCCCTCACGATTCATTTTTTCATTTACTGCAACTATTCGCTGATGCATCATAATGCCTAACTCATCATTTCTGTTCGTAACGACATCACCAAGAAAATAATCCCTGTTAAGTTTGAATTGTGAGTAAAGATTCGCTTCACTTTCAAATGTGCGAATGCGTTGATAATCTTGTTTACGGTTGTTTCCTCGCTCTTTTAGCAAGTCTATATATTCATTCTGTGGAATGGTTACAGTTGTATCGCCTTCTTTATATTCACTTTGTAAATCACGAGCATCAAAAAAGACTTCCCTGCGGTTAAATCCGCTGAAAGCCTCTCCGACTTCTATAATTGTTCGGTCGATGTCTTCACCCTCGCCAGCTACATATGCAGTCGATTTATAATTACTTTTATCGTCTGTATAGGACTGAGATATGATGTTTTCAAACCCCTTAGTAAATGTGATATGAGGATTAGCTTCTTGCTCGGAACTACGATCAACACCCTTAAAAGTGCTAAATACATATTTCTTAGCGTCGTGATTCATTAATATTTCGAATGACACTTCATTCTTTTCGCACATCTCCCAAAGGGCTATGTCTAATTCCTTATGAGTGTATGACTCATCTGCTAAAATGTTTATTCCTTCATTCACGCCCAGTACCAAATTTGGAATGATACGAGAAGGACTAGATGTATTGATACAATTTGCATGAACAAAACCTTTTAGAACATCTTCAATTTTTCCTTGGAAACGCTGCTGACCTATAATCCATCGCCAACTAGTCATGATACTAAGTGAATATGCAATAACTCCAATTACTGTTTTTTCTTCATCTTCAAATTGAGCAGTTTCAATGACATAGCCTCTGTTTGGATCATCCGAACGAACAATGATTCGTAATTCCTTTTCTAATTCATCTTCATTTACGAGTAGCAAGTCAGCGTTTTTCTTGTTGCCTTCCACAGTTAAAAAACAAATGGAGTGACCGTTATATTTCAGCTTAAACTCAACTTCTTCATACACGTCGATTATAGCTAGCCGATTAAAATTAATGTCATATATATGCAATTCAATATCTTGCATAACATCAAACTCCCACAAAACGATTTCTGTATATCATTCGAACTTCCAAGTTGTCGATTCCAGATACGGCATCATAACGAAAAAGATTATCTCCTGGTGCTAACTTTAAGAAATTAGAAAGTCGGTCAACCTTATTAAAAAAATCTGTTTGAACATTGTTACGGATCATCACAACGGATAGTTGACCTTTATTTGTATTTACTCTTATAACGTCTCCACCAATCATATCCGTGTTGAGTTTAAAAGTTTCATAGGTATTCACGTTTATTAAGGATGGTTTCGATAAGCTTGCTAAAGCTTTGAATTCTATAATCATTCCTGTTTCATTATCTCCATCGTTATAAACATTTTTAATTAATGATGGATTACGATAGCCCATTTCAATACCGCCCTCCACAATCTCAAGGGGAAACTCAAATGAAGGTATCCATGATGCTACTTCTACAATTGTTGATGTTGCTGAATAAATAAAGGGATCATCACAAGTAAATTGAATCAATCCTTTTTGCCATGCCCTGTTATCATTCTCAAATCCTTGTGGAAGGCTAGGAGTACCTTCTGCATTGGCATTCACATAATAGGACTCCCCGCCTTTTGTTTCAAAGTCTAATCGAATTGGATTTTGTTTTGGATTGAATACCCTGAATAATTCCCTACGCCTTTCTTCCACCCACCATTTTTCTTGATAATCGTTATAGATGAAAAATGCTAAATCGAAATCACGCACATCCAAACGAGTATTTTGATAAGTAGCTCCATCCATTGTAGAAGACGAATAATTAACACCCGCTGTTAAATTACTTAAATCAAAACCTTCAATCAAACGAAAATGACGACCGAAAGTAATCGAGTCGCCATTACGATTAGTCGCCTTTAATGATTTTACAATCAAGTCGCCACCTCCTAATAATTCAATTGAAATGCTAATCGTTTTAGCATTTTTTCCGATGCTCTACTATTGTCATTCGTTCCCCCATGATTATGAATCACTGGAGCAAAAGTTTTTCTGTTGTCTATAGTAGTTGTAGAAGATGAAATGGAGTTAGCATTCCCCTGTGATTTGGCATGACTACTAGCAATTGATCCATGCACATTGCTCACGGCATCTGATAGCCTTTGTGAAGACTGAGCAACCTTATGAATCATTTCATCCATGCCGACTATTAAGCCTTGGCCAACATTGATACCGAAGCCTTTCATCACACGTGACGGACTGTGGATGTCTAGTGCTTGTTGAATAGTACTTGAAATGGCATTAGCAATTTGTTGGGCTTTTGAAATCAATGGTCCTTCCATGCTTGCTAAACCGTTTAGTAGCCCTTGCCCTGCATCTGCGCCAATTTGTTGCAACGAGCTTAGTTCACTTGCTGTAGTACTTGTGAGCTCCTTTATTTTTAAACTCCACTCAGTTTTCAGTTTATCGAGTTGACTTGCTGCAACTTTACGAAGTTCTTGAATTTGAATATCCGTGTTTTCACGCATGCCGACCAATTCTTTTTCAGTTTGTTCACGCGCTAATTGCGATTTCTCGCGATACAACTCACTGTATTGCGTTAATTGTTCATCAGTCATACTATTAAGTGCTACGAGTTCTGGTAAGGCTTTAACACCTAAATCCGATAGCTCTTTTAATAAACCATCATCGATACTGCGCCCAGAAAGCTTTGCAAATTCATCTTGCCACTTTTTAAAGCCATCAACCTGACCTTGCAAATTATCCAATAATTCTTGTCCTGTACGATTTAGCTCAACTTTAAATGCATCAAACGTACCAGCGTATGACATAAGTGTTTTTACGCGATTGTCAAATACAGTTTTGTACTCTTTGTTTAATCTTTCTTCTTCCTTCAGAAGATCATCATTAATTTTTTGCATTTGAGACTGGTAGTCTTTATTAATAGCTAGGATTTCTTTATTAACAGCATCGACAGCTTTTTGATATTCCTTTTGTGCTAAGATACGTTCTTTTGAGCCCTCCACAAACATTTCAATGGATTGTTCCCAAACGGCTGCCTCGTCTAATAAAGACAATTCATCCAATGATTTTTTATCAGCAATATAACTTTTGATGACTTCTAGATATTCTTTTTCAGATTTTTCTACGAGTGCTTTGTATTTCTTCTGAAAATCAATTTCAGATTTCACCTTTTGGTCTTTATATGAAGCTTCTAACAAAGCAATATCCTGTAATTCTTTTTGAGTTAATGCACGTTTTTTCTTAGCTGCGTTATTTCGAATTTTGTAGATTTTTTCAAGTGTCTTATCATTTTTATCTTCGTTTTTCTTGTTATATTCATCTAGCAGATTTGTGTATTCTTCCTGATATTTTTTAGAAACATCAAGAATACCATTACCGATGTCCTCCATCGCTTTATTAACTCGAGGACTCGATTCATCCAAACCGATGACTAAACCTTCACCTGTCCATAGACCAATCTGTTTCATGACACGTGATGGAGAATGGATACCTAAAATATCTTTAGCCCATTCTGGAATAAAACCAGCTAATTCTTCGACTTTCTTTTTAACACCGCCGAACATATCGCCAATACCTTCAATCAAACCGTTGACGATGTCTTTACCTATTTGGACAAGTTTTACTCCTTTTAAAAACGATTCTGCTTCTTTCCACTTTGTTTCTATTTTAGTTTTGACTTCGCCCATCTTCTTCTCAACGGCCGATTTCATTTCTTCAATCTTCTTACCCGGCCAAGTCTTTATTTCTTCCCATTTTGTGACAGTATCAGTTTTTATTTCTTCCCATTTCTTTGAAGCACTTTCTTTTATTTCGCCCCATTTTTTCGATGCGTTGTTTTTAAAAACTTCCCACTTAGATAATACTTCTCCGGTTTCCCAATCGACTTGTCCCACATGCTCACTGGCTTGGGTTTTAGCTTCGCCCACTACTTTTGTGTGCATGTCTTGCGCATTTTTTATTGTATTATCACGTTGTCTTTCAGCTTCTTCAATTAACTTATCAGCTTGTTCAGCACTAATAGTGCCCAGTTCATCTCTTTGCTTAGTGATTTCTGAATGTGTCTTGTTATATTGATCCTGAGCTTCCTTTACAACTTCATCTTTTTGTTTCTTTGAATTTTGCACGACCTGGGCTGCTTGTTCAGCAGTTATACTGGATGCTTCATTTTTGAGAGTTTCTAAAATAACTTTCTGATCGCGCTCATTTTCAGAGAGATACGTTACTGCATTTTCAGTCATTGTCTGTTGTATCCCGTTAATTTCTTGTTGTTCTGCTTCAGTAATAGCTCGTTTTTGTTCTTTAGCTGTATTTAGAATTTCTGCAATTCGCGCTTGTCCCTCGCTTATTTGTTGTTCTTTTTCAACTTGTTTCGTTTGCATATTAACTAATATTTGTTGTTCTTCTTGCTCTGTTAAAGCTTTTGAATTAGCGAAGTGAGATTGCATAGAAGCAAGTTGTTCTGCATGATCGCTTTGCATTTCGGTTAATACTTGCTGCCCCATTTGGCTATAAATACCGATGATATTTGTAGCCATTTCTTGAGTGACTGTTGTACCGGACCAAGCTAATTGATTGAGTGATAACGTTGCTTGCTCTGATAAATCCATGAAACTTCCGACTGCCTGTGCTGTGGTTTCAGATACCTTAGTTTTCCAATCTTCAACTTGAATCGATGATTTACTAAATTCTTGGGTTACAGCATATATACCAACTCCAAGTCCAGCTACAGCAGCAACTGTTAAACCAATTGGTCCTGTCAATACTGCCAAAGCAGAACCAAGGATACCAACAGCGGCACTCCCTCCACCGACGAGTCCGACAAACGAACCAATTGCCGGCATTAAAGCCGCGAATGCTCCAATTAATGTTCCTAATACTACAACAACACCTACGATTGTAGCTGTTAATTTAGGGTTCTCAGCTACCCAATCAGCAATAGAGGCTACCATTTCTGCAAGATCTGCTAAAACTGGTGCTAAAGATTGTTTAATTTTATTCATAGCTTCTGCTAATCTATAAGCTGGATCAGCATTCATCTTTTCGGTATCTTCGGTGATTTTGCCTTGCATCTCTGCTGTAGCCTTCATATGTTTATTCATATTAAGGATAGTAGCTGCAATGTTTTCACCTTGGTCTTCCCATTTCGTACCAAAAATCTCTACTCCTAGAGCGTTACGAGTAGTTTCGTTTTCAACACTCATTAGAGCTTTAGTCATTTCTTGAAATGCTTTATCTCCACCTGCACCACCTTTAGCTATTGCATCTCCCCAATCTTCAAATGCTTTAGTAGATAGCCCTGCATCCTTGATAGTATCTTTCATTCCATTACTCATACCAGTGCTGAACTCTGCCGCTCTGATACGTCCCTCTTTTAGACCATCGAGCAAATTATCAATATTCCAAGTACCAGTTTCAACACCAGCCGCAAATAATGCTTGAATCTGTTCACCATCATAGCCCGCTCTTTTTAGCTGATTCCCGTATTCAGAAATAATATCCAGTTGTTCTGGAGGGAATCCAACAGAAAGTAATTGGTTAGTAAAAGCTAATGCTTCTTTTTGAGATATACCTAATTCTTTACCGATTTCAAATGACTCCTGGATTAACTCTTTAAAATCAACCTCTTTATATGCACTTGAAATCATTGATGCACCTTTTATTATCTCTTGGTTAGTTTGCATAGATGCATCTTTATTAAGGGTCATTTGTCTTCGTATGCCCTCATATGCAGCTTCTTCATCACCAATCGCAGCAGTTGTTTCCATAATCGATGCACGTACTGCTTTTGTATCTGCTTCATTGAGATTCATAGAGATATCGATTTGAGTATTTAAACTGGATACTTCTAACGCTTCGTGGATCGTAGCAGCTAGTCCACCGCCAGCAACTAATCCGGCTGCAACACCTTTTAGTTTGTCACCAAAACCATTAACACTATCTCCTGCTTTATCTGCGTCTTTAGCTATGTCTGCTAAATCCTTCTGGATAGTTTTTAATGAAGCGCCAGCATCAGCATTACGCAATGAATTACGCATACGGTCAATATCCGCGCTTGCACCTAATGCTTTTTGGCCCATTAAAGTTAACGCTTTGGCCATCTGATCAGAAGTGGCATTACCTTCACGTATTGCATTAGTTAATCTGGTACCTAATACATCCGAAAATTTATTGACCTCTGTTCCTGTCGCACTAAAGAAAGTCTTTAATTCGTTGGTACTTTGAGTTAATTTAGATTGCTCTGCTACAGAACTCATTAGCTTGCCTTCGTATGATTTTAGTTGAGCTTCCGTTGTAGCTAATTCACGTTGAAACGCTTGATACTGTTCAGCGCCAATATCGCCATTACGGAATTGTTCTTCCACTTGTGATTGAGCAGTCTTTAGTACATCTAGTTTTTTGGTTGTATTTTGGATTTGCTCCCCTAAATGTTGCTGCTTCTGTGCTATTAATTCGGTACTACTAGGATCAAACTTTAATCCTCGTTCAACTGCTTTCAACTCACCAGAAACCTTATTACTTTCTTTATTTACATCTTTCAGCGCATCCGTTAACCCGGTTGTATCTCCATTGAGCTCAATCGTAATACCTTTGATTCGACTGGTTGACATTTATTTCACCTACCTTTTCTGGACAAAAAAACACCTGCCAAAGGCAAGTGCTAAAATGAGTCGAAATCTGCTTGTGATGCTTTACGAACAGTTTTCTTTTCTTTTTTGTTTGGATTTTTCTTTTCTAGATATTCATCAATAAAATCAAGCGTCATACCAATGGTCATCGTTTCTAAGTCTTCATGTGTTAATCCGCATTCTTTGCATAAATAAAGGTACGTCTCTGTAGAGATTGGTTCTCCTGTAGACGTACCATCATTATCTATTTTTTTTTAGAGCTAATTGTAAGTGCAATTAAATCTTGCAACTCTGGCAAAATTTCAATGATAGGAAATGTTTCAAATCCATCTAACCAAGTCAATGGATCATGAATTGAATTATCAGCTGTTTTTGCAAACACCCATGCGATATCTAAGAATAAATCAAAATCGATTTTACGCATGAACTCCATTGTTTTTTCGTTATCTGTTGATTTAATATCTTCCTTCGCCATTGTAATTCCTAAACTTGCTATATCTGCAAAGAAGTCACGTTGAAACTGCATTTTATAACGTTTTGTTACAGCACCACTCGATTTAAATTTAACCGGTTTATCATCAATAGTTAATGTAATTTCCATCTATTTGCCCTCCACAATCCTTAATTAAGGTGTTGGTACTTCTGTAGGTTCAAATACCTTTGCATACCATCCATCATAAATTTCTGGTGTTGTTGTCCCTGTTGTAGCACGTTTAACAACACCATCAACAGTTGGCCCAGCAATGAACGATAATTCTTGTGTAGTTGGTTCTGTAGACTCTGTTTTCGTCTCACCAGATGTACCTGGACGACTTACAGTAACGTTATACAGTACATGACGTGTTGCTTTTACATCGCCATCAAATTCAAACATTAAAGCAATCGTTTTCTGCTTTGCATTTGCTGTTTCTGTAAGAACGCCTGATGTTTCATCTAATTCATCTCCTAATACCTCTGTACGGAACTTTAAAGGTAATTCAGCAGCTTCATAAGTGCCCTCATATCCGTTATTCACTGATGTTGCATAAAAAACACGGTCGTCTGCATAGAACTCTGACGTTTCGCCTCGTGGATCCAAACTTAATGAAACAGCACCAGGATATCTTTCTGGTGTTCCATATGTTAATTTTCCATCTGCTGCTTCTGTAGCCACCGCATAATGGACGTTCTTTAAGCCAAAACGTACTTTGTTTTCTCCAAACATTTGAATATCTAATGGCATTAACATTGGGTATCTATTTTCTTTCATAGTGTTAATCGCTCCTTTTAATTAATTAAAGTAATTGAATATGTGCATTTAAAAACTCCCTCGTCTTTGATGAATATTTCATCATAAGACCAAGAGAGTTCGTTTTCTTTTAACATATCTTCGATTTTTTTCTCTGCAGCCAAATCTTTATTGGCTACATACAGCTCAATATCTACATAAGTAGATTTAGATAAAACTGTATTATCAGCACTGAAGGTATCGCCGTCCACAACTAGGTAGCAGAGGAACGGAGGTACTTGTACTGACTTAAAATGAGAATAAGCGACTGGATAACCAAGTGCCTTTAGTTTTTGAGCTAACTCTGATAACGTCACTTACTCAACCCCTTTACTAGCTCATCTTCAAATTCTTGAATCATCCTGTCCTCTACAGGTTTTATATGGACTCTTGCACCCACTCGTCCACCATTTATCTTGGCATGTCCTTTTTCAAGTAAATGTGTTAATCGGTAGTGCTCTTTATTGTGGACGACAAATTTCTTCCCAACTTTTTTACGTGCCCAACTTTCAGCGTAATCCCCGCCACCAGGAGATTTAGGTGAATTTGCCTTTAACAACTCAACGCCTTCATTTGCTACTTTTCCAGCAATATCATTCACCTTTTCCTCTGTTTGGTGTGCGTATAAAGCTAATTGACGATTTATTTCAGAAGCTAGATTATCTACATCAATAGCCATTTAAATACGCCCTTCTGCATAAACAGTGATGGTTTCATTCATGTCGTTATCATTGATAGCTTCTCGAACATCAAAAATTACGCCTTTGTGAACCAATTCAAATGATGTCTTTTCAACATTGATAAAATCATCCAACTTCTTTGAGTACTTCAACACGTAACGTTTTTGAACCTTTACTTGTTCTTGTCCGTTCTCTATCAACTCACCGTTTTTCGATGTTTTCACCATTGCCCAAAAATGACCATAATCTTCAAAAGTTTCGATTTCTTGCAGAAGATCATCTGTTGTAATCGTTCGTTGTCGTAAAAAAATTTTATGTCTATACATACCTGTTTGATTGTTGTAGTTGTAGTTATTCTTTTTCACTGGTATCGCCCTCCACAGATGATGAAGAGGAGAGTGCTTTTGAAATTGCTAGTGTCGTAATTTGTGTTAAAAAATTATTATCAAAATATTCGATTGCGTCGTTATATGCATATCGGCTACGTTCAAAGACCAATTCTTTAAATCGCTCATTTACGTGCACATCATAGTCTCCGCATTTATCGATTAAATCTTCAGTTGAAGCTTTTAAAATGCGAGTTAAATTACCATCTTCATCATCACTTAACTTCATACGCTCTTTAAATTCAGCTAAAAGTTCTTCTGTGATTTCATTCATTTAACTCACCTACTTCTCTTTTGGAGCTTCGTTTTTCTTAATGAAAATCTGACCGTATAAGTTATTTGTGGACGACAATACTTTAATTCGTGCAGCTGTTGGTTTTTTTGAACCTTCAACCGGATAAGGATCCTCTATTTTGTAAAAGTGACCATCCTTATCTTTGAAATTTCTAATTACCTTGTACATCTTAACGCCTCCTCAGATAGTAAAACTCCTTAAAGATTAAGGAGTCACTGGTAATGTGTAAATCGCTGCTACTTTATTGTCGCGTGGTTTACCGAACGCAAATGTTTTCGCAATGTGTAAATTGCAATCTTCCATTGCTAACGTTTCTTTATATTCAGTTACCTCGACGCCACCGCCACGGTATGCATCATAACGATCACAAACGAATGCAACTAACTCACCTTTTGTAGCAAATTCCGATTCAATGAGAATGAAATTGTAAGGAAGTTTTGTAATATAATCACCTAGTGAGTTTTGAATAGTAAAGTCACCTTTTAAATCCCACGCATCAGCAGGATTAATTACTAGTGCAACTTTTCCGCTAACATTTAAAGGCTTACCGTTTTCTTTCTTAGATAATTCTTTACCGATTCCTGCAAATTCTTTGATGATTGTTTTTGGATCAGCTAATGTTAATTCACCCACTGGAGCTTTTTTAGCATGACCGTTTGTTGGGTCTACCGCTGCTGATAAATTACGGATCAAACCAATCGGTTCTTCTTTTGTTGGACCAGCACCGTTGATAATCGCATTTTCTAATGCTACTGCATATGTTTCTGTAATTTGCGTTTGTACATAAGCCGCAACCCATTTAGGGCCGAATTTTGCTAAGTCCTTCGGTAATACAACGAACGCAGTTAGTTTAGATTGCGCAATTTTTTCTTGCTTGAATGCCGCGTTTAATTGCCCTTTGATATCTCCGAAGATTGGGCCCCATACCGCTGCACCTTCATATTCAGAAGTGATTGCAGTTAATGTGATGGTTCCTAGATTTCGGAAATTGATTACAGAAAGTAATGGATGATCGCTTGTTAAATCCTCGTAAATGCGTTCTTCGGTTGTCTCTGGAAGAACAATTTCATCTTGAAAACCATCAGAAACAACTGCATTGAAGAATTTAGTTTCTTCTGCCGTTAATACATCTGCACCACGGTTAGATAAAATAACTTGATCTAAAGTGTTGTTAGCAACTTCATTTGAGATTTGAGTAGTAAGTGAATTGACTAATGCATCTTGCATGTTTACCCAAGCGACTTCGACTTGTTCTGGTGTTGACTCTTCATTTTTTACAACGTTAGCGTAATTTAATTTCGCCTCTTCGTAATTTTCAGTGTGATTGTTTAATTTCATAACCATTTATGATTACCTCCAAATTTTTGTATTAAAAAAGGAACCCTTTACGCTTGTTAGTCGCTTGTACCGGCTGTAGCGTTGGCTCCTGTTTTTGTTGATTTTTCATTTCTGTTAATTCATTCTGGAATGATTGCAGTTGTTTTTCGATAGCTAAAAACTTATCATCTTCATTTGCATTAGTCATTTCTGCTAATTTGTTAGCAGATTCATTCAAACAGGCAACAAAAGATAGTTCTTTTACCTCTTCAAACATGATACCATCTACAAAGCCGTTATCTTTAGCACCTTGTGCATTGAACCAAGTTTCGTTATCCATTAATTTAGATAACTCTTCTTCGCTTTTATTAGTTCTAGCTTTATATGCTTGAATAATAGTAGAGTTCATATCCTTCAAGGTAACTGCTAATTTCTCCATTTTACGATAATCACCATCTGTAGATACACTAACGTTATGGATCATAAATTGACCAGTCGGTGAAATTAAAACTTCATCCCCGGCCATAGCTACCACAGTAGCAATACTAGCGGCAAAGATAATATTGATTTTGATTTTAGCATTATGAGATTTCAAAGCTGTGTAAATCTCTCCTCCAGCTAGTAAATCGCCACCAATAGAATTAATTGTAATCTCTAATTCTTCACCTTCCACAATCTGATTAATTACATCACCTGGAGAGGTGTTTTCAATGTTCAAATTATCATATTTCTCTTTTTGAGAGTCTTTGATAATCATACCTCGGATATTAATTTTCTTCATTTTCATTTTCACCTCCCTTCGAATGTTGCGCTTTTTCATAATTTTTAGTGATGTAATGTAAATTCATAGCTGGATCGTCTGATGGCTCTAAATTCAAGAACTCTACCCGACCTTCATTTGGTGTAATAACTCCGCTTGCGATACCCTTATCAACTTTATCGAGTCGTTCCAATGGATCGTCTATCACAATGCCGCGTACTTTGATTTTGCGTCCGTTTTGATAATCCTTCTTCTCGATTGTCTTGTTGTTCAATTCATCAGAAATTTTCTTAAGAAACGGACCATAACAAAACTTGTCATACGCTTTTAAAGCCGTTTCGTACTCAGACATATCACCACGAACTAACGCAACTGGAATGCCTAAAAGTTGCGCTACGTGTTCAACCGCTTTGTCGGATATTTTCGTAATATCTTCAATGGAACGGCCGCCATTTGTACCATCTGTAATTTCCTCGTAATCGAAGCCTTTCAGTTTTGGTACGATTGCAAACACTTTCGTTTTGAAGGCATTAAACATTTTATTGATGAAGCTTCCTAATTCAGCTAGGTTTTCATCATCGAGTTTTTGTTGTGCATCGACGCTAGCCGTTGCCCTAATTTGATTTGAAAACATCGATGTTTGAATCATACGGCTGAATAATTCGGTGTAATCTGCAAATAGTCCCTTCATGAATTTTGTTAACTTCTCATTGTTGTAAGTAATATAAATAACTTCATCCATTTTGAAGGTACGTTGGAACGTAAATTCCTTTACTGTTACATTAGAAAACGTATCAGGTAATACGGCGTACTCTTTGCGAGTAAATGAATCAGCGATTAATAAATCCCCGCTATCGCTTACTATCACCAACACTTCGTTATTATGAATGGCACGGTAAGCAAAGTCTTGCCAAAATTCTGCTGCTGATTGGTCTGTATTCGGTCTAACGTTGAGTGAATAATCCCAATCATCATAAACGCGTTTATTATGTTGAGAAATACGAAATGTAGCCATTGCAACTGTGCGAGCAATAAAGCCGATGCAAACCTCTAAAGCCATAGTTTTCAGGTAAGCTCGTTGTTCAACTTCCAAGCCCTCAAAATCAAACTCATACGATGACTTTAAAGTTTGATTGCGTTGAAAGATGTTTGATAAAAATCCCATTTTAACTGTCTCACCTCCTTTGTATGCCTCCCACAGTTGAAGATGTAGACGTTAGAAATTAATTGAATTCAATGCTTTCAACGTTGTCCCAACATCAAAATCTTCTAAATCTCTAGTTGCCCACAATCCATAAAGGAACATCATGAAGCCGTCTGTTTTACGCTTCACTCGTTCTTTTTTTTTATATTTTTTCTCGCCGTTGCCACCGATTTCAACCAATACGTTATTGCAATACCAACGCATTAAAGGGTTATCACCCCATATGATTCGCTCTTCATCAAACGCCAATTCAATTCGTGGTGCCAATAATGCACTTGCTGCATCTGGATTGCGAATGACTTCAACTTCGAATCCTTCTTTTTCGAATAGCGGACGCAAAATTTCCATACGGAAGTTATCTCCGATGATTTTCTTGATATTCCAGCCTTCTTTGTCACGCATGTCAACAAACCATTTCACGACGATGAATGGATCCATCGATTCCTTATCCAATACTTTGAGTAGTTTCTTTTCTTCCCACTCACGTATCGGCGCAAATTTACGATGATCTTTTTTATTGTTACCTTCTGCTTTATCGCGACTGTATGCGTAATGCTTATCTGCAAATGGTTTACATACATACGAGTAAGTTAATTCTTTAGGTAGGATGTATTTGTTTTGCTTCAGGAACAATAAACCACATGCTACAAAATCTCGAATAGATGCATAGTCAACACAACCGATGCATTCACGACCTTTTAAGCCGTCCAAATCATACTCTTGATTAGTTGCCAAGATTTTTTCCCACGTTGTTACGTTTTTTTCTAAATCTACTTTAGGCAAATTCATTCGTTTGGTTACAAATTCTTCATAACCACTAGGGTCATTTTCTAACTTGCGATATTGCTTTGTGACAACACGTAATAAAGTTTTTGCATATGGCGATAATGGCTTATGAAACATTGGGTTTGCTTTCTCCCAATTTTCGCTATCGTGCATCTCTTCCTCGTCATTCACAGTGCAGAGGAAGGGGAAAAGGGAATCATCTCGAACGCTTACTTGTCGCTCTAGGATATTCTTAGCTCGTTCCTTTATTTTGTCGATAAAGCCATCTCGAATATAGCCATCAGTCCCTATATAAAATTGCCTTGAATCTGCAACTTTACCAAGACCTGAAGCAAATACATCAACGATTGTTGAATCCTCGTATTGATGTATTTCATCGTAAATGACACAGCCGTCACGCAAACCATCTTTTGTTCCGGCGTTACTTGTGTGAAACTGAAAGACCGACATTGTTTTAATATTTTCGATTGTCTCTTTGCGGACCTTGTAAGCTTCCTTATATTCATCTTTGTTATTAAGCTTGTTATAAACTTCAACAAATGAAGTCTTGGCCTGCTTTTCGCTGTTGGCCACGATTGATACATTGTAATTTTTAATGCCATGTTCCTCACTGATAAAGAAATCGGCAAGTGCGGAAATAAAACCATTCTTACCAGCTCCACGTGCCATGTATATTAAAAATTCATCAAATACTAAAGTTTCATCTTCCGTATATCGCATAAATACGAAGCATGATATAAACGTTTGAAATGGCTGCAACGGGAAGTAACGTTCATTAGCAAACTGAATAAACTTTTCAATCATTTCAATATCGAAGTACGCATCTTCCATCGTTAAAATATCTTCCTCTAGCCATTCAATAAGCTGTACTCGTTCTTCATTTAAAGTTATTTTTCCGTCTCGCCACGACTGAATATAATCAGTGACGTATTTAGGCATTTCCATAGTGTCACCGCCTTTCTATTAGTTCGGATGAACGAGAAAACAGGACATATTCTAAAACGTCTTAGACGTATTAGAAATGCCATTGAAATTGATATTAAATAAAAATAATCCAGACAGTTACCTACCCCTAGTACCGGTGTCCCCTCCAGAAAAATTTTCAAAACTTTTTGACCCGGGGGTATGTTCTTCTACCACTTTTCGTCGTCAGCAAATCGATTACGCTTTGGTTGCCATGAAGCAAACTTGAAGTAACGATCATGTAACTTGTTATGGCAATTTACACATAACGTTTCGAGATTATCTACATCTAAAGCAAGGTCAGGTCTATCTTGCAATTCGAGTTTGTGATGGACTATTAGTTTAATCTTCTTCCGTCGACCTGACTTATTCATCTCGAATGTGTCGATGAATACTAAGCCGTTGCGTTTGCACTCCTGGCATTCAAAGTTGTCCCGTTCTTTTATTTGCTGACGTAACTTACGCCATGTGTATGAGCTGTAGAATTTACTCTTTTGTTCATCAGTAACGTACTGTTGCATGACATCAATCCGAACCTTCTAATCGTGTTGGTAGTTCATCAGCTAAGAAATCCTCAACTGTGTATGAACGATTACACCCTTTACACAAACGATGTTTAAAACTATTACCTGCAAAGTAATCATTGTAATTGCTCTCACCACACCTCGGACATTCCCATTTGTTATCAATAGCATCTAATTCATCAGCCAATGCTTCAGCATGTTTAGCGATTGCTCGTAGCTTTAATTTAGATTTGCTATCAAATTCAAATCCGATTGTGATTCCTTCTACTTTTGCCATTATTCATTCTCCTTTCATATATCTTTCTTCATTCGCTTTTCAAGTTGATCCACTAACCAATCGAAATCTTCTTTAAGAACACAACTAACGATTTCACCTGGACCATCTCGATTTGTTCTTGTAAATCTACCAAAGGATTTAATACTCTCTAATCGCTTTATATCAGCTTCTCTTTTAGAATCTGTACATTGATTCTTCAAGTCTTGGTAATAAGGTAATTGAATGTACTCATGTTCATCCATACCTGTAGGTAACACTTGACATTGACACATCGGACAACGAACACCTTCCATGTGTTTGCTTCTTGATTTAAATGAATGAGCAGGATTGTCCATACATCTATAACCAATCTTCATTGTTCATCCCTCCCACACTTTATTAGTTGATACAGTGCGAATAACATGAGATTCTTTATCGCAATATTTCACTGTGAAATTATGCTGACCTTGTGATTTGTCATCTAATGTTTCGTAATTATAATCAAGACCAATGATTCCTTTTATCCTCTTGCCATTAAGTGTTATCTTCGGTGGTTCGTTAGCCGAACTCATTTTGATAATGATTTCGCTTGCCATTCACTCGCCCTCCACAATTAATAATGATTTGCTCATTAGCTTTTATAGTCTGTTTTAGCTTTCGACTTATATTAATCCCGAATATAATTAGCGTAAAATTGAAACTCTTCTTCATCCCAGATAGATTCTATTTCTTTTTTAGTTTCTAATGCTTCTGTTTCATATTCGGTATTAGATAGTAAAGTGATTAATCGTTCTAGTGGTTTTAAAACTGCTTCTTTATCCATCCAACCATCCTTTCTTACATCTTCAAGACTGCACACCCTATTCATAACCCCACGATTAACGCCTACGATTATTTGGTGGTCGATAGGATATACAGTCTTCAAGACATAATAAAAAGCCGCAACTCGTAGTGAGCGCGACTTATATGTATCATTTTTCATCCTTTAAATCATCAACGTGTATCAAATCTAAACTGTACGTGTGTTGAGTTGTTCCTGAAGCACAACCTTCTGTTGTCGAATTAATGATTTTTACAAAAGCTTTGTGTTTTGGATTAAGCGTTTCGTGTTCTTTTACAATCTTATCAATTTTCTCTTGAACAGTATCATTAGGACCTGTTAGAAAAAAACTAATTGTTCCAGCCATTATCAGCACCTCCCATCTACCTATATCATAGGATAAATGGAATGTATTGTCATATAAAACACTCACTTAAAAAGAGACTACCAAATTAGTAGTCTCTCATGCTTGTTTCTTCACAAGACGTATATTTGTAAGGCAATTAATTTATAACGCATTTCCGTGCGCTTTTGTTATTACTTCACAATATCAATTTACTACACTTTTTTGCGAACTTCCTTGGTGTTAACAAGTTCACTTTCTTTCTAATAGCCATTTAATGATTCTAAATCGTTTACCCATAGGCTTTTTGTGTATGTTTCAACCTCTTTGTCGTTCATTGTTCTAACTTCAACATAACCGCATTTTCTACACTTATATTCAGCTTTGTGTGGATACATGTTCAAAAGTTTAGGTAGCATAAAACTATGATCGCATTTATGTTGAGCTATTTTATTCATAAATGTGTTAATCACACCCAACCAATCCTTTCAGCAGTTTTATCTATAAGAATGTTACGTTTACGTAATACCTTATGACGTGAAATATACAGTTTATCCGAGATATCTTCCCACTCGTAACAGCCGTCTTTATCCCAGTAACGCATATCTACGATTGTTCGCATATCCTCATCAAGTTCACTGTATAGGTCTTCCACAGTCTTGATGATGCGCTTTAAGTTTTGATAATAGGCATCGTTAGCAAGTACCATAGCTTTCTTAGCTGTTGTATCGGAAATTGTATTACTACGACCACCGACCATTTCACCGCCTTGATTATGTGGATGCAACAGCTCCCACTCGCGGTATTGCAATTTCTTCTTATATTGTTCGTATTCAATCCAATATTTCTCGATGTTCTGTATTTCACTACGCGATAACGTAGGCATGTGCAGCACCTACCTTTTAAAATAATTTCAAATAAAATCAACCATTACCACTTATTGCAATATTTAATAATATATGTTTAAATGTAAATTACTAGGGGATTTAACTAGAATGGAGGAATACTAATGGTAAAAAAGATTAATAGTAGTCGTATTATTGTTTTGAGTTTACTAACAGCTTTACTTCTCGCTTTTTCCATCTATCCATCCAATCATGCTTCAGCAGCAGAATTTAAAATACAGAATCCTATTCCTGTAAATAATATAGGTAAACTTTCTGTTAACCCAAGCTCTTATTATGTCACAGTTAATAAAACGTTTAATTCATTTCCACCAGGAACTATTTATCATAGTGAAATGAGAGGAAGTTTTTTATATGGTGGAAATCTGAGTTTATTTGATTATGCTAAAGAAGGCGAATTTAATGTCTACTATGCTGTATATAAAGGTTATATTTACGCTAAATAATTAGCATAATAAATCCAAATCCCCTAGTGTTTTTTTATCTATCTTTCACTTCACTACTGCACCGTATCTACACGCTTTTTACTATCCTTAGTGTTAAATGACTCAGGATAACGCATTTTCAATTTATCAATGTTCATTTCGCAAACTTCTTCAAGAGTTGTATCGTATTTTTCAGCCAACACAATCAAGTTTTTAATTAACATTTTTAATGCTATTTTGACTTTACTTGAATTTAATTCATGACGATGAAACACGAATTTTTTAACTTGTTCCGAAATCTCGCCTGATAAGATAATGATTTTATCGATTAACTTTTCCTTTGTCCCTTCCGCATAATAATTAGGTAGTGACTCGCTGTCGTATGTTTCACCTAAGAAGGTTAATAATCCAAAAGCATAATGCGAAACGTCACCTAATTCCTTTAAAATCGCTTCACGATCATTGGTAGCTCTCAACACTTCTGTACATTCGCCAATCAATCCCATAGCGTAATTTGTTAATCCGTTTTCATAATGAATAGGGTTTTTAGGCTCTCCATCGAATGGCATTGTACGCTTTGATAACTCTTGAAATTTATTTAGTTCCATTTTGCATTTCCTCCAGTTTTTGAATAACAACAGTCGCATATACAGCCCCATCAATCATTTCTTCTCGGTAATGTTTTAGCCATTCAATAGTGGAATGATCCATTGGATTAACCGTTGTTCCGTACTTCGCAAGACCTTTTGCAGTCTGTAATTCTAGTAAGTTTTGCATATCTCGTAATACTGGATTTGCTAAGATTTGTTCTTCAATTGTCATCTCGTTTTATAACTCCTTCTTATAACACGTTCGGTTACAATGTTATTTGCTATTTTCCAGTTTTTAATTGTTCCCGGAGATACACCACACATTTCAGCAATTTCCTTATCTGTTTTATCAGCACTTTTTAATTTAAAATATTTTTCTTTTGTTAATTGAACCTTTGAGTTTTTAACTGGTATGAAATCATCTATATCAATGATTTTAGTATTTCGTTTATTTACTAAGCCAAGTAACTTTTGTCTATGCATTGATATCTCTTTACAATTCGGACAGTTATTAAATTCACTAGCCGATATACAATCACATTTTGACAAAAGAACATCAATTTTCTTCAATATCTCTCTACGCTTCTCAAGCATTTTTGCGTTCATCTACATCCCACACTTTCTTTGTGTGCCAACCCTCATGTATATACTGTTGCACCCATTCTGATTTGTAAGGCATAATGACACTTGCTTCGCATCCATCAACAATCATGGCCATTTCGATGTAACGTGTAAATGGATTGGGTATGGCCTTCCACAATCTACACTGTGGTTTTTTTAGCTTTAATCACCGACTGAACAATAGGAATCCCATTGCGCATGTTCACGATGGTCAAAAAGCCCCTCTCTTTAGGTAGTTTTTCATTTGATGATAGAAATGGTAGTAAATAAAATTCCCACTAAACTTATTATCTAAATAGACAATTTCAAAGCCGTAACGAGCCTTGAAAGTATTCAACGAGCCAAGCAATGCAAGTGGGTCGTATTTACTTCTGTAGTTTCCGTTTATAATTTTTTTGTAGCCTTCTGGATCTTCAAGCAAGAGTGTGAAAGGTATATTTTGCGCTCGAATTAATTCATTTTCAAAGCGCGTACGTTCGTCTTTCAGAAGATTGCCCACAATCTCATCTACACTAGCTTTTCGTTCAACTCGGCTATTTAAATAAATGTCTCTCACGATGCCAAGCCCTTCGTTTTTAGGAATCATTGCTCCATAATCGCCAGTGTCGAGCTTTTTCAATTTGATTGGTATATCCTTGCTACGTAAATACGCCATAATATGGTCATTTACTTGTTCACGAGTATCAACCACGATTGTGAGTGTTTTTAAGATTTTATTTAATTCGGTATCGGTGTAATGGTAGTGAATCATTCTGGCTCACCCTCAATAACATTAGTAGTTACACGAACAACCTCACTCATTCGTACATAATGCCAACCATGACCTTCTTTTCCAAAAGTAATACAAGCATCAATTCCTTCTTTCATTGAGATTTCAATTGTGCTTAAAACTTCTATAAGAGCTTGTTGATCCTCTTCTGTGACAACTTGCTCAAAGGTTTCTTTAGTGCCATTTTTATATAAAAAATCGAAATTCATTTTCATCGATTGTCACCACCTAGCAATTCTTGAAGTTGTTCTAGCGACATCTTATTCACCTTTTTTATCGCTTTTTCTCTAGCGATTTCTGTATCATTAACTCGCTTAACATCAGCTTCAAATGCCTCTTTACTATCCCAAAAGATTTCACCAATACCAAAAGATCCTGCGCTTTTAATTTTTCGTGTTCTTTGGTCAATACGTTCACGATATGGTTTGTCTTTACCAAGATTATCAACTCTTACTGCATAAGCACTGTTACGATTCGCTTCAACAATTTCATATTCTCTAACAGAACGATCACGATTTGTGTAGAAGTACCAAATTGATTCAATCCAAATTCGTTGACCAACTTCTAATTTTTCATATTTAGCCATACCAATCTATTTACCTCCTCATTTTCACTCGAAATAAGCACCGTACAGACGTTCTGTTTAAAAGTTTGATATAATTATCATCTAACCTCTAAGTCTCGTTAGAGAGGCTGTAAATCACTTATTTTGATTAGCGTATAAAACAGCACTGTCGTATAATTTTTTCTTCATAGTATTGGATTCATCATTCTCATATTGTCGATAATCTTCATAAATGTCGTTCCATCCGTTCTTAGACAATGTTTCTTGCCACTCGATGAACAATGTTAATGCTTCAATGTCTTTGCATATCCATTCATTCAATTTCGGATTGTGTTGCCATCCACAGGCTTGATGCACCATTTTCATTAAAGTTTTATCAATAGCACTAGCTTCTTCCCAGGACTTGAACCATTTTTCTATTTCATCGAAAATCGGATCAGCTGCCTTTAATACATCCTCTGGCACCAACTTCGCATTTTTCAAAGTTAATCTACCATCCGATTCATCACGATATATTTCAGCACCATTTTTCCAAATCATCGATAGAACATGAAGGGTTTTCAAAATACCACTTCCTTACAATTTAAAGGTTACTTATTTCTTCAAAAACACCGTTTTAACCCCTGTTAATTAACTTAGTTACTTTTAAGTAACTCGCTTGAAACCCACAGCCACAAAGGTTTGAGCATTTTTAGTTAAACTCGTTACTCGAAAAGTGCATTACGCCCTATATATACTTATATTTATATTTTTTATTTTTTTATTAATATAAAAACAAAATAACAAAAGTAACTATATAACTATAAAAACAACTCTAAACCGTTGGTATGACTGAATTTCGGGGAGTTACATAAGAGAGTTACTTTTCTAACTCTGAGTTACAAAACAAGCTTAAATGACGTATTTTCGACCTCTTTTGTAACTATTTTTTCTTCAAAAGTAACTCCTTGTGGCGCTCGCTCCCGTAAAGTAATACCAGTGAAAAAGTTTTTATTTCCTGCACCACGTTCTTTTTTAAAGCCTTTCGTTTCCAACATTCGGTAAAAACTACGATTACTCACTGTACGTTCACCAGATTGATAACCAAATTTGTCGTATATGGTATATAATTCCTTTGCTTCAATTTTGATATTTTCATTGGTTTTATCTACGTAACAACATTCGGCTAAGAATGGTCCAAGTATGTCCATGTCTTCTTTATAATTACCTGTTGCTCTCGCTACCACTGCAGGTTCGATTAAACCGTCCTTCTGCCACTTTAAGCAGCCCTCAATTGCCCAATTCAATATGCCTGACATTTCAAGTGATAACTTTTCAGGTAGTTTTTTATCACGTTTATGAGCTGGCAAGTTTAAATCAAATGGAATCAATTTAACACGGCGCCATATACCATCATCCAAGCCACCAATAATCGGTTTATGATTAGTCGTAAAAAACACTTTAAACTCTGGAATGTACTCAAAAAACTCTTGTCGTAAGAAGCGAGCTAAGACCGGTTCACCACCCGTTATTTGCTTAACAAATGATTCTGATAGCTTTTCTCCTTCCTCACTTTCGATTGCTGACACAAAACGAGAGCCTACTAGCCTAGCAATATCGTTATTGGCACCCGTTTCTTTTTTCTTGATAAAAGTATCTGATTTAGCTTGTTTTCCATATTCGCCTACAAGGTCCTTAATCGTATTGATAAAAGTTGATTTACCGTTACTACCGCCACCAACCAAGAACATCATAATTTGCTCTGAAATATCCCCTGTAAGGCTATAGCCAATCAATCGCTGCATATACTCTGTTAGCTCTTTGTCACCCAAAAATATTTGGTCTAAAAATGCTAACCAATTTGGACATTTTGCATTTTCATCAAAAGAGATGTTTGTCATCTTTGTAAGTTTCAAATCCCTGTTATGCGGTTGCAAATTACCATCTTTCAAATTCACGACTCCATTTTCGACATTCAGCAAATATTTATGTTGGTCAAAGTCACTACGACTCCCTGGAACTAACACTTTTAAATCCTTAATAGCACTTTCTCGAACATTATGCTTTTCACAGTGTCTAGCCCATTTTTGCTCGATTTCATCTTCTGATTCACCAAGTTTACGAACGACTTTTGCTACAATACGATGTATCTTTCCTTTTTGGTCATACTCCCAATACTTGCCGTTCCATATATACCAACCAACCGATGGAATATAACGAATTACATGACCGTATTCATATGCAATTCGTTCTGCATTTCCTAAATCGGTTAACTTAAATTTACGAGCTGGCTTATCTACTTCCTCTGCCACCACATCATCACTGTGGAAGCTGAATGAAAATTCGCTGTCATTTTGATGATCTAACACAGTAGTTGTAGTGGATGAAATGGCTTCTGCAATAGTACGTTCACCATACGTCTCGCCAGTATCGCTAAAATGGATTCTGTCCCATTTATCTCGCATCAGAGCTGTTTCCCTAAACATTGAATACATTCGCGATGCGCTTTTCCCAGTCCAGAATGCAAGATGGTTACATAAAGCTAAATCGCTAGAAGAATGGTCATCATTTTTCAAATTTCCGTTATACAGTGCTTGGATTTCGTCTCCACTTTTCGAACGGAACATTCTTTCCCACAACGCTTCATTCGATAGTTTGATTTCATCTTTTTCAAACTCAGCTAGGTTCACACGGTCTTTTATGTCGCTGTCATCAAAATACTTTTCAAATATCTCTGCTAACTCATCTGTACGATCATAAATTTCATTAGAATTTTCACGGTTGCCTGTCATCGTAAAATAGCGCCCATATTGGTAAATCTCTAAACCATGCTTTACGCTTTTACGTCCAGTACCTACTACAGATTGTGGAAGGCTACCTTTGATAATGATGTGAATGCCTGTACCACTCACACTAAACTCTGTATAGCTGTCTAGTGTATCTATAATTTCTTGAGCAAAGGTGTTGATTATAGGGTTTGTTTTTTCAGCATCATCAGCGCTGTACGTAATACATTTATCAATATCAATGCCGATATACTTGTCTTGTCTACTGAATACAAAGCCAATGCCATTTGCATCTGATTCTGTATAAAACTTTGCTGCTGTAGGAAATGTGGACCATGTACGGCGGTCATTTGATCGTGCTTCATTCCCATCTACTTGATATGGTATTTTTGTATAGCGCCCACCTTTTTCTTCTGCCCTCCACAATATCCACTGAGGAAGGGCTTTTAGTTCGGATGGTATGCTATTAAAATCGTAATGTTCTTTCATGCCTGCCTCCATTTTTCTAACAAGATATTCATATTTAAATAAATTTTGGTACAATATTAATTAACTAGCTTACATGACTATAAAATTTAAGGGGAAATAAATATGGATCCGATAACTACTAGTGCTATTACTAAAGTAGCAACAGAAGCAGTAAAAGAAGTTTCAAAAGAATCTAAAGAACCTAGAAAAACATTTGATGATTTATGGTATTTAACTTTTGGTAAACTAGGTCTATCAGCCGATAAACTACGTATTAGGCACCAAATTGACTTAGAAAATTATAAAGCCTCAATTATTAAGAAGATTGAATCTATTCCAGATGAAAATTTACAAGAACCTAAAATGAGTATTGTTGGACCTGCTATAGATATCGCTCGCTTTTATATTGAAGAAGAAATACTGCGAGAAATGTTTGCTAAAGTAATTTCTTCATCATTTGATAAAACAAAATCAAATTCCGTCCATCATTCTTTTGTTGAGATAATAAAGCAAATTACACCAATAGAAGCTAAACTTCTAACACTTTTCAAAGAGAGCTTTGGTGGATTACCCTGTGCCAGCTTAGAAATAACAAATAAAGAAAATTCTTTCATTGAATTACAACCTGTCTACATTAAAGGTTTCCTTGACGATCTAAAAACAGGAGAAGAATATTCACTTGAAATCTCAAACTTAATCCGATTAAATTTAATAAGTGAATCTCCATATTACCTAGATGACTTTAAGGATGAATATAATTTTTTCACTCAAGCAACTTATTTTAAAAACTTCGCTAAAATGGCCACACGCCGTGGTCAGAAAGTTCGAGTAAAAGGAAAACAGTTGAAACTTACACCTCTTGGGGAAAAATTAGTAATAATCTGTCTATAAGGTTTTTAATTAATCTCTAAAACAAAAGCATTCTGAAAATATCAGTTTGCTTTTTTCTTTTTAAAAAGAGAAGTCCGCAAAAACAGACCTCTCTATTAAGTTTTATTTAAATCAGAATGGTACTTCATCATTCGAAACAGTAATCGGACCACCTTGTGGTGCTGGAGCTTCTACTTGTGATTCTTTGAAGCCTTTTACCTCCGGATATTTATTTCCATTACGTTCAATATGACCAACCGTAACAACTAAATTTTTGTGTAATAATGTATCAGCCCATTCTTTATAAGAATTGAAAGATATACCATTTGGAAATTTAGCTGCCTTCGAAATAGCTTGTAAACGCCACATTGCTTTTTCAGTAATTGTGAAATTATCGTATAAAATTTTCTGCCCTTGATGATTTTGTGGAACATCTGAACGAATTTCATAATCCACTGTAATTTTGTTGTTACCATTTGTTGATGTACCCGTTTCATAATTAACTACAGTTACTTCGTAGTCTCCCATTGCTATTAATTCAAATCCGCCTTTTGCTTCTTCATGATTAATTTTGAACATTTAATTTTCCTCCTAATTTTTGAATTACTGCTTCTAAATACGTTGTATTAAATTGTTCCAGTTGTTGATTTGCTTTAAATTCGCAATCCGAAACGATCTTTGCTACTGCAGCATCTGCGGAAGACAACTCTCGGATTTTAGCTACATTACTCATACGCTTCGCTTCTTCCTCTTCACGTCTAGCTCGCTCCTCTGCTTGTACATCTACACCTAATTCAAGATAGCGATAAAGTTTGCGTCCTACTTCTTCATTGAGTTGAATTTCATCATCTTTAAACAAGTTAGTGTTATCTTTTGTCGCAACTGCAACATGGTCCATGTCAACACTGAAATTCAACATAAACTCATATTCCATATCATCTTTCTGAACAGGTTTTGTTCCCACTTTTCTTGGTTGTTGTTTGCCTTTATCATTCAATTCCATGACATATTCATTCTTGGTACGCATAGTTGCTAGAATATGAATGTCATTACTCGATAAAGCTTTAATCATATCTGTTACGTGTTTGTTCATTTTGTTCCAGTTTTGAAAACTGTTACCCGACATATTGCCATGCTGCTCTAAAATGCCACCATCACCATTCCAGTTATGAGAAAGACTATCGAATACTATCACTTCTACACCTGCATTTTTAAGCATTAACAGAGCTTGTAAATAGCGTTCCGTTGTATAAGGCGGTTCAAAATTTATGTGCTTGAACGAGCCGATACGAACGCCACTAAATTGTTGATCTACATATAGCATTGAACGTTTATGTTCTGTATCTGCTACACCGATTTTCTTCCACACTTCTTGTTCAGAAAGGTCAGGATATGCTTCTCGCATCATTCCATAAGCAGTTAAGATAGCACCGACTGTTTTACCTGCACCAGACGGACCAATGAACCCTACAAGCGCTTTTTGCTTTTCCCTAACGCTATCAGTTACTTGCATGCCTTCCACACTCCTTTATTAACGAATCGATAAAGAACGATTCTCTATTAATTCAGCACCAGGAATAGTTTCATTTTTTAATCGCTTTGCTAACTCCTGACGGCTAATTGTAGTTGTCACTTTGATATATTCTTTTGGAATTAATTTTTCATCATGAATGTGGACGGCAGATGATTTACGCCAACTGAATGTGAATTTTTCAGTTTTCACTTTATCTTGTCCACTATTTCCAAGCGTTTCAGCAATAGCTTGTTTCATTCGAGTGATACCATTTTCCATGACCCTTCTACGATCAGCTAATCGCTTTTCCTCCGATTTAATGCCTTCCACATCTGATTCAATGTTTTTGATAACCATTGCATAAGCTTCAAGCTTTTCTTCCACAGCATCAGTAATGGAAGCTAGTGTATCTTCTAATCCTTCTTGGCCCTCCTCAATCATCTGTTGAAGTTGGGCATAGGCATTGTTTAATTGATAAAGACTAGCCATTGTTAGCCCTCCTGTGTTAGAATGTCATTGTCATTTATAAAATTTTCACGCTCGCTCTCAACTGCAATTGATTGCGAGTTTTTTTGTTCCTCTATTTGTGCATTCTGTGCGTCTTCAATGTCTTGCCAGTAATCTGATTCTCTATCGTATACATCAGCGTGTGTGTAGCCTATACGCATGAAATCACCTACTTCAACTCAATCTCAGTGACAAGCTTTTTAGCTTCGTTTAGACTTAGAATCAATTTGCCACCTAGTAGAACCAGATTGTCATCTGATACTTCACCAGTAACAGCGCATGTCATATTAGGCTTGTACTTCTTTAAAATAACCTTGTCCCCATCGACAAAAATTTCAACTGCATCTTTAACATCAATACCTAAAGTACGTCTTAACTCGATTGGGATTACTAAACGTCCTAACTCATCTACCTTACGAACAATTCCAGTGCTTTTCATTTGAAATTACCTCCTAATTTTTAATTAACCAATAATGCCGAAATGCTTTAATAAAACGTAAACTAGCCAACCAAAGCCACCTAATACAGTCAATGAAATAAGAATGTTTACTACGAAAATAACCCCTATTGCACGACTTGCACGTTTGAAATTACGGTCAAAGTCATTCATTTAATTTCCCCCTTTTATTGTTGCGCTGCTCGTTTAAGCGCTAATGTTTTAAGTAAAGTTGTATACAATGCATCCTGAAGTGGTTGTCCTTCAATATTGCGGATGCCAAGTTTAATCAGTTGATTAATGACATGTTGGCGTTTTAGTTGCTTAAACATTACCGCCTGACAAATCGACATCTTCTCGCATGTAGTCACCGCGTTTAATGATGTCTACAGCTTCTTGTAACCCTTCTGCCAAAGTGCCAACATTGTCATAACGCTGTTTAATTTCCGTAGGGAATGGCAAATCTGATTGAATGTAATCGTGTGCTAAATCATTTGAAATTTCCTCGTATTCAGCAATTCGTTTTTGAATTGAATTAATCATGCCTTCCACAATCAATCCTGCTTGCATATTTATTCCTCCTTATATTTCCTTTCTGTTAAACTATTGGTAGAAAGGTAGGTGAAGATCATGGGTGTTTATCACTATGCAACTATTTGTACAAATGGACATATAGTAAATGAAAGTGCTTATAAATACACGCCATTCTGTCAGACATGTGGTAAAGAAACAGTTTCCAATTGTCAAAAGTGTGAGACTGACATTAGAGGAGCTTACTCGACTGAATACGGTTATGAAACCGATTATAGGGCTCCTTCTTATTGCTTTAATTGTGGAGAGGCGTTCCCTTGGACAAAAATGCTTTTAAATAATGCAATAGAATTAATTGCACTAGATGACCAATTGCCTAATGATATTAAAGAAATCATCAAAAATGCATTGCCTGATTTAATTATTGAAACTCCTTCAACTCCGTTAGCGACAGCAAAGTATAAAAAATTCATCCCTAGTGCTGCCAAGTACGTACAAGACGGATTGAAAAATTTACTTGTTGATGTTGCTAGTGAAACAGTCAAGAAAGCTCTTTGGGGTTAGCTTTTCCACAATACCCACAATAGTTGTCAGTAATACAAATTACCTCTTTACAGAAATTACATAGTTTATGATCACCATTTTGTAATTTTAGAGAGCTAGTGTATTGTTTCGACTTCGCCTCACTCGTTGTTCCAGCAACTTGTGAGGATTTTTTATTGTCCTCCACACTCTTCACTCTCCTTTCACAGTTTGATAGTTTTACTTCTGACGTACTGCTGATGATTTCTCAAATGCTTTGCGGATTTTTTCTGCTTTAACCTCAACCGGTAATGCCAGCCACTCTGCTACTTTGATTTTCATTTTGTACCTCCTTTGAAGTCTGGATAGTATCACCCACATATTGAATGACCTCATCCCACAATTTTTTTATGGTTTTTGTCCCCTCACCCCAAGCCTGCAAAAGTTCAAGCGCCTTTTCTGGATTTGACTTAGATAGTTCAGCTAGTTTCACAGGTAAATATGCATTTTGACGAACTCGTTCTGGATCTATCGGAAAAAAATTCTTTGTCATTGGACATCGCTCCTATAGTTTTTTATATACATAAAATCTTACGTATGTGCTTAATATGTTCCTGAGCTTTCGGGCCATCTTTACGCCCACGAATTATGTCTGATACATATGCATTTGAAATACCAACCATTTCAGCAAGTTCTTTCTGACTCATTTTGCGTTTAAAAAGTTCACTTCTTACTTGAACACCTAAATCTTCTGGCATAAATAAACCTCCTTTACAATCAATTGACGTTGCTACCGTCGCATAAGCTATAAGTCCGAATATTACAATGTCATCAATTTATAATCACAGCTAATTACTAATTTGGAAAATATTAAGCTAAAATATCCGCTAATTTCATTGACATTAACTAATATATTTATTAGTATATAGACATAGCTAAATAAGACTTTTAAAAAGCCTGTAAACACTACATTTAATCCGTTCCCCAACGTTCAAATGTGATTTGATAGGTTCTCTTTTTTACTCTCTTTTTTACTCTCTTTTTTAGCCAATAAATTAGCTTATGTACACTTTACTAAAATATTCATTAGTTGTCAATGATTTAACTAATGTATTTTTTAGTTTTCGTGCACATGTGAAAGGAACATTGATATGACAACGTTAGATCGTGTGAAAGAACTTTGTAAGGGTAGAGGAATTAATGTCAAAAGCTTAGAGGAAAGGCTAGATATTCCGAATAACACTATCTATCAATGGAAAAGAATTGCACCTAGTTTAGACAAAATACAAAAAGTAGCTGATTACTTTGATGTATCAATAGACTACTTACTTTGTCGTACAGATAATAAAAACCTAATTGAAGATAATCCAGTTCATACCATTGCTGCCCATCATGATGGCGAAGAATGGACAGATGAAGAATTAGAAGAAATAGAACAATTCAAACGCTTTGTAGCTATGAGACGAGAGGCGCGTAAACATCGGGGGGAATAGCACATGTATTCGTACGATACTTTATTAGAGGAATGTGATGATTTAGAAATAGAAGTATATGAAATGAACAATATGAAAAGTAAAGGTTTGTATGGCGATAATGTTATATGGATAAATAAATCATTACCTTCCGTTATTGAAAAATGTTGCGTGCTTGCTGAGGAGATCGGGCATCACCACACTACAACTGGTGATATCCTCGATCTATCCAGCGTAGAAAATCGAAAACAAGAATTAAAGGCTAGAGCGTGGGCATACGAAAGACTTATTCCATTTTCAAAAATCATACTAGCTCATAACCTTCATATAACGAACCGTTACGAATTAGCAGATTTTCTTAATGTAACTGAAGAATTTTTAGACGCTGCCCTTGTTTGGTATAAAAGAAAATATGGGTTATTTATTTCTATAGATAATTTTACAATTTGTTTTGAACCATTAGGCGTCATTGAAATGTTTGATTGTTTTGAGGCTTCAATTTCGAAATACGGATCTTAAACCAATTTATATGTAAAAAAAATTTAACCTAAAAAAGAACATACATTCCAGTTTATGAAGATGGTTAATATGTGATAGGAGAAATATTATGAAAACTATAATATATTATCGCGTTTCCACTAAGCTTCAAGAAGATAGATATAGTTTAAAAGCACAAAAAGAAGAACTCACTAGATATGCCCTTAGCCAAGGTTGGGAAATTGTTGCTGAATTTAAAGACGTAGATAGTGGTGGAAAACTTAATAAAGAAGGACTTAACGGTTTAATGGATTTTGTCGAGGAAAATGCTGCAGATATTGTTTTATGTGTTGACCAAGATAGATTAAGTCGCCTTGATACCCTTAATTGGGAATTCCTTAAAGATGTATTACGAGACAATAAAGTAAAGATTGCCGAACCTGGCACAATTGTAGATCTCGCAAATGAAGATGATGAATTTATCTCTGATTTGAAAAACTTAATCGCTCAGCGAGAAAAACGTGCTATTGTACGTCGAATGATGAGAGGGAAAAGGCAACGCACACGTGAAGGGAAAGGTTGGGGCCCTACTCCATCAGAATATATTTACGATAAAAGCACAGGTACTTATAAAATAAATGAAAAGTGGGCATGGGTCTACCTATTTATGAAAGAAGCATACTTGGATAAAAATATGGGAGATGTAGCAATTGCAGAAGCATTAAATATGATTACCAAAACTCCTAGAGGGAAAGCATGGACAACCTCAATTGTTTCTCATAAACTAACCAGCGAAGTTTATTGTGGTCGTATGATAAAAAAGTTTTCGAATGGTGAAAAAATAGTAGTTGAAAATGTCTATCCTATATTATGTACAGATGAAGAGCATCAAAAAATTTTAGTAAAACGAAAAAGCAAATATCGTCGTAGACCTGAAGGTGACCCTCAGATATTACGTCGCGTAGATATGACATGTGCGTATTGCGGTAAAAAGATGGCTGTTCGTATGTCAGGTGTAAAAGGTCGATGGTTACATTTTTACATTGGTCATCAGTCAGACTGCCATTTAGAAGCAATTAACACGATTCGTGTTGAACCTAACTTTATCAAAGCTTTAAAAGATATTATTAAAAATGAAACATTAGCAAAACAATATATACAAATTGAATACAACGATGAAGATTTACAACGAATCGAAAATGAAATTAATATGACACATAAATTAATGAATGACATCAAATCCAAAATTGACCGTCTTTTACCTCTATATCTTGATGGTACCTGGTCAAAAGAACAACTCAATTCCCAGAAAGCGTTACTTGAAAATGAACTAAAGCTACATGAGGGACGATATAACCAAATAACCAATAAACAAGAATTAATTAAAGCAAACTTATTTAACTATGATGTAGTTATGCAGTATTTAAGTGTCGCAGAACGTTTTGATATCCTTTTAGAGAAATCCGAACAAATGGAAATTATCGGACATTTGTTCCCTACTGCAACTGTGTACGAAGATAAAATTATATTCAACAGTTTATTACCAAATAATGTACCCTTAGATATAAGTGTACACATTGCCCCTGATCCATATAAAAGAGCAAAAATCATTAGCTCAGGTGTGGACCCACAAGGTAAATATAACCGCATACAGCAATACTTAAAGGATAATCCTGAATCTTCTGTACAGGCAGCAGCAAATGCGTTAAAAATTCCTACAAGTACAGCTTATAGATTAGAAAAGAAATTCGGTAAATTTAAAAGTAAAGATTATTAAATTGACAATGTGAATTTCAAAAAACTACTATCCCCTACCCATTCCCATGGTTTTATACATACACATATACTGACTTATTGCTAAAAAAGGGACATTTAGGATGAATTTTTTTATGTAAGCTTTTATAATAGAGTGAGAGAAGGCAAAGAGGTGAACGATTTGTTAAGTGGTTGGTTTTTATGGTTTATCCTATTTTGGGTAGTTGTACTTATTTCATTTATGGCGATAGGCGGATTTTTCATGTTCCGCAAATTTTTAAAGGCATTACCGAAGCAGGACGGTAAATCTGATTTAGATTGGCAGGAGTATTATTTAGATAAAACTATTCATTTATGGGGACAACCTGAGAAAGAGCTTTTATATGAACTTGTAAGCCCTGTACCTGAGCTTTTTAGACAAGTAGCAAAGGAAAAAATTGCAGGGAAAATTGGAGAACTTGCAATAGAAGAAAAGGCATCTGCTATTAACCATGATTTAATTATACGTGGCTATATTCAAGCAACGCCTAAACGCGACCATAAATTTTTACGTAAGAAATTAGATGAAATGCAGATTGACATTTCTCCATATGAACATCTATTTGATTGAAGGTACGCTGCACAGAATCGTTGTGCAGCGTTTTCAATTCCCTTGCTAAGTTTAATTCACATCTTTTCCAATCCCCCCTTTCTGAATCTATCCGTCACCTTGGCTCTTTTATCCGTCGCTCTCGCCTTTCTTTCCGTCGTTCTGACGACTCCTTCCGTCACTTCCGCAATTCTATCCGTCGCCCTGTTTTCTATCCGTCACCTTGACAATCCTTTCCGTCGGCCTGTTTCCTATCCTTCACTTTGGTTCTTCTTTCCGTCGCTCGGACGACTATTTCCGTCGCTCCGACAATTCTATCCGTCGCTAGTACTACTCTATCCATCAGCCAAAATGCATAAAAAAACTACACTAGATAAAATCTCTAGTGTAGTTCTTCCATTAATAATTCTTCAGCGGAATTGTTTTTTTGATTTTTATAAACTGAATAAGCATAGCGATTCGCCAAGGAAGTAACATCGCGAACGCTAGAATCCAAAACATTCCTGCTAATTCACCAACGTCAATGGAGTTACTTAATATTACTTTTGCAACTATACGGAACACTAATAGTCCGATTAGTATAAAAACGAATGCCTTTGAACGTTTTAAATAAATATCTTGGCCTTTTACTTCAAATTTAGAAGTGGCAATTAAGATTGTCGAGAATACCATGCCGACTGCTGCCGCTTCAAGAATTTGCATGGGTGGCACTCGAAATTGTTCGAATAAAAACATTAACGCACCTGTAGACATCGCTATAGGTGGAATGATAATTTTCTTCTCATTTGTCGGTTTCTTAGACGCTCGCATACGTATAACCATGACAAAGGTACCCATAAAAATGGCCATTATGGTCGAACCTATTACATAATAGTGAGAAGGGATATTGCTAAACATAAAAAATCCTCCTCTAATGTCATTAACAATTTTGTCCAAGTAACTGATCAACTACAGCTTTTAATCTTTCTGGCTCGAAAGGCTTTGTCATAAAATCCTTTGCTCCACTTTCAATTGCTTCCACAATTAACTTTTGTTGCCCTAAAGCTGTAATCATAATTATTTTTGCATCTGGAAATTCAGGAATGATTTCTTTTACCGCTGCAATACCTGTCATAACGGGCATTGTTACATCCATCGTTACAAGATCTGGTTGTAACTCACGATACATAGCCACAGCTTCCTTACCATTTGCTGCCTTACCGACTACCTCATAACCCCATTCAGTAAACATATTACTTATTGCAACACGCATAAAGAGCGTATCATCCACTACTAAAACTGTAGGCACATGTTCATCTCCCTCCACGTTATGGTATGGTATGCCACTTTAGTTTAGCAGATTAGAAGCCTGTAAATCCACCGAAAATAGGCTCTAAAATGCGTGTTATATACGTTAATCCATCAAAGAATAACACGACACCAACGGCAATCATAATATAGCCACCGATTTTCACAATTTTTTGGCTGTGTGTACGAATCCAAGTCATCCGCGCTATAAAGAAAGATAACAAGAAGAACGGAATTGCAAAGCCTAAGAAATAAGCTAACATATAGCTAAAACCTGAACTTGGATTTGCACCAGCTAATGCTATAATCGATGCTAAAATTGGGCCAGTACACGGCGTCCAACCAGCCGCAAAGGCTATTCCGATAAATACTGATCCCAAATAACCAGATGGGCGGTTTTTAAATTGGAATTTTCGATCCTTCATTAAAAAGTCAATTTGTAGTAATCCCACAATCATTAAACCAAATACTACGATTAAGATAGCACCAACCTGACGTAATAATGTTTGATAATTAAGGAAGAACTCCGCCGCTAACGATGTCCCTAGTCCAATCATAATAAAGATAATTGAAAATCCTAGTAAAAAGAAGAGGGTATGCAAAATAGCACGTTTTTGCATCATACCTCGTTCCGCTTTTAGCTCATCTAATGTCATCCCCGTTATGTATGATAAGAATGCGGGATATAACGGTAGAGTACATGGTGAAATAAAGCTTAAAAAACCTGCACCTAAAGCTAAAAATAAGTTAATATCAGTTTCCATATTTTCTCACTCGCTCCTTACAGTTACTGCCTCCATCGTACCAAAAAACACTGTAAATTGCGCCCTTCCTGTTTGTGAACGTTTCATGGCAAAAAGGTGTTGAAAAAGTGAAGTTATATGAAGTTCTATTATACTAGTATACAAATTTATTATTCAAACTTTATTACATCAACGTGATGTAGTTCATATACTTTTGCATTATGCGCTCCCCTTATATTATCTGTCAACAATATTTATCATTTTTCCGCATTCCAAGTTATAACATTTTACGCCTATTCAAAAGGCACTAGTACAGTGCTTTCATGCAGGTGCATAGCTTTATTGTAGACTGTACAAAGTCTTTACTGTTAAATAGTGAGAAAATTACTTTTCTTCATGTATAATAAAAACAAAAGAGCCATTGATAGATATAAATGAGGTGTAGTCCTTGGAATTAAGAAAAATTAAACCGAAAAAAATATATGAGGAAGTAACCGAAATCCTCTATGAAAAAATTAGAGCTGGCGAACTAAAACCTGGTGACCGACTTGATTCAGTAGAACAACTTGCAGAACAATTACAAGTAAGTAGATCTGCCATCCGAGAAGCTCTTTCCGCTTTAAAAGCAATGGGGCTTATTGAAATTAAGCAAGGCTCAGGTACTTTTGTTAAAAGTAATCAATCCAATCAGCTCGATTTCCCCTTATCAACTGCCATTTTAACAAATAAGCAAGATATCTCACATTTGTTAGAAGTACGCAAAATTATTGAAGTAGGAACAGCGGCTAGCGCAGCCATTCATCGAACAGACGAAGACCTACAGTCAATGATGCAAATTTTAGATGAAATGAAACATGCACAAGGTAATGGTGAGCTAGGTGAAAAAGCAGATTTTCAATTTCACGCGGCCATTTCTGCAGCATCCCAAAATCCCCTACTTGCAACTTTATTAGACCAAGTTTCAGGTTTAATGTTTGAAACGATGAAAGAGACACGACGAATTTGGTTGTACTCAAAAAAAATAACAAGTGAAAAGTTATATGAGGAACATATGCAAATTTTCCTCGCAATAAAACAGCAAAATGAAGAACATGCAAAACATGCTATGGCTTCACATTTAAGTAATGTGGAAAAAGTTTTATTGCAATATTTCGAAACAACAGAAACTAAAAAATAACCGAAGCTGCCTAGTTTTTATAATAGGCAGCTCTTTATTTTTCCGAAAATTTAAAATAAATACCTTTCATTCATCTGAAAAGTTGTAGTATTATAAAAACAATACATTTACCCGTTAAGTCATCAGATGACCTGTTGATTAGTGGTTCAAGGGGTAAGAGAGACAAAAAGGAGCGGTTATTATGAAAGTTACACTTTTTGCGACTTGTTTAGTTGATATGTTTCAAGGTGATGTAGGAAAAGCTGTTGTCGAAGTTCTTGAAAGGCTTGGCTGTGATCTAGACTTCCCTGAAAATCAAATTTGCTGTGGGCAGCCTGCCTATAATAGTGGCTATGTAAAAGAATCTAAAAATGCTATGAGGAAGATGATCACAACATTTGAACATGCCGAATACGTCGTCTCCCCTTCTGGTTCTTGTGCTTATATGTTTAAGGAATACCCAGAAGTATTTAAGGGAGATCCTGTTTGGGAGCCTAAAGCGCAAGCATTGGCAAATAAAACATATGAATTTACAGAGTTTATCGTAGATGTATTAAAGATCGAGGATGTAGGCGCACATTTAGAGGGCAAGGCTACTTATCATACTTCCTGTCATATGACACGTTTGCTCGGTGTTACAGAAGCACCGTTTAAATTATTAAATCAAGTCAAAGGTTTACAGTATGTCGAACTCCCAGGTAAAGATCGATGCTGTGGATTTGGCGGTACATTTTCAGTGAAAATGGGCAATATTTCAGGAGCAATGGTCAATGAGAAAGTCCAGAATGTTGAAGAAACAGAGGCAGACATTTTAATCGGAGCTGATGCTGGTTGTTTAATCAATATCGGTGGACGAATTAATCGACAAAGTAAGCCTATTAAAGTTATGCATATTGCGGAAGTATTAAATTGCCGCTAGGAGGGGGTAAAAAAATGTCCATGAAAACAAGTGATGATCGCTTTAATCATCGAGTATCGAAAGAATTAGAAAATACTTTTATGCGCGGAGCAGTGTCAAGCGCACAGGAACGCTTTCAAACACGTCGGCTAAAACAAGCTGATGAGCTCGGACATTGGGAGGAATGGCGTTCTCACGGAGAAGAAATTCGAAAGAATGTACTTGCGAATTTAGATTACTACTTGTATCAGCTAAGTGAAAATGTCTCTAAAAGAGGTGGACATGTTTACTTTGCGCAAACAGCAAAAGAAGCGACGGACTATATTCAAAGTATCGCTAAAAAGAACAAGGCTGCTAAGATTGTGAAATCAAAATCTATGGTGACGGAGGAAATTGATTTAAACGCTGCTTTAGAAGAGCTCGGTTGTGAAGTCATTGAAACAGATCTTGGAGAATACATTTTGCAAGTAGATGATCACGAGCCCCCCTCTCACATCGTTGCCCCAGCTTTGCATAAAAATAAGGAACAGATTCGTGATATTTTCAAAGAAAAACAAGGCTATGCGAAAAGTGAAAAGCCTGAGGAAATGGCTTTATATGTACGTGAAAAATTAAGGAATGAATATTTAACAGCAGATATAGGCATTACAGGCTGTAACTTTGCTATTGCAGAGAGCGGATCAATTACACTCGTGACGAATGAAGGGAATGCAGATCTAGTGACAGCCTTGCCCAAAACGCAAATTACGGTAATGGGGATGGAGAGAATTGTTCCTACATTTGAAGAGATGGAAGTGCTAGTAAGCTTATTAACAAGAAGTGCAGTTGGGCAAAAGTTAACAAGCTATATTACAACATTAACAGGGATCAAAGATGAAGGTGATACAGATGGACCAGAGGAATTCCATTTAGTCATCGTTGATAATGGGCGTTCTAATATTTTAGGCAGTGAGTTCCAGCCTATATTACAATGTATTCGCTGTGCAGCCTGTGTGAATGCTTGTCCTGTTTATCGTCATGTTGGTGGGCATTCTTATGGTTCTATCTATTCTGGGCCAGTAGGTGTCGTTCTTTCGCCATTATTAGGTGGCTATGAAGATTTTAAAGAGTTACCATATGCCTCCACATTATGTGGCGCCTGCACGGATGCTTGCCCTGTTAAAATACCGTTACATCAGCTTATTCATAGACATCGTCAAGTAATTGTTGAAAACGAAGGTAAAGCTCCTGTATCAGAAAAGCTATTAATGAAGGCCTTTGGTTTAGGTGCTTCCTCCCCTACCTTATATAAAATGGCGACAAAAATGGCTTCACCAGCAATGGCCCCTTTTACTAAAGATCAAAAAATCTCAAATGGTCCAGGCCCACTAAAAGCATGGACGGAAGCAAGAGATTTTCCAGCACCAAATAAAGATAATTTCCGTGACTGGTTTAAACACCGCCAAAAAGGAGGCGATGAATGATGGCAGGTACTATTGAAAATAGAGATGTATTTTTATCAAAAATTGCAAAACAGCTTGGGCGTGAGCCAAAAACAGAAATGGAGCGACCGACATGGCAATATCAACCTCAAGATCGTGTCCTAAAAGAAGCGACAAAAGATGAGTTAGTAGAGTTTTTAGTTGAACAATGCAAAAATATTCATACGGATATTGTCCTTACAAATACAGCAAATCTTCCAGTAGACTTACAAAAAGTAATTGAGAATTATGGAAGTCAATCTGTTATAACATGGAAAGACGAACGTTTTAAGGGCTTTGGTCTATCATCACTAATGACCGAGCAATGGCCTCAAGCAAATATTCAACTGTACGAATGGGATTCGGAGCAACCACAGGAAAATATTCGACAGGCTGAAAAAGCTAATATCGGCATTACGATTAGTGAAATAACATTAGCAGAATCAGGGACTGCTGTACTTTTTAGTAGTAAGGATAAAGGTAGATCTGTCAGCTTTTTACCCGAGAACTCTATTATTTTAATTCCGAAAAGTACGATTGTTCCACGGATGACGCAAGCAGCCCGCTTAATTAGTGAAAAAGTCAGAAATGGCGAGCAAATTGCCTCCTGTATCAACTTTATAACAGGACCAAGTAATTCAGCAGATATCGAAATGATTCTTATTGTTGGTGTACATGGACCCATGAAAGCTACTTATATTGTGATTGAGGATCAGTAAATCTTGTTGAATGAAGAAAACCAGGCATACTTCACATTGTGAAGAGATGCCTGGTTTTCTTCTAATGATATATGCAAAGCGATACATTAATTTGTTACGCTTTCAGTTACTACCTTTTGTTCATAAAACTCTGGATGTGCTTCTTTTAAGACAGATGTTCGTAGCATAACTAGTGCTATCGTTACGATAATTGCACTTGTGACAAGTAAAATAACCGTTGCCGGGAAAGTATCGTACAAGATACCGTAAACAACCATACCGATCGGCATCATTGACATTGCCATTGTTTCCATTAATCCTAATACACGTCCGCGGTATTCTTCTGAAATTAGCTTTTGCATATAAACCATAATCGGCATGTTAATTCCCATCTCAAAAATAGCGAAAATAAAGTAAATTACAATATAAAAGATAACCATCGTTAAATACGATAAATTCGTTATTAATGGAACAATCGCCAACCCTAAACTGCTAGCCAACAGTATTAGGCTGAATTTAGAAAAACGTAGTGGGGCCTTTACCTCTGCCCGTGTTGCAAAATAGACGGAAGCAATAAGCATACCAACTGCGCCTGATGCCTCTACAAAACCAAAATGAGTTGCTTTTACTTTTAATAATTCAATAATAATGTAAGTCCCCCCTACAACGATGGCAGAGAAGAACAAATTAATCCATAACGAAACCCACATAATTGTTTTTATTACTCTTTGTTGCTTAATATATCGAAAGCCACTAGTAAGCCCAGCCCACATATTTTCCTTCTCTTCCATTTTTCCCCTTGTACTATACAGAGTAAAATTCATTGTGGCTTCTAAGCAAAACGTAATCACATATGCCACCATATGTACAAGTAAAAATGCCTCCATGGAGAAAAATCCATACATCATTCCACCGATTACTGGTCCTCCAATTGCTGCGATGGACACTGACATTTGATTAAATGACATTGCTTTTTGTAGACGTTCTGGATCTACTAGTGTTGCGATTGAAGAAGTAAATGTTACACCCGAAAAGGCAGAGCAAATTGTATTAAAAACTGTAGCAATATAAATAGCATACACCGACAAACCGACCATTTCTGTATAAAGTAGTAACCCAGCAACGGTCAAAATTGTACCTGATTGCGCTATTAAAATTGTGCGTTTCTTTGAATAATTATCAGCTACATAACCAGCCAGAGGCGCGACCAATGCACGAGGTAAAATGGAACAGATCATCGTTGTCGCAAAACTCATCGCTGACCCTGTCAGTGCCAAAATATATAAACCTATTCCAAATGATAAAACATGAGACCCTAACTGCGAGATCATTTTGCTGGCTGTAAATGTCCATAAATGATACGTTGCCTTTTTATACTTTTGCGCTTCATTCATCTAAAATCCCTCCATATTTTTAATTAGGTTAAAAAGTTTAATTTGATTAAACAAAATATAACATAGCTACCACTTTTCACGCAAGCAAAAGTTTAATATAATTAAACAAAATAATATTACTCACTTTTAACGAAAAAGGAGGCGCGGCAATGGACTCTTTAGGCACGCGAATTCGTAAATTAAGGAAGGAACAAAAATTAACATTAGAGGCACTTGCCGGTGATCGTCTAACAAAGGGCATGTTAAGCCAAATTGAAAATGATAAGGCCAAGCCTTCGATGGAAAGTCTTGATTATATAGCGGAACGTTTAGGCGTCAAAGCAAGTGAATTACTTGAACAAGTAACCCCCTCTTCCATACGTCAACTTTTAGAGCAGGTGGAAATTTTATTTGCTGAATTAAAACTTGGTAATACAAATAATGTACAGCAAATCGTAGAGATGATTAAGCCTTATATAGAAGATCTTTCGCTTAGTTATGAGGCAGGGCGTTTACTGTATATATATGCAGCAGCACAACATCATGCGAGATTAACGACATGGGCATCACCGCTTCAACAAGCACGCATTATGTTTAAAGAAATTAATTTACTAAGCCATTGGTTTGAAACTTATATATTAGAGTTGGGCATATTATCGGAAGAAAGAAACTACAAAATGGCTTATTCTTGTATTTTGCAGGCAAAAGAAGAGGCTGAGCAGGAAAATTACCAATTAGATTCGCGAGATACTGTGAAAATGGCTTACTATATTAGCGTTTTTCAGTTAGCAATTGGTGAATATGAAGAAGGAAAACAGCTCATTTATGAGACCATTACCGATGCACATAAAAATCAATTTTACTCTTATATAGATGATATGTATCGTATTGGGGCTTTTTGTGCCATGATTGACCATGATTTTGAGCAAGTAGAGCATATGCTGAAGAAGCTTGAGCAGTATCGGATTTTTGTCGAACAAGTGGATGTCGACGCTTTTATATTTGGATTACGTGCACATTACTATAACAGTTACACTCACGATTATAAGCAGGCACTAGAGGAAATAGAACGTTTTGGAATACTTATGCATGAGGGCTCAATAAAACTAGATAAAAACTTTTACTATTCAGAAAAAGGGAAATCCTTGTATTTGCTGGGTCAATATGAAGAAGCTAAGGAAGCATTTGAACATTTCACAAATGTTCCCCCATTCATCTTACATCCATTTGACATATTAAGCTTAAATGAGTGTTTTTCCTATAAAGCGCTTTGCTATGCACATTTCGGTGAATTAACAACTGCCTACGAAATCGCCAAAATGGCTTATACGGATTCTCAAGATTTAATCGATCTACCTTATAAACAAAAAATTGAAGAAACTTATTTTTCAATTAAAGCACAAATAAATTCGGTTCAATAAATATTTAGGGATTACACTTTGATATATGTGCAATCCCTATTTTTTAGCTCAATTTATTATTTCTAATTTCCTTCTGTATTTTGCGAAGGGCTTTTTTCGAACCGCGCTCTATATCATGCTGAAGCTTCCGATCTTTATAGTCCACAAACAATGTCTCTACATCGTATCCTTCTGGGTATAATTCTGTTGCTGGTAGTTCTAATGCCAAGCGTTTAACATTTACTTTTATGAATTCTCCTTCATAGAACACGGCAACATTAAAGAAATTATCCATTTCTTCATAAACGATTCCAACGTCATCATGATCTAACAGATTTACTCGATCTCCCTTTTTAAATCCATACTTTCCTGTTGTCCTCACATTTTCAATCTTTGGCTTCCGTATTTTACTGTCACTTACGCGTTTTAAATGATAATCCTTACTGTCAATATAGCCTTTAGCTCTTTGTAATACTGTTTCACGTATATTCATTTTCTTAGAAATCCATAGAGCATTACTCTCTCCAGATGTTCCGATCATTAATTTATACAACGGTTCCAATGTTTCACTATTAAAACGCATAGCCGCATTCATAAAATCACTATGCATTTCAGAGAAACGCTTAATTTCTCCATAATGAGTAGTTGCCACTGTAATACAGCCCATATGATAGAACTCCTCCAAGATGGAAATGGCCAGCGCTGCTCCTTCATTTGGTTCCGTACCGCTACCTATTTCATCAAACAGCAAAAGAGTATTATTATTGGATGCCCTCATAATATCCGAAAGGTTTTTCATATGGGATGAAAACGTACTAAGTGCATTTTCAATACTTTGATTATCACCAATGTCTACAAAAACATGATCGAATATAGCTATTTCAGTCCCTTTATCTGCAACAATATGGAAGCCTGACATTGTAGCCAATGTTAATAAGCCAATGGTTTTTAGGACAACTGTTTTTCCGCCAGCATTCGGCCCTGTAATGATTAGGCTACGATAGTCTTTACCAATTTCGAAATGAAGTGGCACCGCCTCACCTGTTAACAGTGGATGCTTACAATTGACGAGCTTTATATAGCCAACATCGTTTAAGCTTGGCTCAACACCTCCAATATGCTTGCTAAACTTGGCTTTAGCAAACACCATATCATATTGGCTAATTAACTCCATGTTGATGTTGATTTCACGGATATGTTCCATCAGGAGCCCCGATAATGTCGCCAAAATCTGATATTCCTCCACCGCTTCCTCTGCCTTCAAAGTGGCCAATTCCACATTTAATTTAGAGACAACACTTGGCTCCATAAAGACCGTAGCACCTTTTGATGAAATCTCTACTATCGTTCCTTGCACATGGTTTTTATAAGAAGCCTTAATAGGAATCGTGTATCGATCATCCTTCTTACTTATAAAAAATTCCTGGATATATGTTTTATTTGCACTGCTATTCAAAAATTTAGTTAAACGGTCTTTAATTTTTTCCTCTGTTGTTTCGATATGATTTCGGATACGCTTTAATTCTCTACTAGCAGCTGAATCGACACGATTTGCTTTAATCGCAAAATTTATCTCCTCTTCCACACTTTTAAATTCAGACATCGAATTAGCATAGGATGCAAGTACGGGTGCAAAAAACTCCTTTTCCAGCATAAATTTTTTAATTTTTCTACAGCCTCTTAAAAAATCTGAGATGCTAACTAATTCACTTGGGTCTAAAATGATCCCCTTTTCAAGCTTTTGAATAGTATTGTCAATATTGGATACCCCTAAAAACGGGACATGACCTTCCGCATCTAAAATTGCTCGTGCCTCAGTCGTTTCATTCAAACGATTTTTAACAACTGTCAAATTTGGGCTCGGTGTTAATTTATCTAATAACTGTTTACCTAATCCACTGACACAGTATGATTTAACGATATCCTTCAATTCATTGTATTGTAACTTCTCAAAAGTAGTATGATTCATTGTTAATGTCTCCTCACTATGATTTTCTAGAATCATTCATGAAGATACCTACTCATTAGATAGCAATGATTTTTATATTCAGTTAAAAAGACAAAAAAAGCTGCGGGAGAACCCACAGCTTTTACATTACAAGGCATGTGTAAAAAGCATCATGAAAAAGACTTCATCCACATGAAGTTTAGTCAGTGCATTACACGCTTTATAAAGTATTGTAGGTATCTTCATAGGTATCGAAATAAATCCACGACTAAATAAAGGGTGATATACTGACATAAATCCCCTGGCGTCTTTAAATTTATTTCATTAAGTTGTTCCTATTTAAAACCTACCGCACTCATCAAAAGCACCTCTCATAAATTATCATTGTTATCTAATTTGTCATCATCTTACTATATGCTGGTAAAAAAGTAAAGGTACTTATGTTTAATGTGATTTATTTAAAAAAAACAACCCTTTTTATCATTTTGTTTAACAGTAATTGGATATATATTGCAAACAACCCTTTTCCCTTTACCAAGATATTAATTCTATAAGTATTACGATGATCGATCAACAATGAGACCATTACTTAATATGCATCACGGTTTAAAGCTCTTTTGGAAAATTTCTTTTCATCTAAAATTATGATATTTTAGAATATAGTATATAAAAAACATTAATATAATTAATATTACTTAAGTTTTTCATATGAGAAGGTGGTTTTTTCATATATGGATATTAGACAGCTGCGATATTTTATAGCAATTGTAGAAGAAAGAAAAATTTCTGCTGCCGCTGAAAGGCTTCATATCTCCCAGCCTCCGCTAAGCCAGCAACTGAAAACAATGGAAAATGAATTAGGAACGAAATTAATAGAGAGAACTGGGAAATTTTTAGAAATTACAGAAGCCGGAAGGGCCTTATATAAGTACGCGCTACAAATGACTCAGTTAATGGAAGAAGCCAGAATGGAGGTAAAAGAAGTCGGAAACGGGGAAAGCGGAAGACTAACGATAGGTATCAATACTTTTTCGGTAACCGGATTACAAGACTTACTTCACCAATTTCACATAAAATATCCTAAGGTTACATATACAATTCAACAAAATGAGTCATCTCATCTTTGTCAATTAGTGAGAGACAGGATTGTAGAGCTGGCGATTATTCGATTACCCCTCGAGTTAGATGATTTTTCAGCTATTCACCTTTATACAGAACCTTTTTACTTTATTACTTCAAATAAAAAGCAGCCTTTTAATCATCAGATTATGCTTACTGACATTCAAAACTACCCGCTGATATTACCGAGTACAGAAGGATTAGGAGTGCATTATATGATTTTGGAAGCATTTGCGAAAGCTCAACTACATCCGAATATTATTGCCGAGTGCTCTGATATCTCCCTATTATTAGATTTAGTTGCTTGTAACTTTGGGGAGGCTATTGTTCCGGAAACCGTCATTAAACAATACAAAAACTACAATATCCAAGCTTTCAAAATTACAGATACAGAACTTTCTGCATCCACGGGCTTGATATGGCTGAAGGAACATCATCTATCAAAAACCGCTCAAAACTTTACAAAACTGTTAACGAGGCACCATCAGCAAAACACGGATTTACAGGGGCAATGATATTCTAACATTCAAAATCCCAATCTCTCATAAGTCATAATTGAGAAATTGGGATTTATTTATTCAACTATATGGCCCTTTCATGTTAAAGAACACTGATCGATTATAGTAGAATTAAAAGATTGACCTCAATCTTTAATACTGAATCACATTTTTCGATGCTATATTTGTTACCAAAATCTCAATAAAAACAATCACACTATTTATCATTAAATAATAGCCCATTTGCATGCCATCAAACATTGCAAAAGCACCTAAAAGGGAGACCACTAACAAACTACACATTTAGTAGGTCCTCCAGAAGAAGTCCCAAAGATTTTCTTCCCTATATTTCTCCCGCAACTACATTACCTTTAAACATCGTAGCAGTTCTATTGGATCTTCTAGCAATAGCCTCTGCAGAGCAAGAGGCTTCAACAAAGACAATGTTTGCTTCGTCTCCGACTCTTGGCCAAATCTGATTGCCTTCATTGTTCAACGTAGTTTTCCCGTCAGTTATAAATCCAAGTGTTTGTGACAATGAACGTTCATCAGCCCACCCTGAAATTTCTGCCAAACGACTAACACGCTCCAAAATGTCTCCGTTTCCAAATGGGGACCAGACATCGAAAATATTATCGCATCCAACAGAAACTTGGACTCCTTTCTTGTGCAATAAGCCTATAGGTGGAAATTCCCTTCCAATTGGCACGCTAGTAATGATAGAAATACCTGCATCAGCCAAAATTTCAGCCATTTCTTCTGCATGTGCCTTTGAGATTTCCCCAAGTCCAAATGCATGACTGATTGCTACTTTACCTTGCAAACCTGCTTCTTTCGTTAATGCTGCCAATCTTTTCATAGTATAGACACCGAGGTGATCCGGATCATGTAAATGTAGGTCGATTCCCGCACCCCCTTCAATAGCAAGGTCAACCATATCATGTAATGATTTTTCGATATTACCATCAACTGTAGCTGGATCGACTCCTCCTACCAACGTTGCTCCCTGACGTAGACTTTCCCTTACTAAATCATGTGCCTTTGTACGTAACAAACCGTGTTGCGGGAAGGCAACAATTTCATATGATAATTTACCTTCAAATGTTTGTAATGCTTTTTGGACCTCTTCTAAATTTTTTAATCCAACCTCTGGATATATGTCCACATGGGTACGAACGTGTGTTACCCCAGCGTTCAAGTATATATCCAGTAATTTTTCTGCCCGTTCTTGCGTGGTTATTTTTAGAGAAGAGAGTATTTTTTTCTCGATTTCGAGTCGTTCATAAATATGATTAACTGGCGTTACTGCACGCCATTCATCACCAAGCAATGTTTTATCTAAATGACAATGTTTTTCGGTAAAAGATGGTAGAAGTAACAACTGTTTTACATCCTTTTGTGGGAAATCGTCTGAAATTGTTTCATTAGCAGAGATAATTTTCGCGATTTTCCCATCCTGGATTAACAGGTGGCGGCAATCTGTCTTTGTGCCGATTACCATATCGCTTTCTATTTGGTATTTACTCTCTACTAGTGCGTTTGTTAGCCAAAATGTTTTATCCATATTATCTACCCTTTCTTATGTAAATCATGAAAGTTTGTCTGTAACAAAATTTCCAGCAAACACTACTGCCTTTCTGTTTGCTCTCCTTGCAACTGCTTCAGCTGAACAACTTGCATCAACTAAAACGAAATCAGCATTGTCACCGACTTTTGGCCAAGCAAGTTCCCCTTCTTTATTTAACGGGGTTATGCCACCGGTAATATACCGAAGCGTTTGTCCTAGTGAGCGTTCATCGCTTAAACCGAAGCGCTCTGCCAATGTTCCTGCCTTTTCTAAGCTGTCTCCTTTTCCAAAAGGAGACCAGTGATCCATAACGCTGTCAACGCCAAGAGACACATTGACACCTTTCTCTTGAAGTAATGGGATTGGTATTGTATGACCAATTGGAACGGAAGATGCAATTGAAATTCCTTGTTTGGCTAGTAGTTCAGCCACTTCGCTTACTTCCGCACGTGATATATCTGCAAATGCCAATGCATGACTAATTGTGACTCTACCTTGCCATCCAGCTTCTTGTGTTAGAGCTGCAAGCCGTTTAAAGGTAAAGATACCTAGATGACCACCATCATGTAAATGTAGATCAATATCTGCATTTGCTTCAACAGCAAGCTCCATTACAGTTTGCAAAGATTTTTCAAGATCTCCGTCAATGGTTGCTGGGTCGACACCACCTACAAGAGAAGCCCCATTGCGCAGGGCTTCTCTAACAAGTTGAACGGAGTCACTACGCAATAATCCATGTTGTGGGAAAGCAACGATTTCAACTGTAGCTTTTTCTTTATAAGCTTCCACAGCTCGTACAGTTGCCTCAAGATTTTTTAAGCCAATGACTGGGTCGACATTACAATGTGCACGAATATGAGTTGACCCTTTACTAGTTAGCAAGTTCAGTAACTTTTCAGCCCTTTCTGTGGCAACAGGAAGTAGTTTTGGAAGCAATAGTTCTTCCTCCTCCAGACGAGTGAAAATTCCCTTCATCGGAATGGAGGGTGCTTTCCATGGTCCGCCATAGTAGGTTTTGTCAAGATGTACATGCATATCTCTAAAGGAAGGCAACATCAAATAGTTTTTTGCGTCCTTCACAGGGAAAATTGTTTCTAAGGGCTTGTCCACCGAAACAATATCTGTTATTTTTCCTGCTGTAACTTGAACGTGAAAGCTTTCCGTTTCAGTACCTGTAACTGTACCATCTAGATATTGGTAGCCGGTCTCCAATTGAACATTCTTTAACCAATATGTTTTATCTGTCAATTCCATTTCCTCCTCGCTTGTTACTGCGCGTTTATTTATTTAATTCATTCCAGTGTTGGTATTCTTTGATGTCGTCTTTATGTGATGCTGTTCCCTCTTTTATTGATAATGTTATCATTGTATAAAATATATTAAAAATATTAAAAAAATTACTTTTCGTTAGGTTTTTGATATATCGGAAGATAAAAATCACAATCATATGCGTTTTGGAGAAATCTTTCGGCAGTTTTTGGGAAGTATTTTATACGATATTCCTATCAATTTGCCTTATCTGTTCGGGGCATGCATGCTACATGTTAGTAGCTTCATATCGTTAAGAAGTAAAAATGGGTCAATTAATCCAAGAACATAAGGTTTTGATTGTCACTAAGTGATAGGTTATTATCTAATGGTTCCTTTTTTTGAAAAAGTAAAACGGTTCTAAGCTTAAAGTATTAAATTGAAAAATCAATAATTTGGGAATGTTTTTTTAGGGAGTTAAGTTCTGTCAGGTACACTCAATTTACATCGGCGAAATCAAAAATAATTATTGAATTAGAAGATGGAAAAATGTTTTAGAAAGTAAATCAACACCTTTACTCGGATTGACAATAGCATTATCACCGTGCAGTACAAGTGACAACGCAAATGAACCAAAGAAAGAAACAAAATAGATCTGTATCAAGTTGAATATGAGGAAGTTCCATTAATCGATCCCGCCCTATAGTTGAAGATTTCAAAATATAAAAAGTGACGACGCATACATACGTTTAGACTGAAGTAAACTATATTATAAAAACACAAATGATTTTTTGTGCTTTATTAAGTTTTATTTGACTCTTCAATTGGAGTTGGATAATTACAGGATAAGGTACGAATTAATAAAAAAAGAAGGAGAGATACGATGTTCGATCAAGTTGCGTATTTTATTTTTCAAGCCCTAGTAATTCTAACGGTTTTGGTTGTTGTGATTGGACTCCCTCTTGGGGATACACTGTTAAGAAAAAAATAAGACTGCATCTAGTTAATTATTATTGGTAATATATTATCTGCATAATTTTATTCATTTAAGTCGATAGTGCAACAGTGCTCCAAATACCACTAAAACACTGCTAGGCCTTACTTTTGAAGAAAGTGCATAAAAACATGTATAAATAAGGTTCACAAAGAAAGCCACGAAATGTTGATAGTACAACCTTCGATGGCTTTTGTGGCGTTTTCAAACTTTTATTTCTTTTGCTACGAAATACAATTCTTTACTTTCATTGTTCATATTTTGCCGCCCTCATAATTTTTGGTAAAGAGTATAATTTGTACATTGTATACTTGGTCTCCGTTAGGATAAAAGGCGAACCCTTTTTCGCCATGATCATTTGCAATATACTCCTATAATTTGTAAGAAGGTATGATACAATTAAATTTACAAAATTAAACAAACAGTCCATTTTGCGGAACAAGGATTAGAAATTTTTAAAAAAAGAATTAGCATTGGTGAATACTTTGTATACCCTATTTTAAGAATTATGGAAATGATATTAGGAATGTTTTAGGATGTGTGAAAATAGCTTTTCATAGGAGAGGAGATAAAAAAATGATTGAATTACGAAAAATAACCGGGGATAACATAGATGAAGTAATAGCACTTGAAGTGGGAGAAAACCAGAAAGATTTTATACAAACTACTAACCTCAGAAGCTTTTGAGACGCTCATATGTTGAACGCAGACGGGATACCAGCGACTCCCATTGCCATTTATGCCGATGGAGTTGCGGTTGGATTTTTGATGTATATTTATACGTTGGATCATGAATCATTTGAAAATGAAGTTTTTTACGGGAAGAAGAGCTATTTTATTTGGCATATTATGATTGATATGAGTTACCAAGGGAAAGGATATGGCAAACTTGCTTTTGAAAAAATGTTGATGGATATTGAAACTATGCCAAATGGAGAAGCAGAATATGTAACCCTCTTTTATCGAACAAGTAATGTCATAGCTAAAACATTATACGCTTCATTTGGTTTCGTAGATACAGGAATCATTCAGGATAATTCGATGCTGGCGATTAAATATCTAGATGGGAAAATAACAGAATCCTTAGTAGAATAGGATCTCTCGGAAAGAAATGAAAGCTATCAACGTCTCGACCCATAATAACACAAATATCCAGAAGAAAAAAACGATTTTGTTAACTCTGTCCTAGCACAAATATACTATCTAATCGGGCTCGATTGTTTTAAAATTACAAGTTCGTTGTAAATCCTCATAAATCTGAAGCTCCCTCAACATAATGTCCAGTTTTATCTGTAGGCATCTCCTTTTAATAAAGATATAAAAACTTATGTGTAAGTTTTCGACAATTGAACAATTGATCTCCTTATTCTTCATACTTTCTTATTTCCTACACAATCTGGCCCGATTGATGAACACAAGTTAAACAACATTCTGCTCGACCATTCTTCATTTTTAATAATCTCTATTGATAGTTTCTATTTGTGTGAAATGCTAGGATACTATCCCAATTCTATAGAAACATTGAATGGCAAAAAGCTCTTTACCTCCCCTCATATTGCAGGGACTTTTCTAAAAACAAAAACAGTAGTACAATCCAAAGGCAAGGTTTGTACTACTAACATTCGTGTATTTAATTATGCAGATTTATGATGAGCCCTTCTCACTTCAATGATTTTCGATCCTGAAAACAGTAGTAAGGCAGCCCAAATAATGCTAAATGCCAAAAGCTCTATTTGACTAAACGGTTCCTTAAAAAGTACGATCCCTATAACTAACGTAATCGTTGGCGATACGTATTGAATAAAGCCTAATAAATAGAGTGGAATATTTTGTGCACCTTTCGCAAATAAAATTAACGGTACTGCTGTCACGATACCACTTACAATCATGAGGATGTCTGTTTTCACATCAACATGTAAAAAAGAGGCATGATTCGTTGTAAAGAGGTAAACATAATAGCCTAATGCAAACGGTAAAATAAATAACGTTTCTATGGCTAGACCTCTTGTCGCATCAAGCTTAATTTTCTTTTTCAGAACACCATAAATTGCGAAGGATATAGCAATAAGAAGTGCAACCCATGGGATTGATCCATAATTTATCGTTAAAATAATTACAGCAATAAAGGCAATTCCGGTAGCCACCCATTGCGCACGATTAAGTGCTTCTTTAAAGAAAATAACCCCTAAAATAACTGACAGTAAAGGATTAATATAATAGCCTAAGCTCGTTTCAATTAAGTGATTATGGTTAACTGCCCAAATATATAAATACCAGTTCATCGAAATAACAAATGAAGCTCCAGCAAGCTGCCAAAAATGCTTTTGGTGCGACCACAAATATTTTAAGTCTGCGAGAAGATCCTTGCGCATTCCAAATACTATTACTGCTAGTACCGTAAAGACAAAGGACCAAATGACGCGCGATAATAAAATTTCCATACTCGGTACATGTTCAAGTAGTTTCCAATAAAGCGGAAATGCACCCCAAAAAGCATAGGCGAAAAATGCTGCTAGAACTCCTTTTTTCTCATTTGACATTGCCTCTAACTCTCCTACTCCATATGAATCTATACGACTTTGCGTATTATACCATTAAAAGAATAGACTTATTATAGGACTTTGAGTGGAAACTGTAAATGCCCAATTTTAATAAATTGACATGTATATTGTTACTTTTTTATTTCAGATTCAAGCTCAGAAATATATTTGCGCACCGTACTATAACTAATATCAGGATTAATTTGACGTTTAATACGAATATGAATCTCTTTAATACCGACACCTTGCTCTCGCATATCGCGAATCATACATTTTAAAGGACCTGACAATGATTCCTTTGACAGCGCAGTATATTTACTTAATTCAATTAGTAGCTCTGTATTTTGTCGGCGAATCTCCTTGAGCTCTTCTACGACGCAATTATATTCTGTTAACTTTTTTTGTAAGACGGCGTTTTGCTTCTTTATTTTTTGCATGTCTTCCACAAGCTCTAAATTTTGTTTCTTTAAAATTTTCCTCTCTTGCTCTAAGATTGTGTGCTTTTCATCTAAATCTATATGCAAGGCATTGAACAGTTCTTCTATATGCGTTAATTCATGGTAGCGACTTTTTATTACGAGCATTAGTTTTTCTGTCGTATTAATCGCAAGTGCTCCATCATTTAAAGACTCACAAGATAATAAAGTTGGATTCATTTTGCTCATCATCTTTTCTTTCTCCATGATTGATTGTTTTATATAATCGAATTTCAGTGTTTAGCATCTTTCCTCTTCCTTTTCTCTGATAATGATTCTCATTTACTTTATCATAATGAGGAATTTCAATTTTGTCAAAAAATAAAAAAACTTCTTGCAAGATAAGATTGCAAGAAGCTTTACATTTACATTTTTTTCAGTTTTTCATATTCAAGTTGTAAACGTTCAATACGTTTACGGCCTTCCTCACGATTTCTTGCTGTTTCTGCTTGAATTTGCTTCGTTTCTTGAATACCTGACATAATTGTTTGCCAAGTTGTTTCAATTGTTTCGATTTTAATGCTCGGGCTACCAGCCGCACGTGCGATATTAACGCTATTTTTACTAATATTTTCTGCATTTTTGACAAGCATTTCATTTGTACGACGGTCTAATTCACTCATTGAATCAGAAATTAGTTTTTGGCGCTTTAACGTCACCGCATGAATAAGCCCTTGCTTGAATATAGGAATTGTCGTCACAAATGCAGAGTTAATTTTAGCAATTAAATGGTTATTACCTTGCTGCATTAATCGAATTTGTGGAGCAGACTGGAATGATACTTGTTGTGCCATTTCTAAATCATAACGACGTTGTTCTAGTAAATCAACGGCACGTACCATCGTTTCATATTCCATTGCTGCTAATTGATCGCCAGTTTGTGCTTTTTGCTCTAGTGCTGGTAATGATGAACGCACTTCATCTGTTTTCACTTCAATTGCTGCTATAAATTTACTTAGCGTTTGGAAATAGTTTAAGTTTTGATCATATAAATTCTCAAGATCAATAGTATTTCGCTTCATTTCACCTTCGTATTTTTGAACCTCACGGAAAATAACGTCAACTTCTTTATTCATGCTGTCATATTTGGATAGAAACTTTTCTAATTGTTCCTTTCCTTTACTGAACAGCTTCGTAAGGAAGCCTCCTTTTTGTTCCTCCGCAAAATCTTGAGGATCAAATTTATCCATAATTCTATTTAAATTATTTAATAATACACTTGATTCCTCAAGCTTACTTGTTTTCATCGTTGCTAGCATTTTATCTGAAAAGGTAGAAATACCATTCGCTGTTTCTTTTCCAAGTTCTAGCATAGCAATTTGATCTTTCTCATCAATTTTTTGTGCTAATGCATGAACCTCAGGATCTTGCTTAAGCGCAAGTTGATTTTGAGCAATTTGTGATAGCTCTTGCTCTGAAACAAGCACTGGTTTTTGTGCTTGCTCCGCCTGTAATAATGGATTAGGTTGTAATAATGGATTTTCTGATGCGAATGGATCCTTTGATTTCAATAGGTCGTTGTCAAATTCAGACATAAAGTTTTACCCCCTGCGATTTATCTCTTTTACTTACATACGTTTCCAAGCTAAAAAAGTTTCATTTTAGTCAAGCATCTGCAAAATAAGAGTCACTAAATGTAGGAAAACCCTCGAGATGCTCTAGTTGATTTTCTTATGTGGCAAGGCGTTAAATAGGTGATTATTTAATAAAGATTCAATCCTTGCTTGAGAAAACAATACTTCACTCTCTACTACAAATTATAGCTTGTTTCATTCAGAAATTCGACTGAATCCACGAAATACTTTACATCGTTTTCTAGTATTTACATATTTGCACTAAAAAAGCAGCTACTAAATGTAGCTGCTTTCACCATCATGTTGTCACTTTTAGTACGGTCTTAATTTTTTGAATAACGCCACCTGAACTATAAGTTAGCACACTGCGTTTATAGAATGAAATACTGAATAAGTAAGCCACAATAATTGTCGCTATTAAAATACCTAATGATAAAAGTGGTACCATCACTCCTATATCAGTAGCCCCGATACGCATCGGCATGATCATTCCAGACGTAAATGGAATATAAGAGAATATCTTAATGATCATTGTATCCGGATTCCCCATTCCCGATAACATAACATAGAAACCAATTAATGTAATCATCATGGCTGGCATTAATACTTGACCTGCCTCTTCAACTTTAGACACTAAAGAACCGAATAGTGCGCCAACAATTAAATAAAGAATAATTGTTAATAGTAAGAATAGCACAGCATATATGACATAACCAATAGATAATTCACTAACGATACTAGCTGCCATATCCCAAATAACGCCGTTCTTCGCAAATTTCGCATAGATTAGGAAGACAACTATAATAATACCCATCTGTGTTAATGCGAGTAATAATACACCAGCAATTTTTGCTTTAAAATGGGTAGCTGGTTTAACACTTACTAGTAGCATCTCCATTGCACGTGAACCTTTTTCAGTCGCAATTTCCGTTGTAATCATAGATAGGAATGTAGAAATAAAGAAATAAATTAAAATACCTACTGCATAAGATACAAATTGTCCCGATTGTTTTTCTTCTTCGCTTTTACCACCTGTAGACTCTGTATTTAAGTTTTTATCAGTAATAATCGTTTTGGCATCCATAATTTGTGCTGCTTGGTCTGGTGTTAATGATAACTGTTGTACAGCATAATTTTGGCCAGCAAGTTGCAATATCGAATTTATCGCACCTTGATCATTTAATTTCAACGGTGTGAAAGTGGTAATTTCAGCATGTAGCTGTCCATCTTGATCTGTTATTTTAACGATTGCATCTAGCTTTTCGTCTTTGACCTTTTTCTCTAGCTCCGATATATTCGATTCATTTTGTATAAATTCCATATCACCATTCGATACAAAGAGACTACTTAAATCAGCTGTTGTTTCATTGACGATTGCAATTTGTTGCGCTTGATCATCACCTGTAAAAAGCTCTTTAATATCTGACCAGAAAACTGCAACGGACATCCCGAGTATATAAATGACGGTCATTACTACAAAGGATTTTGATTTTATTTTTGATGTGTAAAGCTGTTTCATTAATAAATTAAACTTCGACAACGTTGCCACCTACCTTATCTTTAAAGATCTCATCTAACGATAAATAATCTAAGCTGAATTTTTCTATATATTTACCATTGGAAAGCTTCTCGAAAATACTTTGTGCATAGCTCTCATCCTCTAGAGTAAGCACAGTTTGCTCTTTCTCCACTCGGACATCTTTGACTCCTTCTAGTGTCAACAATTGAGTTGTCGACCATTCTGTACGTACTGCTAATCTCGTTTTTCCGTATTGTTTCTTTAAATCTAGTAAACTACCTGAAAATAGAGAGACTCCACGTTTTAATAGACAAAGATGATCACATAGCTCCTCTACATTATCCATCTGGTGACTAGAGAACAAAATCGTTGTGCCCTGTTCTTTTAAATGTAATATTGCATCTTTCAGTAAATCTTTATTCACAGGATCCAGTCCACTGAATGGTTCGTCTAGTATTAAGAACTGCGGTTTATGAATAAAGCTAGCAATCAGTTGTACTTTTTGCTGATTCCCTTTTGACAACGTTTCAGCCTTATCTTTTCGTCTTTCTTCGAGCTCAAATCGATTAATCCAATAATCAATCTCCTTCTTTAACTCCGACTTCTTCATGCCACGTAGCTCGCCGAAAAAGTAAAGCTGATCCTCTACCTTCATCGTCGGAAAAATGCCTCGTTCCTCTGGTAAATAGCCAAGTACATCACGGTTAATGGCATTAACGGGTTTGCCATCCCATGTGATCGTACCAGCCGTTGTCTCTTGTAAATCTAGTATCATTCGGAACGTCGTTGTTTTACCAGCTCCGTTTTGTCCAATCAGGCCAAAAATCTCCCCTTTTTCAATCGTAAAGTTTAGATTATCGACTGCTGTGAAATCTTTGTATTTCTTTGTGACACGCTCTAATTGTAATGTCATTCTTTTTCCTCCTACGCTTCAAATATATGTAATTCTCTTTGCAGTCCTTTTTTACGTCTTTCAACCTTCAAAATTTGTGTACACATTATTATTACGACTACAAAATTTATAGATGATACTCCCGTGGTTAAGATTATTTCTGTTGATTCACCAAGTAAAATATAAAGATTGATAAATCCAATTAATAAATTAAGAAATGTTGCAGCAATAAAAAGGCGGCTTATTAATGTTAAATATTTTATTTTCGAAGAACTATCTGAAAATAATTCAAATGGACCTTCTGATTTCTTTTTTCGGTAATAAGCCCATACTCCAAATTTTGAAACAAACTCAATATTCATCGTCTCTAAAAAATCAAAGTAGTCCTGCTTTTTACCTTTGACTAGTTCATTGCGATATATGTATTGACCAGGTTCCCCTTTTTCAAAAATAAAGTATCCCACCATTGTACGCTTTAGATGCCAACCTTGTGCTGCCATATCATTAACCCATGCTTCTTCCTTTTCATAATCAAGAAAAAAACGATACACTCTTTTTCTCACAAAATTCCACCTCCCATCTAAATCTTACAAAATTGATGTGAACTCTTGGTTAAATATGCGCTTTGATAATAGCCGTAATAACGTAGCATTTTCTTTGTTTAATTATTTAATTTTTCTGATTTCCCGGAAAATAATTTCTAAGCAGATATTCATCCCATTCTTATAAACTTTTCATCCAGCTTGGCAAATAGACAACCAGACTTTTTAGTTATTTCCTATACTAATCTGTATACAGATCCAAATCCTTCTTTAATTTATGGCGCACATGCATAAGTTTTAATAATGGAATTGAAAATAATACGACTACAAGAATATTAGTGATATTCATTGATAATTTAATCCAGTCTATTGCCTGTGCTGAAAAAATTCCACTCAGTCCAATTACAGCTAGAACCAAATTTAGGAGGATGAGTGATAGTAGCACTGAAATTTTTTGAGACAGCTTACTAATTTTATTTTTCTTATCAGAGTAAAGTTCAAAAGGACCATCATTTGCTGACTTTCTAAAGAATACGAAATGACCAGAACGATCTACCTGTTCAATTCCCGAGGAATTTAGAAATTCTAAGTATTCGTCTTCATATGAGGTACCAAATCGCTCCAATTCATCATGCCGATAAATATAGCTACCTGGTTCCCCACGCTCGAACGTAAAACGTATCCAAGTAAACTTTTTCAAATGCCAACCTTGGTTTGCCATATCGTTAACCCATCTCTCAATATCATAAGGGTTAACAACCAATCGATATTTATCCATTCGTTCCATCATCCTTTGTTATACGGATACCATTGTCAAAAAGTTCCCTTAATCTCAAAATTTCATATTCAATGACTTTTTTTCCACTTTTAGTAATGATGTATTCCTTTTTTCGACCGTCACCACCTAGCGCTTCAATCCATCCTCGTTCGAGTAATGTTTTGATTGCTCCATAAATCGTACCCGCTCCAAGGCGGACTCGACCATTACTCATTTCCTCTACCAGTTGCATGATGCCGTAACCATGCCTAGCATCAAATAACGCTAATAAAATATAATAAACGCCCTCTGTTAAAGGCGGATGCTCTTGCGTCATACGAATCCCCCTTTTATATCGCCTAACAATATATCGTCAGCTGATACATTTAGAATATATCAGCTGACGATATAGTTGTCAATGTTATTTTTTCCATAAAAAGTTATTAACACACTTAGTGTAGTACTATTAGGTTGTTTTGATTCACTTTTAGTAATATTCTTGGATACCCGAATATTTAAGTAGTTATTGATTACTGTAACATTGGCCATTTCTACTATCGTCATAGCTTTAAAAAGATCAAAAGTAAAAAGCAAAAGTGAGCAAATTTCCCCCACTACTGTTCAATAATATTGTTAAAAAAGCGATGTACTAACTCAACATTAGTACATCGCTTTTTTAATAAAATCATAAAACAGTGAAGATACCTTTGCTAAGATGCGGTACTTTAAATAAAGGTGCTTTCCGTTCCAGGCAATCTCTTTCCCGTGGGTGAGAGTCGAGCCACCACCTTCTCTTATATTGTTGCTGTCGGAACGGAAATCACTCCCTCGGTTTGCCGATGAGTCCTTTAATACTTTTCACCAATCCGCAAAATAGCAGCAAGTTGTTTATTTAAGGTACCTACGCTGTCCTCAAAATCTTGGCGATACCATTGAATGATTAGGCCGATGATTGCATTTGCTTGATACGCACTATAATATTCAATGGATATCTCATCATGTATTTCATTATGGATTGTGATATCCCTTTTTAGCAAAGAGAAAATTCCATCAAATAACATATAATAGTAGGTAAGCGGTACATTTTTAGAAAAAACAATGCGATAAAACATTTTAAAGCGCTCAATATGATGAAAAATACGAATAGTATTTGGATCTATTTGATTTTTATCCATTGTTGTTACTGCACGGTACGGTTCCTCGTAGGAATTATTCAAATCCTCCATAATTTCCTGAAAGTATTCCTCAAATAGCCCTTCCTTTTGCTCATAGTGCAAGTAGAAGGTACCTCTATTCACCTTTGCCATCCGACAAATTTCTGCAATGGTAATGTTCTCTAAAGGCTTCTTACTCAGTAATGTTAGTAAAGCATTATGTAATGCTTGCTTCGTTTTGACAACTCGTAAATCGTTAGCGCTCAAATAATTTATCCCCTTATTAAACAGATTTTTTATATATGTTGATTACTGAACAGTTTATAGTATTTTGCATATTGAAATCGCTTACAAAGCTATTATATTATTTTAATGAACACATGTTCAATATCTAACATAATATATCCTAGAAATCACTGGGACAAACGCTGGTGAAAGAACATAATTTATAGGAGGTTTTTGTGATGAGATTAGAAGGTAAAGTAGCAATCGTAACAGGTGCTGCGTCAGGTATGGGTAAAGCTATTGCAGAGGGTTATGCGAAAGAGGGAGCAAAGGTCGTAGTTTCTGATTTAAATATAGAAGGTGCACAAGCTGTTGTCGAAGGCATCAAAGCTGCAGGTGGCTCAGCATTCGCCATTCAAACAAATGTTGCATCAACAGAAGATTTACAACGCTTATTTGATGAAACAAAAAATGCTTATGGCAAATTAGATATTTTAGTGAATAATGCGGGTATTATGGATGGAATGGAGCCAATTGGTGAAGTTTCTGATGAGCGTTGGGACAAAGTGTTCGCGGTAAATACAACTGCTGTTATGCGTTCAATGCGTATGGCGACAGAAATTTTCCTTGCTCAAGGACATGGTGTATTTGTCAATAATATTTCTGCTGGCGGTCTCTATGGTGCTCGTGCTGGAGCTGCTTACACTGCTTCTAAGCATGCCGTTGTTGGGCTAACAAAAAACACAGCATTTATGTATGCAGATAAAAATATTCGCTGCAATGGGATCGCTCCAGGTGCAGTGATAACAAACATTGCTTCTACAATGACAAACGTGAGCCAAACAGGTGCAGCTCGCCAATCACTAGGTATGGCCATCAACCCACGAGCTGGACAACCTGAGGAAATTGCTCAGCTTGCTATTTTCCTTGGCTCAGATGAAGCAAGTTTTGTCAATGGACAAGTAATTGCTGTTGATGGTGGCTGGACAGCTTACTAAGATTCAACATAAGAGAAAGCACGCACATGTAAAATTCATTGTGCGTGCTTTCTCTCATTTAAAATTCCTTTTTATGATTTCTTACTGGGAATAAGCATCCAATAAATGCCCCAATTAACGCTGGTAATATCCACCCTAAGCCTATGTCGTAAAATGGTAAAAGGTTCGAATAAGTTTTCTCAATTGCATCAAAAATAGTTAGCTTCGCCGACGGAATGCTATCTACTAATGCTTTATAGCCATCAATGACACTAATAAAAATTGTGAAAATCATAGCAACCGCATATACCGGTTGTTTATTTTTAAATAGTGATGAGCATAATGCAAGGACAATTAAGACAATTGCTATTGGATAGAGGAACATCAGCACTGGAATGGCAAACTTAATAATATTCGTTAATCCGAAGTTGGCAATTGTAAATGACATAACACACAAGATTAATACAAACCATTTATAGCTAATTTTCGGAAATACTTCATGGAAAAATTCACTACAAGATGTGATTAAGCCAATACTTGTCTTTAAACAAGCAAGGACAATAATAACTGCTAATAAAATAGCCCCGAATGATCCAAAATAGTGATCTGCCACTGCGGCAAAAATTAAACCACCGTTATCAAATGTACCAACAGCTTCCACACTCGACGCTCCCATATACGTGATTAAACCGTATATTAACATCATTAAAGCCATGGCAAAAATACCAGATTTCCACGTTGCTTTAGCAATTTCTTTTCTTTCCGTTATTCCTGCGCTTTTAATTGCATTAATGACGACAATACCAAAAGCTAGTGAAGCTAACGCATCCATTGTGTTATAGCCTTCTTTAAAGCCTGTCATAAATGCTGAATCAATATAATCCCCCAGAGGCTGTTGGAAATGCCCCATCGGTTTTACAATACTAATTATAATTAAAATAAATAACACAATTAGAAATGCTGGTGTTAAATATTTTCCGATATAATCCATAATTTTCGCTGGATTCAATGAGAAATAATAAACGATGGCAAAAAATACAAAGCTAAATAAAGCGAGTAAAAGTGTTGTATGTTCAGCTTGTATATATGGTTCAAAGCCAACTACAAAAGGAACTGTCGCTGTACGAGGAATCGCAAAAAAAGGACCAATCGTTAAATAGAGAGCTAATGAAAAGATGATACCGAATAATGGATGAACGCGGCTCGCTAAGTCACGCAAACCGTTACTACCTGACAAACCAATAGCTAAAATACCTAGAAAAGGTAAACCGATAGCTGTTACTAAAAATCCAATTAAGCCAAGCCAAAAGTTAGTCCCAGCTAATTGTCCAAGCTGAATTGGAAAGATAAGATTCCCTGCTCCAAAATACAGTCCGAAAAGCATCGTACCGATGACTGCATATGTTGAAAAAGGTATTTTCTGTTGCATTTTGATGAACTCCTTAGATGTATTTAACTATTGCGAACAATTTAAATGAAGAGATTTTTCACTATAATTCCACTATATTAACATAGCTTTTATTTGAAAAACAATAGTTGTTTTTTCTTTTAGAATTGTTAATTGTACAGTTCCTAGCATTAAACAGGCAAAACTAAAAGAGCTGTCTGCTGACAGCCCCTTAGTTTGCTACAGACCACTCTATATGATCTAAAAACTTATATACGTCCTCATACACTTTTTCGCGCTCTTTATCTAATGTAATAATATGACCTGAATTTTCATACCAAATAATCTCTTTATCGTCTGTTTCCACGGTATTTAAAATAAACGGTGCACTTTCTTGATAAAGCTCATCATCTAATGAACCTTGTAATACTAATGTAGGTGCTTTGATTGTAGATAAATCATCGCGTGTTTCTGTCGTTAAACGTGTCACACCATCTAATGAATCCTTAGGTGTAATTCGTAATTCATGTAATTCTGAAATGATTTGATCTTTTGATTTATTTTCAAAATGTTTATATAAACGAGCGTAATGATATAAACGTGTAAATAATCCTTTTGAGTTATCGCGTGTGATTGGTGCACACATGGCAACACATGCTTTCACAGGGAATGTCTCTGCTACTTTTAACGAAAATACGCCGCCAAGCGAAATTCCTACTACCGCGATTTCTTCATAGCCATTACTCTTTAGGAAGTTATAACCTTCCACAACATCATTCCACCAGTCTTCTGGTTTTGTTTCAAGTAATGCTTCTGGTTCTACACCATGCCCACTATAAATCGGTGCATGAACCGTATAACCACGTTTTGATAAAAATTCTCCTAGCTTTTTCACATCTTTTGTGCTACCTGTGAATCCATGCAGTAATAGTACGGCTTTTTTGCCTCCCTCAATTGTTAGAGGTTGTGGCTTAGATAAATTCATTTTATAATATCCCCTTCACGGAAATTTGTAATTGTGTAATTTATGTGTCTATCTTAACACCCTTTATTCATAATGTACAATTTATAGTTTTTATCATATTAATGTGTTTCGTGCATTAATGATGTGAGGTTAACGGCTGTACTATCACACTTTCAGCTACTTTCATTTTTCATTTCTCTTTTTAAGTGCTCCATCCTTTTTAAATTTTTTTGGCGCCTATACTTCCTAGTCTTTTACCGTTATAATGCAGTTAACTCAAAAATAACGAGAATAGAGGTGAAAAAATGGAGTGGCAGCAATTGGAGTATTTCGTAACGGTAGCTAAACTCGAGCATATGACTCGTGCAGCTGAAGCATTAGCGATTTCTCAGCCAGCATTAAGTCGCTCTATTTCAAAGCTTGAAGAGGAATTAGGAGTACCCTTATTCGACCGTCAAGGACGCTCGATTATGCTCAACCGATATGGCGAGCTTTTTTTGTATCGGGTCCAACGCATGCGTAAAGAGTACGAAAAAGCAGTGATTGAATTACAGGAGCTGAATAACCCAGAGCTAGGAGATGTATCACTCGGATTTTTACATACTCTAGGGACTAGCATTGTACCTGACTTGATCCGTTCCTTCCGTCAGAAGCATCCGCATATACGCTTTCACTTTACACAAAATTACTCACACTCCCAGTTGAAGCAATTACTTGCGGGAGAGTTAGATCTTTGCTTACTCGCAGCGATTGACACGGAGCCACCTGTTTGTTGGAAAGAGCTATGGCGAGACGAGCTTTTTATTATGGTGCCGATTGACCATCCACTCGCCAACCGTAAAAGCATCAAAATGAAGGAACTTGAACATGAAAATTTTGTTCTGTTGAAAAAGGGTTACGCATTACGCCGCACAGCGGATAAATTATTAAATGCTGCAGGTATCAAACCGAAAATTACGTTTGAAGGTGATGAGGTATCTACAGTTGCTGGTTTTGTAAGTGCTGGGCTTGGCGTGTCGTTGCTACCTGTTGATGAAGACTTGAATCCAAATAAATTGGCGAAAATTCGTGTTGAGGATATGGTTTGTGAACGGACCATAGGTATGGCTTGGATTGAAAATCGATACCTTTCACCATCAGCACGACAATTTCAGCAATTTGTATTCGATTTTTACGAAAAGAAGTAATCTTTACTCATATAAAATGGTCTAAAACATTAAAGTGAGTAACAATTGTTACTCGCTTTTCTTTATATTCAATTGCGGAAAAGTTAATCCTTTACATGACTTTTCACATTAAGCCAATTTTCTTGAACTAAAAAAAACCACCTTCTCCGAATGAAAGGTGGTTACTGGAAGCAGTTTTATTATTTTTCCCCTACATATTTTACTTGATACGAATACATATCTGTTGTATCTCCATCAACCTCAAAAAGTCCCTGCTTTGCAAGTGTCATTAGTCGTTTTTCCACAAACTCTTCACCTAAATACTCATCAATTGAACCAATTGCTTCACCGATGATACGCATCGGTTTAAGCCATTCCTCATTTAGTTCTGCATGAGCTCTTTCGGCACATTCTATAATGATAGGATCCAATGCATCTTCCGCTACATGGACAATTCCATCTTGCCAAACTCGCAATGTACTAGGGTTTTGTTTTAGCTCTTCCCATTCATTAGCAAGTTGCTGACACTCATCAATTGAAAAACGCTTTGCCTCAGAACGTAGCTTCATAAGCAAGTCTGGCGAAAGCTCACCTGTTTGACGAATCGTCATGTTTGGTTGTACACGTTTCAAGCCATCCGTGGCATCAATCCCATATACCATACTACATTTATTGATCAACTCTCTCATGACATAACGTAACCCAATCTCTTCATGAGTGCTTTCGCTGTACCATACCCAGACATCAACATCACACGGTAAACCTGCAATTTTTTGCTTCCATTCTTTATGAAGATCCTCGTTCAATTCACGTTCTTCACTGTCCCTAAAAATATTGGCTCGTAACCAGCTTTTGCGTACTTCTGAGCTACTTAGCGGACCAATCGAGAAAATCTCATTGACACTAAGCACTGACTCCTCTCGTTGTAAATGATGTTGTCGTATTGCATGTTTAATTGAACCTTGCGTAGATAAGCTAAACGTTATATGTAAAATTGCCATGAAAATCCCCCAATTTACTGTTTACTTAGCGCTATTTGTATTCCAATAAAAGTGAAAAGTACACCTTGAATCATATTTAATCGTTTAGCAATTGCAGGCTTCCCAATAATTACTTTTCTTACTTTACCGGCAAAAATACTAAATAATGAAAATAGAATAAGCGCTTGTACTAAAAATACAATACCCAAAACTAGCATCTGTAAACCTACATGGCCATTAGAAGGATTTACAAACTGTGGCAATAGTGCTAAGAAAAATAAAGAAACTTTTGGATTTAAAATATTCATTAAAATACCTTTTCTATATAACGTCACATAGGCTTGTACATTTTGCTGTTCCATGGTGAATGGATCACCTTTCGCACGAAACGACTGCCATGCTAAATACAATAAATACGCCGCTCCTGCAAATTTAACAATAGAGAAAATAACTGTGGATTGATAAATAATAGCCGAGATACCGAGAACCGCCGCACCTATATGAACGAGCAAACCTGTACATAAGCCAAGTGATGTTGCTATACCAGCCTTTTTATCCTGCGCAATACTTTGTGCAAGAACAAATAAATTATCTGGCCCTGGCATTACAGTTAAAATAATTGACGCTCCTACAAACGCCATTAAGGTTGAAAATGCCAATACTATCCCTTCTTTCTATTGCATTTTACAAAAATATCCATCATCAGTGAGATTAATTTCTATTCAGACTAACTCTATTTTTAGTAGAACAATTACTTTTCAAAAATAATAACCATAAAATGTATTTCTTAACATTATACTATATACATACATACTTTTTCTAAATTTTTACAAAAATCTCTACCCAATTCTGCTCGTTTCAGCAATACTTTTCTACCTTAATCCATTATAATAAATATTACCATAACTTAAAAGTCGGATTATTTGGGAGAAAGAGGTGTTAGTTGATGGCAGTAAGCGATATTGTAAAGCAATATGAAGACGAGCAAGGAAATGTCTATTATAAAATGAAAACACATGACATCAGGGTACAGGCCACGCAAACTTCAGGGTTAGCGCCAGTTATTACTTATTGGATGGGCGAAAAAGAGATTACAGACGATATTCGAAGTTTACGCTTTAGCCCTCGCCCTCCCTCAAGTTATATTCAAGATTACGATAAATTTCAAACTATGCTTTATGCGAAAGAACAACGTTCCATCAACGAACTATATGAACGAATGAGTATTAAACCGAAAAATATGTCTTCAGGAAAACAAATAGTATGGAGTTCTTTCGTGATTGTTTTAGCGATGCTCCCACTATTAATCGCAATCTGGTGGTTTAAGTAAACAAGGTTATGTTGCTCCTACACGTTACTCTCGATTGTTCAGTAATACCTACTTTTTTTCAAAACTTTCTATTAACATTCCTAATCGGCTTGACAGACATGCTAAAGTAGTGCATTCTTTATAGAAATCGGACTCCAAACAAAAGAATTGATGAAGGTCCATTCAAAAAAGATATTGAATTATACAATATAAGCGAGCGAAGATTAGTACCTAGAAACTGCTTGATCAGAGAGCGATGCCCACCGGCTGTAAGGCATTGTACAAGAAAGACTAAAGAACCTACTTCGTAAATCGTCCTAGCAAACTAGGCGCAGTCTCAAGCGTTATGAGTAAAGTGGAATGTCAATGATGTTCAATCTAGGTGGTACCACGGAAAGTAAACCTTTTCGTCCTAATTTTTTAGGATGAAAAGGTTTTTTAATTTTTAAATTTAGCGAAATCTTTGTGGCTGCTAAAGTTTAAATCATAGTACAAGTGTAATGGCGAATTGGAGGTATTGCTATGGAAAGAAAAAGAATTGTCGTCAAAATTGGGAGTAGCTCCTTAACAAATGCAAAAGGTGAAATTGATAAAATACGTTTAATGGACCATGTCCAAGCGATTGCTGAATTAAAAAAATACGGGCATGAAGTATTGCTTGTTTCATCAGGCGCAGTAGCAGCGGGCTTTAAACAGCTAGGCTACCCTTCTCGTCCCGTCACATTAAAAGGTAAACAGGCTGCAGCAGCAGTTGGGCAAAGTTTACTGATTCAAACCTACAATGCTTTATTTAGCATTTATGATATTGTGCCTGCTCAAATTTTACTTACTCGCACTGATTTTTCCAAAAAAGAGCGTTATAAAAATGCCTGTGCCACATTTGAGGAATTATTAGAACGCTCCATTTTACCTATCATTAACGAAAACGATTCGGTATCTGTCAGCGAATTAACCTTTGGAGATAACGACATGTTATCAGCACTTGTAAGTGGTCTTATACATGCCGATCAGCTCATTATCTTAACTGATATCAATGGCTTGTATAATGCCAATCCATCTAAAAATCCTGATGCACAACGTATTGATCGTTTAACAGAGGTATCAGATGAGATGCTTGGCTTTGCAGATGGTTCAGGGTCTAAGGTCGGTACAGGTGGTATGGAATCCAAATTACTGGCAGCTCGAGCAGCCTTAAATGCAGGTGTCAAGGTGTTTATTGGAACTGGTCACGGTGCTAGTAAGCTTGTCGATATAGTAGAAGGACGTGGTGATGGTACGTATGTTGAGCATGACGCACTTGCTGTTTTAACGAATAATAAACAGTGGATTGCACTAACGGAAGTATCTGGTAAAATTTTTATAGATAGCGGTGCAGAACATGCATTATTGGCAAATGGGAAAAGTTTGTTGCCTGCTGGTGTATATCGTGTCGAAGGCGACTTCGCAAATGGCGACGTTGTCGAAGTCTATAGTGACAAGGGACTGCTTGGCCGTGGTGAGGTCTTATATTCTTCCCTAGAGTTAGCACATGCGATGGGAAAACGTACAGATGAGTTAGCGAACTATCCCATTGAGGTCATTCATCGAGATAAATGGCTAAAAATTTAAACAAATTAAGGAGGAATTCACATGACGAGTGAAGTTCAACAAAAAGGAAAGCTAGCTAAGGCCGCAAGCTATATTTTTAATATTAAAACAACTTGCGAGAAAAATGAGGCTCTCACAAAAATTGCTGAGCAATTACTAATCGACCAAGATACGATCATTGCTGAAAATGCAAAGGATTTAGCAAACGGCGAGAAACAAGGAATGCCCGCTTCTACCCTCGATCGCATTATGCTAAACAAAGAACGAGTAGAGGCAATGTCAAGTGCTATTCACTTGTTAGTTGAATTAAATGATCCAGTTGGTAGTCTTTTAGAACGAATAGAAAAAGAAAATGGATTACTAATTGAAAAGCGTTTAGTACCAATTGGCGTTATCGGGATGATTTACGAGGCACGCCCTAATGTAACAGTAGATGCGGCAACATTATCATTAAAAACAGGCAATGCAGTCATTTTACGTGGTAGCTCTTCTGCTAAATTTTCGAATGTAGCGCTAGTGGCAAGTATTCATCGTGCACTTAGCAAAACGTCTATCCCTGCGGACGCTGTGCAATTAATCGAGGATACAAATCGTGAAACTGTCAAAGAATTATTCCATTTAAAAGAATACTTAGATGTTTTAATTCCTCGTGGCGGAAAGGCACTAATTGACTTAGTAGTAAACGAAGCCACTGTACCAGTACTAGAAACAGGTGCTGGCAACTGTCATATTTATGTAGACCAAACGGCCGATTACTTAAAAACAGAAAAGATTTGCATCAATGCAAAAACACAGCGCCCTTCTGTTTGTAATGCCGCAGAAAGCTTACTTATTCATCCAGAATGGTTTCATGAGCACGGTAAACAGCTACTAAGTGCTATACATCAAGCTGGTGTGACAATTATCGGCGATGATACTGTTTGTCAAGCTCTTGATTTCGCACAACTAGCAACTGTAGAAGACTATGCAACTGAATATTTAGATTTAAAGATTAGCGTTAAAATTGTGGAAAACGTTTATGAAGCAATTGAGCACATTAATAAATATGGCACGAACCACTCTGAAGCCATCATGACAGAGAATCAGTTAGCAGCAGATACTTTCTTACATAGCGTGGATGCTGCTGCTGTTTATCACAATGCATCCACTCGCTTCACAGATGGCTTTGAATTTGGCTACGGTGCAGAAATCGGCATTAGTACGCAAAAATTACATGCTCGAGGACCAATGGGTTTACCTGCGTTAACATCTACAAAGTATTTCATTCACGGTAACGGCCAAATCCGAGAATAATTGTAGAACAATGAAAAGTCGACAGTTGACGTACGTACACTGTCGGCTTTCTTCGCTTATTTTATGAAGCTTTAGGATTGAAAGATTTATAGAGGGACATGGCGGATTCTACTCCTAACCGAGTAGTTCTAACCTCTACATGAGTGAAGAACTTTAATAATGGGGCGAAATAAACGTTAATATTTTCACAAGCGTCAAAAATTTTAATAGAAAGAAGGTTTTATATGAACATTTCAGCGATTATCAAACTAACTGTTTCAATGGCCCTTTTTGGCTCTATTGGATTTTTCACCGTTCATACGGGTGTACCTGCAATCGAGCTAGTATTTATTAGATGTATTTGCGCTACCCTCTTCCTTGGCGGAATGTGGCTTATCACTGGTGGTCATAAGACGGAAAAATGGGATAAAAAAGAAATTTTACGTACACTTCTATGCGGTGTCTTTATTGTCTTAAACTGGGTATTTTTATTTAAAGCCTTTGAAGAAATGTCAATTTCCATTGCCATTTCTATTTATAATTTAGCACCAATATTCGTATTAATTTTTGGCGCATTATTTTTAAAAGAAAAAATGACTATTCAAGCGTTACTAGCAACACTAACTTGTTTTATCGGTAGTATGTTTATTATCGGTTTAAATAATTTTATGTCCCTCTCTGAATTTATGAAATCAGGCTTTATATGGGCATTACTGTCTGCATTATTTTACGCATTTACGATGCTAACAAGTAAAACGATCACAAAGCTTAGCTCCTACGCATTAACATATATCCAAACAACGGTCGGAATTATCATACTATTGCCATTTGTTAATTTTTCGTTATTTGGAGATTTAACGACTACAAACTGGCTATATATTTTAGGAACAGGTTTTATTCATACAGGCTTTGTTTACTATTTATTTTTTGATAGTATTCGTAGCCTCTCTACCATACTAGTTTCAGTATTAGTATTTGTTGACCCTGTTGTGGCAATATTGCTTGATATGCTGTTACTTGATTTTATGCCGAGCTTTATGCAAACAGCTGGTATTGTATTAATTTTCGGCGGTATTTTCTACACTATTTACGTACCAAAGAAAAAGCGAATGCCTCGTAGCAAAAGCGAAGCGTCTGCTACGGAACCCCCCCACCTTTAAAGGTGAATGCGGTTTGGTTCGGATATCTAAACAATGCTGAAATAAGGAATTCAGTCTAAGTATGTGAGGGCAAGGTGACGGAAGTGTCTTGCTGAGCGACGGAATCAAATGAAGGCGACGGAACCGACTGGCTTAACGACGGATTCAAAGCTCATAGTGACGGATAGATCCTGCTGAGCGACGGATTCAAATGAAGGCGACGGAATCGACTGGCTTAACGACGGATTCAAAGCTCATAGTGACGGATAGATCCTTCTGAGCGACGGATTCAAATGAAGGCGACGGATACAAATGAAGGCGACGGAACCGACTGGCTTAACGACGGATTCAATGCGCTTATCGACGGATAGATCCTGCTGAGCGACGGAATCGACTGGCTTATCGACGGATTCAAATGAAGGCGACGGAACCGACTGGCTTCACGACGGATTCAATGCGCTTATCGACGGATAGATCCTGCTGAGCGACGGATACAGATGTAGCCGACGGAATCGACTGGCTTAACGACGGATTCAATGCGCATAACGGCGGATAGCCATTCCTTATGGCAATTTTTCTGCGCGACAGCACCAATTATCTAGGACGAAATTGAAATAAAGGAGGTTTTTCCATGAGTAAACTTTATGCAATTGGTGAATTATTAATTGATTTTACACCTACTGAACAAAATGCCTCCCTTGTTGCAGTTGAGCAATTTACTAAAAATGCTGGTGGGGCCCCTGCCAATGTTGCAGCTGTTTGTGCAAGGCTTGAGCAACAAGCGGCCCTCATTACACAGGTAGGTCAGGATGCTTTTGGAGATTTTCTAGTAGAAACATTAAAGAAAGCCGATGTCGATACGAACTATATTGTTCAAACTGTTGAGGGTGAAACAAGTCTAGCCTTTGTTTCATTGACTGGTGATGGAGCCCGTGATTTCTTATTTTATCGCCGCCACGCAGCTGATTTACTTTACAACAAAGAGCAACTGCCACCGAATCTTTTAAGAGATAAAGATATTCTTCATTTTTGTTCAGTTAATTTAGTGGAAAGCCCAATGAAACATGCACATGTGGCCCTGATAGAACAAGCTCAACAGGCAGGGAGTCTTGTTTCTTTTGATCCAAATGTTCGCTTGCCACTGTGGAATGATGTGAAGGCATGTCGTCAAACCATTTTAGAATTTTTACCAAAGGCCCATATCGTTAAATTGTCTGAAGAGGAGCTTTTATTTTTAACAGCGATTGATGATGAAAAAACAGCCGTCCATTCATTATTTCAAGGGAAAGTACAAGTACTTATCATTACTCGTGGAGCAGAAGGTGCAAGTCTTTATACGAAAAACCTTCACGTTAAAGTACCAGTTGACAAGGTTCAAGCGATTGATACAACCGGAGCAGGTGATGCCTTCATCGGTGCATTGTTAGCCATTTTCCTTAGCAAGCAGATTACAGCGAACAATCTAGTCGACTTTTGTCAGCAGCATGCTACCTCCCTCCTTACATTCGCGAATAGCTATGCGGGAGCTTCGACAGAAAAACATGGGGCCATGCCCTCTTACCTTACTAAGCAAGAGTTTCCATTTAAATACAATATATTCCTTTGAAACTTATGAGGAGGTACTCCGATGAAATCTATTACTAAAAAACGAACAAAAGCATTTCTAATTGATTTGGCAATTTCAACGGCTGTCACAGCTGGAGTGGAATATGTCCTGCGGAAAAAAATAAAAAATGAGGCTATTCATGCCATTGTCACACCAACAGCCGTTATGTGGTCACTTGAATTTGCACAATTACGTAATAATGGACAAACCGTTGGCTATAAAAAAATGGGGATAGCACTTGAGAATAAAAGTGGGACTAGGCTCACTTCTGCTCAAATTCTGAAACGAATGGCATACCGTGACTCAATTAGCCCATTCGACTACTTGAAAAATCCAACAGCGTTCGAACAACAAAACGGACAACTTCTACCTCACGATCACTTCTCAGACACCGTTGTAAACGAAGTCTAACAAAATAAGGCTACTCAAAATATTATTGGGTAGCCTGTTTTAATAGTAGGAGAGGATACACTTGAATTTGGATCATGTTGTTGAGATTTTACTCGAAAGTTTAAAAGGTGATCAATTTGTTGAAGCTGTATTTTTAAGAGGATCCATAGCTAGAGAGGAGTATGATGAATTTTCAGATATCGATATGTACTGCGTTGTGAAGGAAGAAATATTGAAGCATTTTTGCCCAATAGCAAGAAGCATATTGTAACTTATAAGGATACATTTTTGTTGATGACATTTATATTATTGCCCCACAGCTACTAAACGATGCTATTAAAATATTATTTGATCTGAATGAAATTCTTACTGCTAAACTGGAAAGTACAACTATGGCTTTAACTCCACTTGAATTTCAAAATGTTGTAGATAATACTGTCTAGTATTTGTATCAATATTATTGGAGTGCTCAACGCGGAAATGAGATTTGGTGTATTCATTTATTGCGGAATAGTTTAGAACACTTCGCTAAAGTACTCCTACATAAATATTGCCCTGAGCGAGCTTTACTTGGACTTAAAGCGATATATAATTCGCTTCCCTTTGCCCCCTTAATGAGATAGTCGATATTATGAATTGTATGAGCCTTGTTACACATGAAATGGCCGTTAAGAAATTAGTGAACGCCTTCAATATGAATCAGATTGGATATTTGAAAATGTGCCGACTAAAGAAGATATTATGCCATTATGGGAAAAAATAAAAGAGTTATTGCACTAAAATAAAATAGCAAACTAACATAAAACTTAGTTTGCTATTTTTAATATATTGAGTATCCTAGGCCTAATTAAATTGTTTTTTCATTAAAATATGCGGGATGCCACAATCCATAAATTCTTCACCTTCACGTCTATAGCCTAATTTTTCATAAAAGCCTTCTGCATAAGATTGCGCGTTTAATTTTGATTTTGTTAAACCTTTTTCTACTGCTATTTCCTCTAAACGTTGGATAATTACTTTACCTAAACCAAATTTGCGGAATTCTATTAATATACATATACGCTCTAGTTTGCCATAGCCATCAACAATTCGCAGTCTACCAGTACCAACAGGTTGATCGTTATAATACACAAGAATATGATCACATGCTGCATCTAGCGTGTCGAATTCATCATATTCTTCTTCCTCTGGCACCTTTTGCTCCTCAATAAAAACTTTTTGACGAATGGAAAACGCTGTTTGTAAGTCTTTTTCATCTGTAATTTTTTTTGTGTTCATTTTTATATTCCTCCTCATTTTTTCTGTTTTAGGAGTGTACTCTCCCCTGATTGGAAAAGAAAACCACCTGTAGATATGAAGTGAAATTTCCCTTCATGGATGATAATATATAGTATAGAGTATTTTTTATTGCAAATACAATATTTTTCGGAGGCAATCAATGAAGGAAATTTTACGAGATATTGGTGCGATTGCTCGGGCACTTGATTCCATTAGTAATATTGAGTTTAAAGAACTTGATTTAACAAAGGGACAGTATTTGTATGTCACTCGCATCTGTGAAAACCCTGGTATTATTCAAGAAAAGGTTGCTGAACTATTGAAGGTAGATCGCACAACTGCCTCTCGAGCTATTCAAAAGTTGGAGACTAAAGGTTTTGTAGAAAAGCGTAGTGAAGTTGGTAACAAGAAAAACAAACAGCTTTTCCCAACAGAAAAAAGTTTGAAGATTTATCCATTTTTAAAGCGAGAAGGAGACTATTCGAATGCTAGAGCATTAGATGGTTTTTCTCCTGAAGAAATGGACAGTGTTCAAGACTTTTTAATTCGTATTCGTCAAAACATTGAAACTGATTGGGAATACGTAAAAAAAGGGCATAAACGAAATTATTAAAGGTGATTCCTCGTGCTTTTTGAGCATTTGGAACCGTCTTCCTTTGCGAAGAATACCTATTTTAATATAACGTTAACAGCCCTTGAATTACACCCTTTTGGCACTCTAAGCATTAGTTAGCGAGCGAATAGTATGATAAAATGAAAGTTATTATAGGATTTAAGCGAGGTCTGCTATATGTTGCCTGATTATGTTGAGATAGCCCATGAGATAGCTAGAAAGGCTCATGCTGGACAAGTTGATAAAGCAGGCGTTGATTACATTAAACACCCTGAAACAGTCGCCAGCTTTGTGAAATCTGCGGAAGAAAAAGCTACTGCTTATTTGCATGATGTTCTTGAAGATACAAAGATAACAGCAAATGACTTAAAGAACGCTGGAATACCTGATAATGTGATTGAAGCTGTGCAAGTCTTAACCAAAGATAGAAATACACCTTATTTTGATTATCTGAGGCAAGTTAAAGCCTCCCCTATTGCTAGATTAGTAAAACTAGCGGACTTAAAACATAATTCAGACCGCTCCCGGCTTCTAAGCATAACCGATAAGGATTTAGAGCGACTTGAAAAATATAAAAAAGCTACTGAGTTTTTAGAGCAGTAACAAATTAGCAAAAGGTAGAAAGAGAATTGTTAAGTATAATTTATATTGCCGTCATAGCTATTTCAGGTGTTACCTTGATTGTTCAGCTTATCCGCCTTGCCTTTGCTACAAAAGCAAAGAAAACAGCTCACAAAGCACTTGATTAGATTGTCAAATTTGACAGTCTTTTTCTTTTGGGTACATACTGACGACTAAGCGGAGTAAGAGAGTTCGGATGATATAAGAAAAAAGCACCTTGCATAATGCAAAATGCTTTCTTACTTTCGCGGAAGATAATACGGAAAATATCAAACACTACAATTATTAATTGTCCGTCAAACACTCTATAAACGTTTGAACGACTAAAAATTATTTTATTTTTTCACAACCCCTCGACGTCAATAGCGATGAAGGCCAATGATTTATTGAAAAAACAGCATCTGATATTTTACGCTTTTGAACGCGGATCCATAAAATCGCGTAACGCATTGCTAAGCATATACAAACCTAATACAAGTACTGTAATAGCTCCACCTGGCGCATAAGTGTACCAAGGGGCTCCCACTAAATAGGCTTGTGAATCTTTTAACATGCGGCCCCAACTAGGGTTTGGTGGCTGCACACCAAGCCCTAAATAACTAAGTGCCGCCTCCGCAAGCATTGCAGTCGCAAAGGTCACAGTGGCAGCGACGATAATTTGCGATGAAATATTAGGTAATATATGACGAAACATAATGCTATAAGGTTTTACACCGATTAACTTTGCTGCTAAAACATATTCAGTATCACGATGTTGGACGAAACCACTACGTGTAATTCTGGCAATGGCCGGTATGGCAATAATGCCTAATGCAATAGCCGTATTAACAATCCCCGGCCCAAATACAGCCACGAGCATTAAAGCTAGTATAATTCCTGGAAAGGCCATTAATGCATCCATCATGCGCATAAAAATTTCATCGATCCAGCCACCTACATACCCCGCTATACCACCAATTAAAATACCAAAAATTATTCCAATAAATACTGTCATTAGTCCGACTGCAAAGGCCGTTTGTGTTCCTTTCATAATACGGCTAAAAATATCACGACCAAATTCATCCGTTCCAAATAGATAATCACTACTTGGGCTACGTAATTTTTGAGGTATATTCATCGAATTCACATCATGAGGTGTATAAAAAAAGCTGATTATCATGATGATTAGAAAACCGACAATGACTAGTAGACCAATGATTAAATTAATATTTTTCATGTATCTTTGTATATGTTTCATCGTATCCACCTCGCTCATCGTAATCGGATTCTAGGATCTAACACTGAATATAAAATATCGACCATAAAATTAATCATGACCACCGCAACAGTAATATACATAACGATTCCTTGTACTAATGGAAAATCACGATTACTAATAGCTGTGATGAGAAGTTGACCAACGCCTGGCAGTGAAAATACTTGCTCCACAATAATCGTTCCAGCAACAACTTCAGCCATAATTAATCCAAATACCGTTAATATTGGAATCATCGAATTTTTTAAGACATGCTTATACATAACATTTTGCTCAGACATCCCTTTACTACGAATCGTACGCACATAATCGAGCTGAACTTGCTCTAAAATTGACGTACGGACATAGCGAAAATTGACCGCAATTTGTGGAATCGCAATTGTTAACGCAGGGAGAATAAGTGTACTTAACGCTCCTGCTACACTTTGCGTCCACGGAATATAACCACTTATTTTAAAGAAGCTGAACTGTAGTCCAATATATAAAATGAGAATCATTCCAAGCCAGAAAGAAGGAATAGCCATTCCAACTTGTGTCACTGTTGACAACGACATATCACTGAACTTATTTTGTCTTCTCGCCGCAAACATCCCCAATGGTAATGAAACGAGTAACACAATTACGAGGGCGAGCCCAGCTAATGACATCGTTACAGGTAGTCTGTCAAACAGTAAGTCTTTTACCGGCATTGAAAAACGAATAGAATTTCCTAGTTCCCCTGTTAATAATCCCTTCATCCAATCTGTATATTGTTCATAAAGGGGGCGATTCAAGCCAAGCTCTGATCGCAAATTTTCAATTTGTGTGGGATCCGCTTCAGTACCTAACATTGTCCGAACCGGATCTCCAGGTAAAATTTGAAAAACACCGAATGTAATGATCGACACTAGAAGGATAGTTGTTATTAACAGGATGAAACGACGTATAATATACATCATCAAGCACTCATCCCTTTCTAGTTGGAAATTTTAACCTCAGACATATCATGGAACCAGAATGGATAGTTCTTTAATCCAGTAACTTGCTTCTTAGAGCCCCAAACAATTTGATAATCTGCGATATAAACCGCTGCTGCCTGCTCAGCTAAAATTTCCTGTGCACGATGATAGTAGTCAATTTGCTTCGCCTGATCTCTTTCCTTTAAAACGTCTGCCATAATTTTATCGTATTCCTCATTTTTAAATTTGAAGAAGTTTTCACTATCATTTGTTGAAATGTAATCATTAATAATTTCATAAGCAGAAGCACGACCCGTTAAATCGATTGTTGTCATTTGATAGTCCCGACCAAAGTAAACTCGGTCTAGCCAAATTCCCCATTCGACAACTTCAATTTCTACATCAATACCAATCTCCTTTAAATTATCGGCAACGATTTGCGCGATATTTGAATAAATATCATTATGTGAAGATACAGTAATTTTCGTTTTAAAGCCTTTAGGATAGCCCGCTTCTGTTAATAATGCTTTGGCTTTTTCCACATCACGCTTATACATATCTTCTAAGCCTTTCTTTTGATAGTCCCCCATTGCCGGACTCATGTTTGAACCAAGTGGTACAGCATAGCCCGCAAACACTGAGTCAATAATATCGGACTTACTAATCGCGTAGTTAATTGCTTGACGGACCTTTACATTATCAAAAGGTGCTTTCGTTTCATTAAATGTAACGATTAATGATGAATTATTATTTTGATGAGATAAGTTATAGTTATCTCCTACCTCACTTACGCGCTGCCAAGGTACACTCGTTAAATCGACTTCATTGGCCATTAAACTCATAATCGCTGCTTGATCATCCGATTGAAAGGTAAACGTCACTTTATTCAAATAAGGTAAACCTTCTTTCCAGTAGTTTTCATTTTTCTTCAGTTCTAAATTTGTGCCCGGCGAGTATTTTACATATGCAAATGGTCCAGTACCTATAGGGTTTTCATTATGCTTTCCATCATTGCTTTTTGGTAAGATAGCTGATTGTCGAGCCGTTAATGAATTTAAGAAGTTAGAGTTCGGCTCTTTTAGCTTGATCACAAATGTATTGGCATCTGGTGCTTCTGTTGACGCAACATTATCAAAGCTGTTTGACATCTTTTCGCCACCGTTTTTCCCCATTAAACGATCAAATGAATACTGAATATCCTCAACAGTTAAATCCTCTCCATTATGAAATTTCACACCCGGACGAATATTGAATGTATATGTTAAACCATCTTCAGATATTGCATAGCTTTCGGCTAACCCTTCTATTAACGTTCCATCTGTTTGCGGTGCCATTAGTCCTTCAAAAATATTAAGAATCATTTGGTAAGAAATAGACGCTGTCGCTTTATGTGGATCTAAAAAATCTGGGTCGTCATTTATACGTACTACGATTTCTTGAGGTAAATCCGCTACTGTCTTTCCACTAGTACTTGCATCCTTTTTGTCATCACTTGAACAGGCACTCATTAATAAAACGACTATCATTGTCAATAACAGCAACGACCGATTTTTCTTTAGTCTCATGTTATTTCCCCCTATTCTCTATGTGCTCATTATTTGAATGCTTTTATAGCTTTCTACTTCAGCTAATTTATCTGCAGCTTTAATGCCAGTAATGATCGCTTCTTCCATAGCCCTTGTAGCTAGATGACCCAAATAGTCCACCGGAAATCTTTTATTCCCTGTACCAAGCACGAAAATCGTATCTCCATCCAGCATTGTGTGTACTGGATAAATTGTCCGTGCAAGAGCATTTTGTGTAAGCTGGGCTATTTTTTTCGCCTCTGCTTTTGTCAGCTTGGCATTCACTGCAACGACACCGATTGTCGTATTCGTACCAGACAATGCTTCCGATTGCACATGCTCCTCTAAATACGTACAGCAATCCATCCATTCCCCTGTTTTCGGATTCCTTGCTCCTGCTAGCGTTTCTCTTGTAATAGGATCTTTCACATCTCCAACAGCATTGACAGCAACAATTGCACCCACTACAACATCCTCTTGGCCAGCTATAGAGGCGCTACCTAGTCCCCCTTTCATACAAAATTGAGGACCCGCCAATTTTCCTACAGTCGCACCATAACCAGCCCCTGTATTACCATTTGCAAATGGACCAACAACCGCACTTTTAGCGGCTTCATAGCCCATTGGAGCAGTAGGTCTTGTCTTTGGATCACCGATAAATAAATCGAACAGCACCGCACTAGGAACAATTGGAATTGTGGCAACACCTGCCTGTACGCCAACACCTCGCTCCTCTAGAAATTGCATAACTCCTGCCGCAGCATCCAATCCAAATGCGCTCCCCCCTGACAGGCAAATCCCATGCACATGCTCAATTTCGTTAATAGGATCAAGTGCATCTGTCTCTCGAGTGCCCGGCGCTGAGCCTCTTACATCGACACCGCACACCGCACCATTTTCCACTAAAATCGCTGTACAGCCTGTAATTCCTTCACTATTTTCTGCATGCCCTACTTTAACTCCAGGCACATCTGTAATGTTTCCAAGCACCATACACACCCCACTTCACAAAGACTGATTTTTCAGTCTATTTATCATATAAAAAGCACGCTACCCGTTGATGGTTATTTTCTTTTTGAAGCTCTGGCCGTTCCTGATGACATCTTTCCATCACATAGGGACAACGTGTATGAAACACACAGCCTACAGGAGGATTCATCGGGCTCGGCAATTCACCCTGTAACGGTATTTTTTGTTTCGGCTCATCAAAATTGATCACTGGAATGGCGGAAAGCAATGCCTGCGTATATGGGTGCAGAGGATTTGCATATAATTCTTTCTTTGCACCAATTTCCACTACCCTCCCCAAATACAACACAGCTACTCGATCGCTAATATGTTTTACAACACTTAAATCATGTGAAATAAATAAATAGGTCAAATGAAATTCATCCTGTAAATCCATCATTAAATTCAATACCTGTGACTGCACCGAAACATCTAATGCAGATACAGGCTCGTCCGCAATAATGAACTCTGGATGAATAGCAAGAGCCCGCGCAATACCGATTCGTTGTCTTTGGCCCCCGGAAAATTCATGTGGGAACTTTTGCATAGCATCCTCTGGTAAACCTACCTTGTGTAAAAGCTCCTTTACACGTTCTTTGCGCTGCTCTTTCGTTAATGTTAATTGCAGCTTCATCGGCTCTTCTATGATGGCACCTATTCGCATACGAGGATTGAGTGATGCAAACGGATCCTGAAAAATCATTTGCATTTGATTGCGATAAGTTTGTAGTTTACTTCCCTTTAACTGCTGAATAGGGTGTCCTTTATATAAAATTTCTCCATCGGTCGGTTCAACGAGTTTTAAAATAGTTCGGCCAAACGTCGATTTTCCTGAGCCGGATTCGCCTACGATCCCAAGCGTTTCACCTCGGAAAATTTCTAGAGAAATATCATCGACTGCTTTAATGACCTTTTTCTCATCCCTCATCGACTTACGTTTTACAGGAAAGTACGCTTTTAAATGTTTTATTTCAAGCAAGGCTTCTTTCTTCGTCATGATCATGTGCCCCTTTCTTTGAAAATAAATGACAGCGTACTTTATGCTCGTCTTGAATATGAATTGCCTCAGGTTGCACGTTACGGCATTGTGCCATTACAAATGGACAGCGTGATGCAAAACGGCAGCCTTCTGGTAACGCATAAGCCGGTGGAACAGTTCCTGGGATTGACGGCAATCGTTTAACATCTGACTCTAGATTAGGCATTGTTTTCAAAAGAGCCGTTGTATATGGATGCTTTGGATTCATAAAAAGCTCTCGCACTGTCGCTTCTTCTACAATTTGCCCTGCATACATAACTAGAACGCGATCTGCCGTTTCTGCTACAACGCTCATATCATGTGTAATAAATAATATAGCCGATTGATGTTCTTCCTTCATCTTCATCATAAGCTTTAAAATTTGAGCCTGTACTGTTACATCAAGTGCCGTTGTTGGCTCATCAGCAATTAACAGTTGAGGGTTATTGGACATTGCAATCGCAATCATGACACGTTGGCGCATACCACCTGATAATTGGTGTGGATATTCAGCAATCACCTTTTCTGCATTGGCAATACCCACTTCTTTTAAAAGATGCAGAGATTTCTCCCTCGCCTCCTTTTTTGATATCCTTTGATGTCTGCGAATGCCTTCCATCATTTGATTACCGACTGTAAAGACAGGATCTAATGATGTCATCGGCTCTTGAAAAATCATACTAATTTCATTACCTCTTATATTGCTCATCTCTTTATTTTTAAAGTCTAAGAGATTTTTACCATTCAGTTTAATGGTACCAGCAGTAATTTCTCCTGGTGGAATAGGCAGTAATCGCATAATTGATAACGATGTAATACTTTTACCGCTTCCAGACTCACCTACAAGCGCAACCGTTTCTCCCTTACGAATCGTAAAGCTCACATCATCGACCACTTTTGCCTGCTTACCATTTTTTAAATGGAATTTTATTTTTAAATGTTTTACCTCTAGGAGCACCTGATTTTCTTTTGGCTGATCCATATGCATCCCTCCATCTCACATTTCATTACATTTGATTAGGTGGTGCATAGCGTATTGCGATATTTTTCATTTGCGTATAATTTCTCAACGCGACAAAACCTTTTTCTCGTCCAATGCCACTCTTTTTATAGCCGCCAAACGGCATTTGAATTCCGCCTGCTGCTCCATAGTTATTAACAAACACTTGTCCAGCTTTTACACGACTTGAAACATAATGTGCAGTATCCAAATCCTTCGACCAAACGCCTGCAACTAATCCGTAATCTGTACTATTCGCTAAGGTAATTGCTTCATCAACCGTCGTAAACGCAAATACAGTTAACACCGGTCCGAAAATTTCCTCCTGCGCGAGTGGATCATTAGCTTTTACTCCAGCAAGTATTGTTGGCTCAACATAATAACCCTGTTCAAAGCCTTTAATCGTCAGAGTTTCACCACCAGTAACTACGTAGCCATCCTCTTTCGCCTTTTGCAGCAGTGTTGAAATCTTCGTATATTGTCGTTCATTTAGAAGCGGGCCCATATCAACGTCCGCTTCACCAGGGCCAACTTTTAATGCTTGGAATTTTTGTACTAATTTTGCCATGAATTTTTCTTTAGCACGCTCTTCAATTAGGAGTCTTGCCCCCGCCGAGCATGTTTGTCCGGCATTTTGAATAATGGCGCGTACAACTCCTTCAAGCGCTTGCTCCATGTTGGCATCCGCAAAAACAATATTTGGGGATTTTCCACCAAGCTCTAATGTTACTGGTACAACATTTTCAGCGGCTGACTTCATCACCTCAATGCCCGTCGGAACAGAGCCTGTAAACGTAATATGATTGATATCAGGATGGGAAGTTAAATACGGTCCAACATCACGACCTAAACCTGTAATATGCTGAAAAATACCTTTTGGCACTTTATTCGCAAACCATTCCGTTATAGCGTGTGTAGTTAATGGCGTATCCTCCGCGCTTTTAACAATTACAGCATTGCCAGTAGCAATTGCAGCTGCTACACTTCTTGCCGTAATTTGAATAGGATAATTCCAAGGCACGATATGTACGGTAATTCCTACAGGCTCTAACACTACCGCATTTAAAATGCCGTCTTCAATGGGGATCGTATCCCCCATAACTTTATCGGCAGCTCCTCCATAAAACTCAAAATAGCGGGCTGCCGCTTCAATATCCGCTCTTGCTTGAGTTAATGGCTTTCCAACATCACGACATTCTAACAAACTCCATTCCTCTGCATGCAGACGTATATAGCGTGCAAGTTCAATGAGTAGCTGCCCACGTTCATAAGCCTTTATTTGCCGCCACTCTTCACTCTCAAACGTTACTCGCGCAGCGCGTACAGCCTCGTCAACATGGATTTTATTCGCATTCGTAATTTGGGCAATGACTTCACCAGTAGAGGGGTTCATGACATCCAATAATGCTTCCATATCACCATGTATCCACTCACCATTTATCAACATCGGAATTTTCTTCACGCGTATCCCTCCTATAGTCCACGACCACCGTCTACATGCAATGTCGTTCCTGTAACCATATTCGCTGCATCAGAGAGTAAATAACTTACTGCTCCGGCAATGTCTGATGGATTCACTAATCGCCCAAGTGGGACCGATTGAACAAAGACACTCTGCTTAGTTTGCTCGACGTCCGCTCCTTGTGCCGTAAATTGAGAAAGCATCTGCGTATCGGCTGGCCCTGGGTGAATCGTATTCACACGTATTTGGAACGGAGCTAGCTCAATAGCCAAACCACGTGTAAAGCTCTCCGCCGCCCCTTTAGATGCAATATAAGACTGTAAACCTGGGCGTGGTCGTACTGCAGAAATGGAAGCGATTGTGACAATTGAGCCCTTTAGCCGCTCCTTCATATAAGGAACGACTGCCTTTGTTGTAATAAATAAGCTTTTAACATTGACATCCATTAACCGGTTCCACTCGTCTATCGTTACTTGCTCAATCGGTTTTGCTGCCTGCGCTATACCAAGCGCGTTGACAAGTCCATCAATCCGTCCATACTCATCAAAAATCCGCTTGAATACTTCGTTCACACGCTCCTCTTGCAAGACATTGACCTCAAAGCATTGCAAGGCATCGTGCGCTAAATCGTTTAAAGAAGCTACTGATAAATCAAGCCCTACAGCAATATTGCCCTTTGCAAGTTGTTCCTGAATAATGGCTTTTCCCATACCACCACCAGCACCTGTTACAATGATGACCTTTTGCTCTACTGCCATGCTATACACCCCTTGCCGCTAAATTCATTTTGATAATCTCCTGACAAATCGCATCACCCATTTGTGCGGTTGTCGCCTGTCCACCAATATCTGCGGTTTTCACAGCCCCTTCTCGAAGTACCGTCTCAATCGCACTTACTATTAGCACCTCTAAATCAGGTCTTCCGATATGCCCAAGTAACAAAGCAAGTGACCAAATTTGTGCAATTGGGTTTGCTATGCCCTTTCCTGCAATATTTGGTGCTGACCCATGTACAGGCTCAAACATAGAGGGGAATTCCTTTTCTGGATTTAAATTAGCTGACGGTGACAGCCCAAGACCACCAACGATGGCTGATCCTAAATCTGATAAAATATCTCCGAATAAATTGGAGGCAACAACAACCTGAAAATCTTGCGGTCGTTCCACGAAATAAGCTACTAAAGCGTCGATATAGATAGATTCTAACTCTAGTGCTGGTGAACTTTGTGCAACAATTCTTCTAGCATGCTCATCCCAAAACTTCATTGAATGAATAATAGCATTCGATTTTGTCGCGCTCGTAATCTTTGTTTTGCCATTTTTATAGGCATAATCACAGGCGGCTTGGACAATTTTTTCAATACCGATACGTGTCATAATCGTATTTTGAATCGTCATTTCCTGTGGTTGACGATGATAAATTCGCCCACCACTATCGGAATATTCCCCCTCTGCATTTTCACGGAAGATCACAAAATCAATATCCCTTCCATTAGCAAGTGGCGAGGCTATGCCAGGTAGTGATTTAATCGGACGAAAATTAACATATTGCTGAAAGCTTTTTCGTATCGGCATAATTAATTCCCATACTGTCACGTCATCAGGAACACGAGCATCTCCAATAGCCCCGAATAATATCGCATCAAATTCTTTTAATTTGTCTAATGCGTTACTTGGCATCATTCGACCGTGATTGAGATAATAATCTGAGCTCCAAGGAAAAATAGTTGTATCTATTTGTAATGTAGAATCATGTTCCTGAAGAGAATTTAGTACCTTTAATGCTTCCTCCATAACTTCCTTCCCAATACCATCTCCTGGAATAACTGCGATTTTTGTGTGAGTCATTGTGCATCACCTGCTAAAAACTTTAAGGCTGCTAAACGGTAAATGGCTGTAGTTTCTGCTAATTCTTCGATATCGACATATTCGTCAATTTGGTGGGGCATATCACGATCACCCGCTCCAACGGTAACGATCGGTACCCCATGCACATGTAGGAATGTTCCATCTGTAGCTCCTGGAACACCGTTATATTTCGGCTCTTTTTCCGTTACCTCAGCGACTGCCTCATAAATGGCTTGTACAACAAGCTCCTCCTTCGCTGTTGCTGTTGCAGGGCGATTATCAAGCACTGTTAACTCCACTTTAAAATCTGGATCATCTGCTTGCAGGCGTTTTATAATTCCCTCAATTTTACCGAGAAGCTCATCATGATCCTGTGCAGGAACTGTACGAATATCAAGTGTCGTCATACAGTGATCAGGAATGACATTAATTTGCGCATCTCCTTTTACAGGCGCGCGTAAAATCGTTGGTGTAATAGATGGCCAATTAAGCATCGGATCACGTCCTAAACGTGCCTGCTCTTCTTTTTCCAATTTTTCAAGCTCTACGATAAAACGTGCCATGCGCCAGTTCGGATTAATGCCACTCCAGGAAATCGCACCGTGCGCCATTTTACCGAAAACATCCACTTTTAAGCGTATTGCCCCACGCTGCGCGATACAAACGTTGTTTTCCTCTGGCTCACATATAATTGCTCCATCTACATTATCTGCCCAGCCATTTTTTATAAAATGTTTAATACCAAGCATTAGCCCTTCTTCATCACATGGAATACATAAAATAATCTTGCCTGTAAATTCCTCCTGATCCAGTAACAACGACTGACAAGCTGTAATCATACACGCAAGATTTCCTTTTGTATCATTTGTGCCTCGGCCATACATTCGACCATCAATAATTTCTGCACCGAACGGATCGTACGTCCACGCCTCACGATTGCCTTCAGTTACGACATCTGTGTGTCCTTCAAAAAGAAGTGTTTTTCCTGGCTTACCCGAATCAATAATACCAATGACATTCGGTCGACCTGGCACAACTTCCTCAACATGTGTTTCAATCCCTATATTACGTAAATATTGAGCGACATAGTTCGCGACTTCTTGTTCATTGCCATTTGGGTCATCTTCTCGGTAAACGCTTTCTATACGTACTAGCTTTTGTGTAAGTTCAATAACTGCTTCGCGGTCACGTATATAGGATTCAGTTGTCTTTAAACTAGTTACTGTCATTTATAAGCCCCCTACATTTTATAGAATATTCTGAATTTACTTCATTTTATCATTATCCCACTCAACAAACATTAGACAATTTGTAAATAATATATTGAATGCTTTTAACTTTATGTTTAGTAGTGAAAAGCTAGAAAACACAAAAATAATATATATTATGTTATTTTTCGATAAAAAGAGACTTAAGGGGACATTACAATAACGTGGGGTTGATTTCCGTTCCAGCCGGGGGCGTCGGGGCAACAGATGTTTTTGCGCGAAAGCGTAGTGCTAACGTAGCGGCAGCAGAGGGTTTTGGTTTTGGTTTTGTTTGTGCGAAAGTGCAGCGACAGCAACAGCAGATGTTTTTTGCGCGAAAGCGTAGTGCTAACGTAGCGGCAGCAGCAGGATTTTGTTTGTGCGAAAGCGCAGCGACAGCAACAGCAGGATGTTGGTCACGAAGGCGTTATCACAGGAGGTGATGCTTTTAGCCTTTGTTCCTCTATTGCTGATCCCCAAGGAGTCGCTCAACCTACACTCCAATCAACTTGTTTGCATAATATAGGCTTTATCAAAATGTCATCTCATATTTCGGTGATACTGCTGAAGAATTTTTATATAGCTTCAAATTCTAAAGACATTGATAAAGTAAGCTATGTTAGAGGTTACATAACCACAGATGGATACGAGCAGACGTATGACTGGACACAAAAATGTTAGAGCTACGACATTTGAAGATTTAAGGGGAAGATTAGAGGACTTAGCGAATGGTTGTTGTCGAAAAGATTGTTGCTATTCAACAAAGGTTGTAAGTTAATCAATAAGAGAAGCGTATTACTTATATCGCGTTTAAAAGAAAATGTTCAATAAGGAGGGGCATTTTGAGATGATAAATTAATAAAGGGTCACTCTGCCGGAAGTGACCCAAAGTATAACTATAAGATACTATTTGAACTTATCTAATTTCTTAACTTTCATTGAAGCTATAGATAAAATCATTGGTGAACCCGAAAAATTTAGCTTAACGAGCCTAATTGGTTTTACACATAAGATCCGCCCAATTCACCTTGGGCAAACGAATCATTACCACAAGTATTACCAACTAAAAGATCACCTTCCATCCCCACTATTTCTTACGAATAACAGGAATATGCGAAGAATCATGCTTTAACAGGATGCTCCTTGTTAATGAACCTTTGTACTAAACGTTAAAGTGTCAGTGTATTTAAGTTGCTCTCATCTACTAGAGATTAGTTAGTGGATATGGCCATTAAATCATCATTTTCTAGCCAGTGCTTACCGCCGAGAAAATCAACTAAATAAAGCGGTTTGTAGTTGTTATTAATAGTAGTATAGATTACTTCGCCCGTTATCTTTAAGGCCGCTATCATCACTTGTGATCTGATAGGGTATTTAATATCGACGCATTCCTTTAGAACAAGGATGAATTGTTCCATAGAGCAAACACCAGTCTGGAAGATACGGTGATTATCATCGGTCTCAATGTGGTATATAACTCCCCCGTCTTTTAATACATCGATTACGATTGTATGTTGGAATTGACCAACTGAACGAGTAGCCGAAAATCTACACCCGGTAACAGCTCGGTGGAATGGTTCTTCTTTATCCGGATGATATAAGCTTCTCTCTACTTGCTTCCAACCACTTTCTGTAAGTGCATTCTCAATATAACTAAAGATGGGGACGTATCGACTCGGGTTTTCTAGTATGAATTGTTTTATTTCTTCAAGTTCTTGAGCCAATGAGTTGTCGAAATTAGTCTCATCGAAATCTCCCTCGGAATACATTTTAGTCAAATCTTTCATTTGATTTCTAAACTGTTGGGGGGTGATAAGCTCTGTAATGACCCCTTCATATTTAAGTAATTCAGATGTTTGGGTATTGCCTGATGGATCGAACAAATATGGTTTGCCTAAATAAGATGTTTCTAAATATACTTTTAATAGTTTCATTTGCAAAGCTCTGTTGTGTTGTATTATTGGGCACCAAATTGCAATGATGTCATATCCAAAGACTTCATTCATTGCTAAGGCAAATATATGGCTGCGGTTAAGACAATAATCGAATAGTGTTCTTCCTGTAGCACCTACTCTAATTTCATTTAAAGGCAAGTCTACGAAATCGTATTTCAACTGCACTTATCTTCCCTCCTTTAAAACTATAATCTTTTTTTATTTGTCATTTGTTATTATTTATTATGCACTGTGCTCTTATAGCTTAAACTTCAAGGGTACCGATATAGAATATGCCCCTGCTCTCCTATGTTCCTGTTCTCCTGTTCCACTAAAAAATAACTTGTGAGATTTCAATGTATGAAACTTATGAAAAAAACATGACTGAAAGAAAATCAAAACGAAAATCCTTAATCTTAGGAAGTAATTGCCTTCAATAAGGCTAGTTGATCTGCTTTTCCTAATTCTTCGACTGCTTCATACATTCTAGGAAGCAACAAGCTAAAAAAACAACCTAGCGAAAAAATGGAATTGAAATACAAAAAAACCAGCGTCTATTTGAATTGCTCAAATAGATGCTGGTTTTTTCGTTTTATTGCTGGCGAGACTCTGTCATTTGCTTCCAAACAGAACCTTTTGCTTCCTCACCTTGTTCGATGCGGGCAATCGCCATTTTTACTTGTAGCTTCACTTCAAACTCTTTATCCTCTTCAGCAGTTTTTAATGCTGTTAATGATTTCTCCGTACCAACTTCATATAAGTACATAGCTGCACGCCAACGAACTAGTTTATTTTTATCTTGCAATGCTTGCTGCATCGCGTCTTCAAATTCCACTAAGCCGAGGTCACTCATACAATCTCCTGCTGTTCGACGTACCGCTGCACTTTTATCCTGTAATGCCTTTTCCAAAAAAGGTACAACCGCTACATCTTCAATCATCCCTAAATAAACGGTTGCAAGTCGACGGATAGACATTTGCTCATCTTGTAACGCTAAATCTAAAAGTGGTAAATCATCTAGCTCTGGATCTGCCATTTGGTCAAGCAATTGGAAACGTTTTTCCCATTCTGGTTGTTTAAACTGTTCAACAGAAATTTTCAGCTTAGCTTGCTTCTCAATAGTTTTCTCAGAATCATTAATCGTTGCAATAATCTCCGCTAAACGTTCCTCTGAATAAGTTACATCTATTTCTTGTTTTACGGCTTCCGCAATTTCCTCTAGCTCTCCATAACGTACACCATAGTCAATCCACTTACGTTGGAAAATATAATTTTCATCAACTGCAGTCTCAATAATTTTATTAAAAGCTTCCACAAAGCGGTCACCACAGCTTACCCGATGCTCACGTTGATTATCAAACACCTTTACTTGAAGCGGTACTTGTTTATAAAACTGCACATGGACGTACACTTCACCATAAAATTCATTGGCAACTTGTTCATTGTTTACTTCCTGTACATCTTCACCTAACACTTGACGGATACTAGCTAAAATACCTTCCCATGCATACTTTGCGTTACGCTCAACAGCGAAGAAATCTGCTACATGATAAACACCTTTAACACCTTCAATTGCTAAAATCGCTGCCGCTTCACCTGTTGCTTCATCTTTATTATCTTTTGTAAAATTATAGCTTTTGCCAAAAGGTAACTCTGTATCAACGACAATCTTCATAGAATTAGGGCTTGGTGTTGGTTCAATTGTAATAATCTTCATGTATATCGCTCCTTATCCGTTTACGATTTCATCTAAATACGACCATCTTTCAATCAGATGCTCATAATGTGCATTCAGCTCATCTAGTTTCGCCGTTAATTCCTGTAGCTTTGTAAAATCAGCTCCAGCATTGGCAACACCTTCTTCTGTCTCCATAATTGCTGTCTCTGTCTTTTCTATTTCATCAGCAATAGTTTCCCACTCTTTTTGCTCTTTAAAAGATAATTTTTTCTTGTCTGATTTAGGTTTTTCGGTCTTAGGTTTTTCAACTTTCGGCGCCTCTACCTTTACAACAGCTTCCTGTTCACGCTTTAGTAAATATTCACTATAAATATCAAGCGTCTCATTAACATGCCCTAGACCATCTAAAACCCACAGCTTTTTCGCAATTCGATCTAAGAAAAAGCGATCGTGGGATATCGTTATAACAACTCCAGGGAAATGCTCAATGAAGTCCTCTAGCACACCTAATGTTTCAATATCTAAATCATTTGTAGGCTCATCTAATAACAGTACGTTCGGTTGCTCCATTAATAATCGTAATAAATGCAGTCGTTTACGTTCTCCACCTGATAATTTACCGATAGGTGTACCATGTGCATGAAGTGGGAATAAGAAACGCTCCAGCATTTGAGCAGCCGAATAGCGTACACCTTCTGCATCTGTAATATCATTTGAAGCTTCACGAATATATTCAATCATGCGCTCATTTTCATTCATCTTTGGTAGTGTTTGTTTGAAATGCGCTAACTTCACTGTCGAACCAACAAGAATTTCACCAGCATCAGGTTTTAGCTCCCCTGCTAGCATGTTCAATAATGTTGATTTTCCTACACCATTCGCTCCGATAATACCGATACGATCGCCCTGCTGTAGTAAAAATGAAAAGTGATCAAGGATTTTTTGTTGGCCAAATGCCTTTGAAATATTTTCAGCCTCTAAAACTTTCCGACCGAGTCGTGTTGTTGCAAGACCAAGTTCAAGAGAGACATCCTCAGATTTACGCTCCAAGTTATCCTCTAACTGCTCAAAGCGCTGGATACGTGCTTTTTGCTTCGTAGAACGCGCTTTCGCACCACGACGAATCCATTTTAATTCTGAGCGATAGCGGTTGCGATCCTTTTGTGCAGAGGCTGCTTTCATTTCCTCACGAATAGCACGAGCTTCTAAATAATCCCCATAATTCCCCGTATGGCGGTATAATGTTTGATCAGCCAATTCGTAAATATGCGTAGACAGCTCATCTAAGAAATAACGATCATGAGTAATAAATATAACTGCTCCCTTTAATCGTAACACCATTTCCTGTAGCCACTCTGTTGACTGCACATCTAAATGGTTGGTAGGCTCGTCTAATAAATAAAGATCTGCCGGCTCGATTAAAACTTTTGCTAAAGCAACGCGCTTTTGCTGACCGCCTGAAAGTGTTAACACTTCTTTATCAAACATTTCAATCCCAAGCTTCGTAAGTGCTGTCTTAGCAAGAGCATTAACATCCCATGCCTGCTCTTCATCCATACGATGTTGCAAGCTAAATAACGTTTTTTGTAAACTTTCTGAAGTCGGATTTAATGCAAGTTCAGCAACCGTTTCCTCATATTCTCGATTCAGTTTTAAAATAGGTGAATCCCCTGCAAACACTGCCTGTAACACAGTTTCGCCACTATTAAAAGTAGGCTCCTGTGGTAAATACGAAACACGATATTTATTCGGGCGGTCAACTTCCATAGAATCCGCTTCGATTTCATTTGCTAAAATAGAAAGCAATGTGGATTTACCAGTACCATTGATACCAATTAACCCAGCTCTCTCCCCCTCATAAATGGTAAATTCAATATTTTGAAAGAGCGTTTTATCGCCCACTGTTTTCGTTAAATTTTGTACAATTAAATGACTCATTACACTTTTCCATCTCTTTCATTTAGGTGTTGTTTAATGTCCATACTACTTTTTATATGTAGTTTATTATTGATATCCATTTTTATCATAACACCAAATGACAGGTAAACAAAGGACAACAAACTCTTCTTAACCATCAAATAAACCTCCTCCATTACATACAAAATGAAGAAAGGTTAAAAATCTCAAAAAAATATCCGGATAGAAATATTTCTACCCGGATACAGAAGCTAATTATTTCACCAATAATTAAGAAGCTTCCACCATAAACCTCCTACTATAACAAAAATCAGAATTGTTACAACAGAAACTACAAAACCAACTGTCCACCATTTTTTTTGATCAATATAGCCTGCACCGAAAAAGACCGGTGCTGGACCAGAACCATAATGAGTAGTGGCGCCAAATAAATTACTGAATGCTGCTAATAATATAGCCGCTAACATTGCTGGTGCTCCTGCTTGCAGCATAACAGATAAAAACGCTGCATACATCGCACTAATATGAGCAGTGGAACTCGCAAAGAAATAATGAGAATAGAAATAGACTAATGCTAATATGACTACAGCCCATATCCAACTATACCCAGATACAAGTCCACCCACTTCATTACTAAACCACGGAATTAACCCTAGTTTGTTCATAAAAGATGCCATCATAAATAATGTTGCAAACCAGATTAGTGTATCCCACGCGCCTTCTTCCTTCTTAATATCTGCCCATGTTAATACATCTAACAATAAAAGCAACGAAAGACCTATAAGAGCTGCTGTAGTAGCACTAATGCCTAAGTAGTCTCCACCAATCCATAACGACAACACAGCAACAAATACTATGATCATTCGTTTTTCAGAACTTTTCAGCGGACCAAATTCATCCAGCTTCTTTTTAGCAATAGCTGCTGCCTCTGGTGTTTCCTTGATTTCAGGCGGATAAATTTTATAAATAACATAAGGAACAACGATTAAAGCTGTTAACCCAGGGACAATCATAGCCAATGCCCAACCAAACCAAGTAATTGTTACCCCTGCTGAATCGCTTGCCAGCTTTACAATTAAAGGGTTCGCTGCCATGGCTGTCATAAACATAGCAGACGTTATTAAATTTCCTTGAAAGCCTACTTTTAATAAAAATGCCCCCATCTTACGCTCTGTCCCGTCTTCCGGTTTAGATCCGAAAGTATGGGATAATGACTGGATGATAGGGAATATTACACCACCAGCACGAGCTGTATTACTAGGAATAGCAGGTGCTAATATTAGGTCACTCGCTAATAAAGAATAAGACAGACTCAAAGTTTTTTTCCCAAAAAGACGAACAAATACATAGGCAATTCGTTCACCTAGTCCCGTTTTAATAAATCCTCGAGAAATAAAGAAGGCAATAACAATTAGCCAAATCGTTGAATTGCCAAAACCACTTAAAGTCTCTTCAATAGTTAATGTATTAGTTATGGCAATCATAGCCATAGCAATAAAGGATATCGCTCCCATTGGTAACGGTTTCGTTATAAATCCTATAATTGTCGCAACAAAAATAGCAAATAGATGCCATGCTTTTTCATCTACTCCTGAAGGTACTGGACAAAACCAGATTGCTACGCCAACAGCAAGGGAAATGAAGAAAGGAATCCATTTGACTGCGCTTTTTGCTTCTTTCATGATGTTGATGCTCCTTTGACGGTTACCCCAATGTTTTTTAACAGGCGATTTCTCCCACGATCTAATACCCGAATAAACTATAGACAAAATCAAGATCCCCATTGTCGAAAAAGCATAAGTAATTATATATGCTTTGTGCATTGGATGAAAAGAGTTTTGACTCATTTTTTAAGAAAAAATAATCAACAATTACAATTATCTATCTTTTATGATGTTTTTTTGTTTTGAAAATTTTAAACAAACACATATTCATTGAAGTTAGCATGTGCAATTCCACTGAAAAAATACGAATGAGCGCGTTTTGAATGAGTTGGATATGCGTAAGTAATGATATTTTTGATTGGTATATTAAATCCTTTTGTATTCTATTTCATTTTATAAAAGTCTTGTTACTAACAGTAAAAATACCATGCTGATTGCCAACATGGTATTTTTCAAATCTTTTATTTAAATAGTGACTCATTACTCTATACTATCTTTTTTAATTGTATGATTATCAATTTGAACGAAATCCAACCGTTGCTAAAGATATATTTCCAAAGTCTTTTTCTAATTATTGCATATGTCTATTTTATATACTTAGAACGAACAATGGTTCTATTATAAGGATTGCCTTGTAACGTTTCACCGGAAATATTTAAGGTTATATTATATACACCAGATTTTTTATCACCTGGAAAATTCACCATAAAGTTTTGTTGATCAACCTTTTGAATTTGTAGAGATGAAGCAATATCTTTACCTGTTGGATCTAGTATTCGTAAATCGAATGTAAGTTTTTGTAATTGTTGATTAGCTTGCATCGTGATAATATTATTCGTTTCTAATGATACTGTTGGAATACTCACCTTTATCAAAGACGGCCCCCCGTGTTGAACTGCCAATAAATACGCATTATTCTCTGCTTGCGTCCTTAGATTTATCTTCCATTCCCCGATCTCAGAAATAACGCCAGTAAATGTATGAGGTGCTACGCCATTAAAGAAGGAGGCTTCATCCAATGATTGGATTGTCTGGTTGGTATATTTTATTCCTGAAGGAGATACCAACTCTATCTCATCACTAGTTAACCCTGTCCACAATTTAACATTATCTAGTGCAGTATCCACATAAAAAGAATGTGTCACATCATATGACGATTGTAACTTTCCTCCGTAAAAATAATGAGAAACATCCAACTCTTGAAACATATCAGATTGAGAAAAGTATTCTTTGTTTGCAATGATACGATCAGTAGAAGCAGACTGTAGATACTGTTCCAATCTAGAAAATACCGCAGATCCCATTCGAATACTGTCATGGTCAAGAGAGGTATCGGTAAATAAATGTGTTCCGTAAGCTAATTTAGTACTTGCCTCTTTGACTAATCCATCATTTAGATCGGACAGATATAGACCACCCATCCAGAGTGCAGATAGAAATGGTCCTGAATTAGTACCGGCTATTGTATAATAGTTGTTCCTACTTACGTTGGGGTGATTATCTATTAGTGAGCGAAAGTGTTCCATCTCCCCAACTTGAAGTGAATATGTTCCATCATCATTTTCACCGAGTAATGTAGCTAGCCAACCTGCCCACCAGCTATAAGCAAGATCAGCTAACTCTGATCCATAATGAGGTGAACCTAAAGTAAGCACCCTACCAACGTACGAATGAGCATTATTAAGAACTAATGCTGCTTGGGTATCAGGCCCACCCTTGCTATGGGCAATTATATTTAATTTTTTTCCGTGAAAATGTTGACTGATTTCTTTTAACATTGAGGCTAATAACTTTCCATTATCATATTGACTATAAGAACCTTTACCTGCCGCATCGTATAATTGAACAAATACAGTTTGATATCCTGCTTCATAAGCTTTTGTATACATATCATTAAGACCGTGATACTCTGTATTACCATACCAACTTGTAGAGTTACCGTTTTTCCCTTGAACGAAAACAATAGGTGGTTTATTCGGATCAACATTAGGTGGAGTATCTCCTAAAAACCACTCTCCCGGTGTAAAGCTTTCACCTGGTGGCTTCACTCCATAAGGTTCAATCGGGTTTGAGGCAAATACATCTGGAGTAGAAAAAAGAATAATTGTGACCATTACTAATAACGAAACCATTTTTTTCAAATTATTTTCCTCCTAACCATTATAGATTAAGCTCGTAAATCTGTAGAAAAGCAATTTAGATTCCATAATTCCAAAAAAACTCTCGATTACTACATCATCGTAACGGTTTCCTTTGCAAGGCAGATCTAGTATAAAGTCTACAAAAACAGGTGTTGATTAACAGACATTAATGATAATAAATCTGTCTTCAAAGATGTATTTTCAAACAGAGACAAACAAACCTACCATCCACCTATCTCAATATTCTATAAAAGGAAATGATTCCCTTCTAATTCAGACAAAAAAATAGCATTATCTTATACTGCGGCGAAGCCTAATGAGAAGCAGCATAATAGATTGCGTTAACAAGTAAAATAACATAGAGCGAAACGAATTGTCCCTTTGTTTTTAAGTGACATACCAATTGCATTAATTACAGCACAACTTTCCTTGAATATATCCTCGATAATTCCAATATATCTATTTACCTTATTTCCTTATCGATAAAACCAAACATATCTTTTTTTAAGTGATTCATAAATTTCTACCTTCTAGAAAAAGCAAATAATTTCGTTGCAGTTGGTCAAAAAACATTTAATTTAGCAAGTCTTATATCAAATTACTGCCATCCAAACAATTTTCCTAAATTTCCTCACACATGCTTTAAAAATAATAAAAAAGTGGAGTAAATCACTCTAAGTTTAAAACGCGCGCTTGTGCCTTCATTTCACCATTTGATTTAAATTGATGGACAAAACCAACAAAAATCCGTTGTCAATTGGTATAGACAACGGATTTTTTATGAGACATATAACTAATTAATATTTATAAGCCCACATTATTTTTTGAAGCGTGAATAATTACTCACCAATTTCATTTTGTAATTGCTCTAAAAACCGCACCATAAATTGATGGCGTTCTTCAGCCATTTGTTTGCCCTTCTCTGTAATCATTAAATCCTTCAGCAATAAGAGCTTTTCATAAAAATGGGTAACTGAGGATGTATTTTTACTACGATACTCGTCCTCGGTCATATCCATACGCGCATTTTCTTCCTTGTCATAAAGCTTTCGACCTTTAGCCCCACCAAAAGCAAACGTCCGTGCAATACCGATTGCTCCAATTGCATCTAAACGATCTGCATCCCGTGCTATTTTTGCTTCGAGAGAAGTTGCTTCTAGTTCGTTGCCACCATTAAACGATACTTGTTCGATGCAATCCCGAATATGTTGCTTCTTTTCTTCACTTAAAGGTAGCTCGGCAATCAGCTTATTTTCTTGTTCTTTGCTATCGGTATACTTTTTATCACTTACATCATGCAAGAGCACAACGATTTTCACAACTTCTGCATCCGCTTCTGACTCTGTTTCTAATATCGCTAACGCATTTTGATAAACACGTTCAATATGTTGAAAATCATGACTAGCATCAAATTGTTCGTAAATTCCCCGTACTTTGTCCATTAAATTGTTCATAATCTTAGTTCAGTCCCTTCATACATTATTATACTGTATTGCTTAGAATAGTTGGCAATTATTAAGCAACCTCGAGGCTTTTTAAAAAAACAATATCGCAAAGTGATTTTAATTGACAAATTTTTCAGAATATTGTAAGGTGAATGTACAGAACATTTAACCTTGTTCTGTAGCTCACTATTTCAGTGGTGTACAGCAACTATGTTTTGACAGATTTAACAACTTCAGCGGGCTTGCAATTGAATACTGTTTTGAAAGATGACGTGCGTATAGGCGTATAGTGAAAATCAATCATCTAAGAAACCAAATAAAAGTGAACATTTTTCCCTTAGAAATTCTTTATTTCAACCCGCATAGCGAATGTACATGACGAGATAAGTGAACAAATAGTTAGCTTGTTGTCACGACCTAGAAGGCTTTGACCATATGTCCCAAGCGTGTGATATTTGTATCAATAATTGAAGTTACCTTCTGTAATCATACCCTTGTGTATGTGTGAACGTAACTCCTCCCATTAATAACAAATAGCATATCGAATTCTTGCCAACATTTGTGAAAAGTCAAATTATCAGAGTCGTGCTAAAAAAACTAGAGAATTCTTTTTTAGGCAACCATTTTTCCGAATTTCATTTAAGCCGTAAATGAAGTAATAAGTTATGAAGGAAGTAGGAACGATAGTTATGTTACGTATTACCAACCCGCTGAAGAAAAAGTAAAAGCTGCCCATCTTACTATTGTAGATGATGGCAGCTTTTATTGTTTCTTCGATTTCCATTTAAAAGACATTATCCTATCTCCCTATTCCCTACTTCTTGCTATTCCCTATCTTCCTTCTAAGATATGTTCAAAGGAAATTTTTTTCTGAACACAGGAGATTCTAAGGATATGAAGAGCCTTGTTGACCTTATCGTTGTTTATCTTCATTAGTTTGGATTAGCCTTTCCTTGATTTCTTCAATACGCTCTACAGATAAGCCAGTTATTTTACAAATAAATTCAATATCCATACCATCCACTAAAAGGTTCTTGGAAATTTCCTCTTTTCCTTTTTCTATACCTTTTTGCTCTGCCATATGCTTAACATCCTCTAACTTTGCCTCTTCATCAAGGATATATTTTAAGCGTGATTGATAAGCAATAATATCTTCATGAGAAAGACTTAGATCTTCCCAGACATTGAATGCCTGTAATAAATGTTCGTCCTTCATCGCTAGTTCCTCCAATTCGCAATAAATGTTATCGTATTGATTTGACAATGGCATTCCATGTTAAAATCCATTCTCTATGAAAAAGGATTCTAAATATAAACCAGAATCCTTTATACCACAATGAACTACATAGCCTCTTTCATGTTTTTAACCTACTATTTAAGATTGATAGTTTTTAATTTTTCTTCAGCAGGTTAGTATTACTTAATTTAACTTTCGTTCCTACTACCTTCATAAATATTGTAGATGATGGCAGCTTTTATTATTTATTTTCATTTTTATTTACATGATCTTTTCTTTTTGTACAACTTTAATAACCTCATCAATCTCCTGTAACAGAGCCTCATTTTTCATCGTTGAACTTAATATTAGATTCGATTGATCGACTAAAATAACAGCAACATGCATCCCTTCTTTAATGCTAGCGCTCGGTACTGGCATCATTTTTTCCGTATCAAAAGTCATAATGAGGTTTGGAAATTGAGATTGGATATTACCTACTTTAGCTAAAGTCATATACTCGTTCCAGAAAGTTAAGTGAACATCCCCAACCTTTAATTTTCCAATGTCAAAGCCACCTTCCTTTGTTAGCGAATAATCCGTCACGATTCCAGAAACGATGTGCCTACCATTCAACTGACGAATAACATTTTCTAATTTCTCCTCGATTGTTTGTCCATTCTGAAAGCTATAGCCGAGCTCAATCGCAGCGGAAATAGCATGAGGTGCTCCATGTTCTTTTAAATAGCCAATCGTAACAGGGTTTCGAGTAACCCCTACCATTCCTCCAGCTAAAATAGAAGCATGGCGAACGGCTTTTGCAGTATTTTGCAAATCACCCTCGATAAAACCTTGAATTGCAAAATCATTTTTTCCACCCGCATAAAATTGAATAGATTTATAATCTTTTAGCTCATGTAGATTTAAAGAACCCATAATTCCAGTTGGATGAGCTCGCCCATTACACGGTGCATCCACAATTGGTACGTTCAATAAAACCGACTGCAGCCAGCCGTTAATAGTCGTAATAGCGCCATTTTCGTTCGTAATAATTCCTTTTAATCGATTATTAATATACGTATTCATAGTGCTATAGCTCCAACAAAGCTGTTCGTGTGAAATATATTGATCAGCTGCAGAAGGAGCTCCGACCATCGCCACACAAGTGACTAAATCTTCCTCCTCTAAATCCGTTATATCGATTAACTGAGGTGTACCTATAGCGAAAATTTCTTCAACAAGTTTCAAACCTTCCTCTAGGAGACCTCCACCACCGCCTCCTAGAATCGCGCCCCCATAGACTGCTGCTATGCCATCCTCATAAGTTAGAACTTTTACCATATCGAATTACTCCTTTCTATTTTCCTATTTTTAAAATAGAAGAGAAGAAGCTATATAAAGCATCTCCAGCAATGACACCCGCCGCAAATACAGTCATTTCAGATTCTCTTTTCCCTTTCGTCATATAAGTGAAAATAGTTCGAAGTAAAAGACCTAGTAAAACAGCCCATCCAGCAATGGGATTGATTAGTAATAAACCTGTTGCAAACAGAATACCCATTTGTCGTTTCGAACCGCCGATCAGCTGAATCAATGCGCCTGGAATCGCCCAAATCAATAATTGTTTAGCCACATCACCCGTCACACCAGATTGAATTGTAGCAGCATACACATGATTTACAGGAGCTACTAAATCTTGTGCGAAATAAGATTGATAAGAGAGTAAAACAACAATAGCAGAAATAGAGAAGGCTAGAATCCCAGCGATCATTTGTTGTTTACGACCTTCTTTTTCTAAAGCGGGGTCACTACCATTCCCACGTAAAATAAAACCTGTTTTCAGATCATAGCCCATATCCGCAAAGGCAACACCTGTTGCGGCACTATATCCAGCTAATAAAGCAAGTGCTGGAGGTGGGAAGCCAATTAATACGCCCACAATAAGCGTTATAAACGCTACTGCAAATGCTGGGAACCAACCTGCATGCATGGCAGCAATACCAACTATTAATTCATGTACAAATGCAGCAATCGCTGCGAATACGATAAAGCCTATCAACATACCAAAAGACATATGTGACATCAATCCACCGAAAAATGCGATTAATATCGCAATCAATAAATAGGCAATAAACCCTGCTCCAAAGCCCTGTCTGATTTCCTTAGAACCCTTTGAATACACAAACTTTTCTGACTCTTTAAGCGATTTCTTGTTTAATAAAGTAATGACGACTTGGAATAGCGCCACAATTCCAGCGCCAATCATAACACCATGTGGAATATAATACTCGTTTAAATCCACATTAAATAATTGCACCGAATAGCCTCTAAGTAAAAGACCCACTCCAAACATTGTAAGCGCCCATATATTACCGATAAACGCTACCCCAAAAGCTGACATTGGAATTTTAAGTACAGCTCCCACAATACCGACTAAAACACCACCGATTAGAACCTTTGCATTTTTACCGCCTTTATCTCCAGCTTTAATCGCTTCAGCTGTTGCAATCCCTGGTGGCCAAGTACCTGTTGCTGGGAATATTTTTGTATCAAAAAATTTATATAATAATAAAGCATCCACAAACATCGCTAAAATAACACCAATAAACAGTGGTAATACTAAATTTTCATAGCCTAAAACAAATGGAATACCAATAGGCAACATTAAACTACTTGCTGCACTAAAAGTAGCTGATGATATCGCTGTTTGAATAATATTTTGTCTATGCACTGATTTAAAAGCGACCAATTTTCCAATCGGAATTCTACCAAGAATCATTGCAAATATTGCACCAACAATCGATGTATTCGCAGAAATCCCTAAAGTAGTAATCAGTTGTATTCCAATTATTGCACCAACTACAGATGTTAAGACTATCATTAGTAGAGTTACGGGCTCTAAGGCCCGTGGATGTAATACTTTATTATTCATAGTGTCAGCTCCCCTATTGTTAGTTATAGTTTAGAGATGTGAGATTGAATTTGATGAGCAATTTTCACTAACTGTTCAAGCATGAATTTCTCCCTTTGATCGTCAAAGTCATATACTAATCCGGAAATCGTCAGGGATGCCATGATTTCTTTCTTATTATTGAATAATGGTACACTAATACCAAAAGCATGTTCGTTGTACTCCCCTACAGTGACACACCATTTATTTTGTCGTATAATTTGTAGCTCTTCTTGAAAATTATTAAGAAGCTTTTCATGTTCCGCTTCAGACTGCCCTTCATTAAAATACGCTAATAATTCAAGCTGTCTTTCTTTATCCAAGTAGGCAAACATAACTTTACAGGAAGCACCGATGTAAAGTGGCGTTTTTGTACCTAATGACACTGCATACTTTATATTCTTATTACTTTCAGCAATTTTTGTTGTGACACCATACTCTTTATCCATATAAGTTAGAAATACTGATTCATTGATTTCACTTGCAAGACTCTGCATCAAGTCATAGATTGTAAAATGTGGGTCACTCGTATTGGCAAGCGCATCATGAAATATAAACATTTTATAACCTAATTTATATTTTTTTGTAGCTTCATCCTGTAATAAATAACCTGCTTCTGTAAATGTATTAATTGTTCTTTGCACAACACTTGTGTGCAATTTTGTCATGCGTGAAATTTCACGTACACCTAATGTGTTTTCTGTAGTTGCGAAGCATTCAAGTATATCCAATGAATTTTTTAATGTCTTAACAGTCATATATATTTCTCCTTCTATGAGTTTTGGTAACCGTACCGTTTTTCAGCTACCTCTAAAGAAATATATCCATTTAATAAATCTTTTTCAATTGCTTTCGTACTTCTCTCTTTTGGATTGCCATAGCCACCTCCCGTTGCTGTAACAAGCTCTATACGGTCTCCTTTTTGTAATTCATAATTCGCTAGGACACCAACCGGACCAACCTTTGTACCATCTTTTTTATGAATGATCAAATAGTTATGCGACCCTTCACTACCATCATTTAAGCCAAATGGTGCAAATTTATGTCTACCTAAATTGACAGAAACCTTTTGAGCATCATTGTTAACTGTATAAACTCGGCGTACGCCTAAGCCACCTCTAAATTGCCCTGCACCAGCACCATCGCAATTTAAGCTATATTCATCAATCTGAATACCGTATTTTGTCTCCGCAATTTCAACAGGAAGATTATATGTTTCCCCATCTCCCATACAATATTGCCCACTTTGACCATCCTCATCATTTGACGCTCCCCAACCACCTACTGAAGGTTCAACAATTAGGAATGACTCATCATTTTCAGGATTTTTACCTGTTAATATAAATGTACAAACCGACTGTAAATGACCTGCTGATAATCTTTCTGGTAAATGAGGTGCAAGTGCTTTCCAAATTAAATCTGCTGCACCAATACGTGCCTCAAAGTTCATAGAAACTGGGTGTGGACGTTTGGCAGATACAATAGAATTGTCATCTGTCATAATCGTTAAGCGTTTAAAGACACCTTCATTAATGACATCAATATCGCCAAGTAAAGCAAGAAACATCACACGTACACTGGCCATTAAGCCAAATTGCGAGCAGTTTACCGGTACATTCACAGCAGGATGTGATCCTCTAAAATCACACATAAATTCTTCATCACTGATGGTTACCTTTACTTTGATTGGATAAGGTCCGCCTTTTAAAGGATCACCCTCAATAAAGTCTTTCGCATAAAATTCGCCCTTTGGTAATTGTTGGAGTTCAAGTTCAACAATTTTTTCACCCTTGTCCAATAATTTTTGAATGGACAATTTAACAGATTCGGCACCGAATTTCTGACAAAGCTCCGTGATTCGTTTTTCACCCGTTTTTAAGGCAGCCACCTGAGCAAACATATCTCCGATTGATAGTTCTGGTAAGCGAACATTCGTAGAAATGATTTCATAAATACCTTCATTGAGCTCGCCTTTCTGATAAAGCTTCACACCAGGTAACTGTAGACCTTCCTGATAGATTTCATTCGAATTACTTGTAAATGAACCTGGATCCATGCCACCAACCTCTGTCCAGTGTGCTTTATTAGCAGAATAAGCGATAACCTCATTTTTATAAAAAATCGGTAAGACTAAACCAACATCTGATAAATGTGATCCTCCGCCGACATATGGATCATTAATAATAATGACATCACCTTCATGTAAATCTTCCCCATGATTAAACTTTTCAATGACACGTTGTACCATCGGACTAAGCATCCCGATAAAACTTGTTACACCATTACCTTGGCTGATTAGATTGCCTTTTGCATCTGTTAAACCGCAAGCATAATCCAATACCTCATAGATCACTGGGCTCATGGACGAACGAGCTAACGCTACAAACATCTCATCGCCAATAGCTAGTAAAGAATCTTGAATAATTTCTATTGCAAAAACATCTTTTTTCATGTTTTATTTCACCTCCATCTCTACAATCAGATTGCCGTATTTATCTATTTCAATAGATTGTTTTTCATTGATCACAACTGTAGACGTAGGACTTTCCACAATAGCAGGACCAGTAATCACATAGCCAGGTACTAATTTTTGTTGATCATAGACATTTACCTCTACCCAGCCTTTTTCCTTGACGTATAACCTTCGCGTAGCTTTTATACATGTCGAAGCGTCAATATTTAAGAATTCTAATTCCTTAAATTGCACCGCTTCATCTTTTCCGTAAATAGTAAGATGTAAATTCACTAACTCGATGGGCGTCTCTGGTAAATCAAAAGAAAACTCCTGTTTATGTTTAATATGGAAAGCTTCTGTTAAATGTGCAAGCTCCTCTTCATAAATAGCAATATTCGATGCATTCAATTTGACAGCGTGTTCTTGGCCTTTATAACGAAGATCATAATTAATTTCAAAATAATAATGATCTTTTGACATAGGTGCATCCGCATAGGCATTTTCAATAGCTTCATCGATATTTTTTTGGATATCAACTAGATGATGATGATCAAAGTCCATTAAATTTGTTTGGATATAATCTTGTCGGTATTCTGTCATCATCATTCCTAGTGCTGAAAAGACAGAAGAACCATATGGAATAATGACTTTTTTCATGCCAAGGTCCTCTGCTAAATTAATCGCATGTAGAGGACCACCGCCACCAAAGGCAACCATTGTAAAATCTTCAGGGTCATAGCCTTTACGAATAGAAATTAGTTTTAGGGCATTTAACATATTAGAGTTGGCAATATCTAAAATCCCTTGTGCTGCCTCCTCTGCTGTCACATTAAACGGATTAGCAATGGATTCAGTAAGTGATTGCTCCACCTTGTTAATAGACACTGGATTATCAAAGTTTTCTAACGACAGTCTTCCTAAATAAACATTTGCATCCGTAATCGTTGGCTGTGTATTGCCTAAACCATAGGCAACTGGCCCTGGATTCGCACCAGCAGAATCTGGACCAACTTTTAAGGAGCCGAATTGATCCAAACGAGCGATGGAACCACCGCCATTACCAATTTCTACGATATCAACAACTGGAGTTTTAATCGGATAGCCTGCAAACTTTTCATTTCTTTCAATATAGTAATCTGTTGTAACATTTACTTTTCCATTTGTAATTAGCGAACATTTCGCTGTCGTTCCTCCAACATCAAAAGCGATAATATTGGATTCATTTAAAAGTTCACCTAATTTTGCTGCCCCAAACATACCAGCTACTGGGCCAGATTCCACAAGATTGATCGGCAATTCCATTGCTTTATCAAAGCTAGTTGTACCACCATTGGATTGCATAATTTTCAAATGATCTGTAATACCAATTGTTCCTAATTTTTCTTTTAAGCTTTTTAAATATGAGTGTGCAATTGGCTTAACGTATGAATTTAAAACTGTAGTATTCGTTCTTTCATATTCGCGATATTCCTTAATCGTCTCACTCGAAAGTGTAATATACACCTCAGGCCAAATTTTTAAAATTTCTTCTTTAAGCTTTAATTCATGTATTGGATTTTTATAGCCATGAATTAGTGAAATAGCTATGGCCTCTACACCTAATTCTTTAAATTGACGTACGATATTACCTACTTCCTCAGCATTAAGTGCTTTCATAATATTACCTTTAAAATCGATTCGCTCATCGATTTCTTGTCGTAAATAGCGCTCAACAAAAGGTTTTGGCTTTTTATATTTAAAATTGTATAGGTCTGGTCGATTTCCACGAGCAATTTCTAACACATCACGGAAACCTTTCGTTGTAATTAATCCAACTACGCCCCCTTTTCTTTCCGTTAATGTATTAATAATGACTGTTGAACCATGAATAAACGATTCAATAAGAGAATCTTCCGTTACATGTTGTCCTAATACATTTAATATGCCATCCTCAAAATGACCTGGTGTCGTATGACCCTTGTCAAAATGAAGATTTCCCTTCTCATCCGTGTAAACTAGATCGGTAAAAGTACCGCCAATATCTGTTGCGATTTTCAAGTCTTCATCCCCCTACGTTCCTATAATAGGAACAGTGTTCCTATTAATAAATTACGTAAATTATATTTAAAATAAAGAGAAAATTCAATCTATTTTTAATAAAAATTTATTTAGCCATTATATTTGTCGTAAAAATCCACTTTTTCTTTCTAAGATTAGGTATACTTTTACAATAGCGACCTTATTAATTTGCGTAAATTTAACTTAATATGTAAAAACAAAAAAGGCCTCTGGTCAAACACCAGAGGCCAAACTAAAGCGCCTACATACTACAACAGAAATGCTCATAACCTCTATAAGAGAGGATGACTTTGTTGAAAAATCTATTAGAAAATACAAGCCTTTTAGAAAACATATACGAACTATCTATTGCCGTTCTACTCTTATGTTCTGCTTTTTCCGTTAGACTTCTTAAAAAGGTAAAACGAGAAAGAAAGCTTTCTGCCTTTGAACTGACAATAGATATAATCATTCGAGCGGAAGCTTTAACTTCTTTCAGCGGGTGTGTTTGAATACCCACTGAAAGAAGTTTAAAGCTGCCCCCTTTAAGTAAAAGGAGCAGCTTTAACGTTAATTTTTTTGTATCAATTAGAACAACCCTACAGCATGTCCTTCATTATCTACATCCATGCGTAAGGCAGCTGGTGCTTTTGGTAAACCTGGCATTGTCATAATATCGCCTGTAAGACAAACTAAGAAACCTGCACCCAGTTTTGGAATCACTTCACGGATTGTGATAGTAAAGCCCTCAGGACGTCCTAAAAGACTTGGTTGGTCGGATAGAGAATACTGGGTTTTCGCCATACAAATCGGTAAAGAATCCCAGCCGAATTTTTCGATTTGGGCAATTTGTTTTTTAGCTTGTTCAGTAAACTGTACATCTTTCCCACCGTACACTTTTTGAACAATCGTACGAACTTTTTCTTCAACGGACTCTGTTACATCATATAAGGGAGAGAAGTTATTTTCTTCTTCTAATACGGCTACTACTTGCTCAGCTAAGGCTAATCCACCTTTACCGCCTTCTTCCCAAACATTTGTACGAGCAATACGAACATGATTTTCTTGACACCAGCTCAGCACAGCCTCTAACTCCGCTTCTGTGTCCGTAATAAATCGATTTAAAGCGATAATCGGTTCAACGCCAAATGTACGAACCGTATCAACATGTTTAGCTAAATTTTCAATCCCTTGTAAAAGCGCTTCAACATTTTCGCCTACAAGCGCTGTTTTTGGTACACCGCCATGCATTTTTAATGCACGGATTGTAGCTACAATAACAACTGCACTTGGTTTAAAGCCTGCTTTGCGAGCTTTAATGTTCATGAATTTTTCAGCACCTAAATCTGAACCGAAACCTGCTTCTGTCACAACAATATCAGCTAGCTGGCGAGCCGTTTGTGTCGCCATAATCGAGTTACAGCCGTGTGCAATATTGGCAAATGGCCCACCGTGGATAATGGCAGGTGTTCCTTCAAGTGTTTGCACTAAGTTTGGTTTAAAGGCATCTTTTAATAATAATGTTAAAGCCCCTTCCACTTGAAGATCTCGCACGAATACTGGTTCACGCTCAAATGTATAACCAATTACGATACTTGCTAAACGTTCACGTAAATCTTCAATGCTTGTAGCTAAACAAAAAACTGCCATAATTTCTGATGCAACGGTAATATCAAAGCCGTCCTCTCGTGGCATCCCTTGTACAGGACCACCCAGACCCACTACAACTTTACGAAGAGTGCGATCATTTAAATCCATTACACGCTTCCAAATAATACGGCGAGGGTCAATGTTTAAAGCATTTCCTTGGTGTATATGATTATCAATAAAGGCTGATAATGCATTATTAGCAGTCGTAATTGCGTGAAGGTCGCCAGTGAAATGCAAGTTTATATCCTCCATCGGTACAACCTGTGCGTACCCACCACCTGTTGCACCACCTTTCACGCCCATCACTGGGCCAAGTGATGGCTCACGTAAAGCAACAACAACATTTTTATTCAATTGATGAAGTGCATCAGCAAGTCCAACCGTTACGGTTGACTTCCCTTCACCTGCTGGAGTTGGACTAATGGCAGTAACTAATACTACCTTAGCGTCCTCACCCTGTGCTGTTATTTTTAGTGGGTCAATTTTTGCTTTGTAGCGACCATACTGCTCAAGTGCATCTTCTGGAATACCTGCATCTTTCGCGATTTCTGTAATAGGCTTCATCACCGCTTGATTAGCGATTTCTAGATCTGATAAAGGTTGATTAGTCGTTGTCATTTGGCATCCTACTTTCTATGTTGTTAATTTCCATTATAGACTTTATTGTGAAAAAAATCATAGGAAGTTATACAAGCATTTCGACAATCAATTGACAACTTTGCACAATTCATGTATGTTCTTAATGAAAATGCATTTTTTCACATTTTCTCACGACTTAGTTGATTTTATTCTACTTTCAAGCGCATGGGAGGCGAATGCTTATGCAACAGGGAATCGTAAAGTGGTTCAATAATGAAAAAGGTTATGGCTTTATTGAATGTGATGATGGAGAAGATGTATTTGTACATTTTACGGGAATCCAGGAGGAAGGCTTCCGTACACTTGAAGAAGGTCAAAAGGTATCATTTGATGTGGTGGAAGGCAATCGAGGTCCACAGGCGTCAAATGTTGTAAAATTTTAAGTACAAAGGAGCTGTTCATTTGATAAACGGCTCCTTTTTTCAAATGTTCTTCATAGATCTTTTACACTCTTAAACCTCAGCTATTGATCCAATAAAAAGCTCCTGGAAAAACTAGCGTTTCCTTCGTTCTATCAGTATCCTTAAGTGTAACCCCAAACGGCCCTTCATTTAATTGACCTAGCGCCATTGTAGCCGCAGTAACTTCGTCATAAAAATCTAGGCGAATATTTGGTAAGTGTAGGGAAATAAACATTTCTTGTTGTTCAGGCTCTGGTAATTGTAATACTTCCCTCCATAGTTTCACTGTGGCTTGCACATCTTTTACATAAAATTGTACAGATTCCATCGATATGGGTTGATCGCTCTTAATGGCTCCATTTGCTTTTAATTGCGCAACACGTTCCTCGTCTGTATCAGCCCACTCAATCAAAAATGGAAAATCAATTTCCAGCCCTGGCTTCCCAAAATGCAAGAGCTTCCATTCAACTACGGAGCCGTCTGGTCTTGTACGACTACAAGCATCAGGTCCATATACTTCGAAGCCAAGTGCACGTAATCGTTGTCCCTCTTCCTTAATATTTTTTGTACGTAACGCAATTCTTGAAAAACCATAGCGCTCGTTTGTATGTTTAAACGTATAATGTAGTGAATAAGGTAATTTCACTGCATTTTCAAATAATTGACGATCATAGATGGCTATTTGTTCAATATAGTTTAATCCAAAGTAGCTTAACGTATTGAATGTCCCCCACATTGTATGTTGACCACCGTTAACTGTATGGATATTACGTTTTTTTAAGAAAATCATTGTATTCTCAGGTGATTGAACTTGATGAACTAAATGGTCAAAATATAAAGACATGACTAACCCCCCTTTTTTTCTCTATTATATACTTTACCAGTTAGTTTTGTTGGTTTAAAATAAAATTAAGAATATTACAATTATTGAAATTATAAATACTCAGCAAGAAGATGATTGGCACGCTGATGGTTCATCAGAAAAGATTTTTCATTTCCAAAAATCAATGAAGAGGTGATTAGAATGACAGACAAAGTAGCTGCTTTTAAACAAGCATTAGGTAATTATCCAACAGGCGTAACGGTAGTCACTGCTTGTAACGACGCAAACGAACCTTTTGGCTTAACTGTCAATTCCTTTGCATCCGTTTCTATAGATCCACTCCTTATTTTGTGGTCGCTCGATAAAAAATCACAGCTACATTCATATTTTACAGTAGCTCAAAAGTTTGCTGTTAATGTTTTAGCGTATAATCAAGAGCATCTATGTACACTATTTTCAAGTAAAATTCCAGATCGCTTCGCCCAGGCTAACTGGTCAACATCTGCATTAGGTGTTCCAGTTTTGCATGATACTGCAGCCATTTTACAATGTAAAACATTTCAGCAAATCGATGCTGGAGATCATACGATATTTATCGGGCAGGTCCTAGAAATTGACAATGCACAGAAGGAACCTTTACTGTATCATCGCAGACATATCGGTGAAATCCCAAAAAGTTTTTATGAATAGGCTATTGCAAGAAATATATACGCAAAAAAACAGGATGATTCATCGTTGAAATCATCCTGTTTTTTGACGTTGATTTTGTCTTTTTTATTATGGGTGTTTTAGCACAATTCAAATGATAAGCCCCTTCAGATATGGTAAAAAGTAAAAAGGATAGACCGCTGAGCATTACCTAAACAAAATGTTGGCTACAAATACGTTAAGGAAATTCCCTCCACAACTTAGAAATATCTGTTCACCTATCATCAAATCGTTTACTTTTTTTGTGGGAATCTCTGCTTTTCAAGCCTGTTAATTTGCACAATGACACCATCTTGAATCGTAATGTTTACTTCTCCAAACTCCAAATTTTGAATTGCCTTTGCAATTGCTTCTAGTTTTTTGTTATCTACCTTTGCCTCTTTAGTCATCCGATACACCCCTTCTTTTACATATTTTTTGTACAAAAGAGCCAATACGTCAATCTTAGACCTTTATCCTTAGAAAGCTTTGCTTGGTTCTACCTATACTATTTGTTATTGAAGAAGCTTCATTTTAGGCCAAGTACTCTACCGCTTCCGATAAAATAATTACGTTTCTTGGAAATAATTCTATAATTTAGAAAACCTATTGTCAATATAAATATTATAAAACTTATTTGTTTACTAAGGAATAAAGAAAATGAAGTTTATCTATAGTTATGCTAGTAAATATCACCTCAGTCTTCATAATATAAAAAAAACAAAATAAAAACTGTGTAGAGTCTATTTTACCTCTACACAGCTTAATCATTTTATAAAAGATCTATTAATGCTTCTGCGGTCTTTTGCTTGCCCATAACCTTTATTGGTTTCCCGTTAGCTGGTACAATCCAGTGTGGTTCGTCTCCACCGTATAAGGACTGTGAGCTATTAGCTACCATAAACTGAGCGCTGGCAGATTCCATTCGTAGACGTGCACGGGATAGTAAAAATTCCTCATCATCTGTTGCCTCAAGTTTAAAGCCCACTAATGTAACTTCCGGATTCCACCCTTTTATTTGACCTAATACTTTAGGTGCCTTTTTAAAGTGGATGATAGGTGGCTCGTCAGATGGCATTTTGCCTGTCTCCTCTATTAGAATCCCAGACTGGTCATACACTTTGTCAATGAGCCAATCAGAACCGGCAGCTGCCATAATGACGATATCTACATGCTCTTCCTGAACAGCATGTCGAACTTTCTCGCCTAAATCTTCAATGCCTTCAAATCGAATGGTACGCATTTTATCTTTATTCGTTGGAAGCTGTGCGAAATAACCATGCATATACAATACGTTTGCCCCAGCCGCTAGTGCCGCTTCCGCTAAATAACAGCCCATCGATCCTTTCGATAAATTCGTATGCCCGCGCACACGATCCCATTTTTCAAGTGTTCCCCCACTTGTAATGAGTACGGTCTTCCCTTGTAATGTCCCCATACACTCACCTTTTTTCTAATCAATTTCGCCTTGGCGTAATTGCGTCCGGATTTTGAATTGCGCCTAGGCCTGCACGAGGCCGACACGATGTCGGTCATTTCGGTAATGCCACAGGACGTAGCTTTTTTAACGATGCAGGTCAGTTAGCCGTTTTCGCAGGAAGCAAAGGTTTTAGGCTAACATCCTTGTATTCATTCCTTTAAAAATCCGTGACATCCGCCGGAGGCTTTAGGTCAACCTGATGTTGGTCACTCAGTCGTTGCCACAGGACGTGGCGCACTTAGACTAAGATCCTCTATTTCAGTAGGTGATTGGACACCCACTGAAAAAGTAATCAAAATTGCATTCATCTCACCACCTTTAAAGGTGGGAATCTACTGTAGCTGCCGCTTTGCTTTCGCTACAAAAACATTTGCTGATTGAAGATAAATATACAAATACTATTTTAGCGTAATGCTAGGTTATGCTTCAATGCTGTTTTATAGAGAAAGTTGCTATCCTTTAAGACTTACATATAAATCAATTCCTATTTTGCTCTTTTAACCAGGAACTTAGTATTTCCGCAAACTTTTTGGTCACTGGTGATGCATGGTGTTTCATTGCAATTCCAATTGTCCGATAGCCACCTTGTTTTAACGGAATAGCTTTTATCGTAGGCGGCAAATTATTCGTCACTAATTTCGGTAAAATACTAATCCCAAGTTGGTGAGAAATCATCGACGTGATTCCTACCTCTTCAGATAGTTCAAAACGAATATTTGGCTTCACGTGATATTGCTCTAACAGTACTTTTACATCATTTGTTCCTTTATGTGAAGTCATGATAAATGGCATATCTTCTAGTTCCACAATATCAATTTCTGCTTTATTATAAAGCGGACTTTTATCAGAAACGATACACAGCAATGGATCTTGCTGTAGTTCGATAAACTGAAATTGCTTCGACTTTTGACCATTTAAAAATCCTGCATCCACCTCTCCACTCAATAGCCATTGTTCGATTTCATAATAATCTCCCTCACGTAATTCAACTTGTATACCAGGAAATTGATTGTCCATGATCCGAACAATTTCTGGCATCCAGTTTGACGAAATACTTGAAATTACACCAATTCGCACTTTCCCTCGAGTAACACCGAGTATATGTGCTGCTTCTTGCTGTAACAGTTCCTCTGCATCGAGGACATGCCTCATTGACCTTAACATTGCATCTCCTTCACTTGTTAACGAGACACCCGCTCGACTTCTGTGAATGAGTGCAAAGCCGAAATCCTTTTCTAAACTTGAAACAGCATGACTTACAGCAGATTGAGTTAATCCTAATGCCTCTGCAGCTTTTGTAAAGCTAGCTACCTCAGCTACTTTATTCAAAATCTCATATTTGACTAAACTCATTGTCTTGTCCTCTTTTTACATGAATTTTTTTAATACTGATTATTATAAACATTCGTTTTACTAATCACAATACAAGAGATATAGTAAATTTTAGGTTAAAAACTGTTTTAGTACACAGAATGTAGGTGAGCATAATGAGTATCCAAGGAAAAGCAAATTTATTAATGGTTATAGTGACAATGTTTTGGGGATTATCTTATACCTTTATGGTAATGGGGCTTGAAACATTGGCTGTTTATAATGTGGTGGCATTGCGTTGTATCATCGCATTTTTCGCAGCAGGAATCATCTTTTACAAACGCATGATTAAGACCGATGCTAAAACTTTAAAATATGCGGCTATTCAAGGTTTTTTATTATTCATTGTGTTCGTTCTAAGCTTATTCGGACTAGAAACAACTTCGGTATCAAATGCGGGCTTTATTTTAAGTTTAACAGTTGTCTTAGTGCCTATTATCAGCAGTTTTATTGAAAAGAAATTACCTTCAAGAGCAGTCAGTTTTGCAATTATTTGTACAATGATTGGGATTACAGTTTTAACTGCTCACGGCTCATTTACCTTTCAAAAAGGGGATATTTTAATAGCCATTGCTGCACTATGTTATTCGATTTATTTACTGTTAAACAGCTCATTTACGCGTAACGTTGAATCCATTTCATATGGCATTTACCAGCTCGGTTTTGCTGGATTTTACGCACTCATATTAACATTCATTTTTGAAACACCTACACTTCCAAATACAACGTCTTCTTGGATTGCTATTATTGGACTCGGTGTCATTTGTAGTGCATTTTGTTTCGTAGGTCAAACTGTTGCACAACAGTTTACTTCTGCTACACATACAGGACTAATATTTTCCTTGGAACCAATCTTTGCAGCGATGTTTGCTGTGATGTTTTTAGGAGAAGGATTAACAATAAAAGTATTAATAGGTGGTAGCTTTATTCTAATTGGTAACCTTGTTGCTCAATTAGAGCAGCTTCATGTATTACGCTTTATAAAAAAACATGACCACAAAAAAGCGATTCATTAAATCAATTTTGAAACCTTCTACACAAATAAACAGAGTGATGCATGTGCACTCACTCTGTTTATCGTATTATACTAAAGAAATATTCCCTATTATGTGAATGAAGATGACTTTCAATCACCTTTCACTAGATTATGTCGTCATAGGTTCAATTGTAGGCTCAGCAAATACTACGATGACACCTTGTTCTACGAGATGAGAATAGTAAGCTGTTTGTCCCTCTGTAAGATCAAAACGCTTTAATCCTTCCGTCACAGCCGATTCACCAGTAAACCAAGACTTGAATTGATCCACCCAATTCCCTACTTCATGGGTTTTAACATTTATACCCCATTCTACATCCTCAAATTGGCTTGGATCCTTTGCAATAACATGAATGTCCTCTATTTGATATGCTTCTAATCGCATACTTTCTAAAATATGAAGCATTTCTTCCCTTGTATGGGCCACTTCAATTTGTGGGTTTTGTTCATTTATCATGTTCAATTCCTCCTAACTTTTATGGCTTACTAAGTATCTACCCTTCCTATTCAAAAAAAAACATATTTTGCCCATTCTTTTCCGAACTGTAATATATGTTATTTCTTTGAGAAATATGTCCATCTTTTGAAACAACAAATATGAAACAGCAAAAAACAGACAATGGAAATGCATGAACGAGTTTCCATTGCCTATCATTTATTTGTGGTTATTAGTGCCCAAGGAAGGCCTTTAACATCCATGTATGCTTTTCAAGGGACTGGTACATAGCATTCAGTAAATCCTCTGTTCGATCGTCCCCTTCTTCTGCTGCAAGCCCCATTGTTGAATGTAAAGCTTTCATAATTTTTTGGAAATCTGCAATGGTTGTAGCCACCATTTCCTCCGTCGTCTCATTCCCAGTCGCTTCCTCGATAAAGGACAGCACAAGATGTTCTTTTAACGTAGCAACTGGTTGCCCATCCTTCGAAAGGATACGCTCTGCAATTTCATCTAGATTTAAAGTTGTTTCATTATATAATTCTTCAAATTTTGCATGTAGTGTAAAGAAGGAATTTCCTTTAACATACCAATGATAATTGTGCAATTTCGTATAAAGTACAGACCATGTAGCGACAAGTTTATTTAATTGTTTGTTTAAGTTTTGTGTCATTGTTTCTCCTCCAATGTGCCAGTTATTCTAGCCATTAGTATGCGTAGCAAAGTGTATTTGCTATACACACATTTTTTACCATTAACACAAACAATTTTTAAAGTCATTTATCATACAAAATCAAAACATCTTCCCGTGAGAAGATTTGCCTTACAACAGGAGGCAAATGCAGTTCCGCAACAACTTCACACAATAAGATTTCATCATTAGAACGTTAGAAAACTTACAACAAACCTAAAAAGAGATTGGCAATTTGTCTCTCTAAACAATTAGACTATTTAAGTTCCTTTCGAATTTCCTTAATTTTTGTCACTGGAAGCTTCGAAACCTCTGCAATCCATTCGTCTTCAGCGCCCTTTTCAAATAACCCAAAAATTATTTGTTTCATGCCACGTTCAATTCCTAGCTCAATGCCCTCCTGCCTCTCTAATTCCAATACACCAGCAAGTGTTGGTGGTAAACCTCCTTTATATTGATGCAACATTTCTTCCTCCCCTTTAATTTCCACTTTTACATCTCTTATAAGTTGCTCAGTCATAGCTCTTGGTAGTTTCAACAAATAATCAATAAAGTAAAGTAACGCATTTACTTCTGTTTTTTCAACATTTTCTAATGACCACACTTCTCTTAGTAAAGTTCTTTTGTACGCACTACGAAGACTCATTTCATTTTTTGTACGATTCAAATAAAGAGATGCTAGTAATGCTTTACTGAGTAGCTTCGTTGATTTTTTCAATTCTTCTTCATCGAAATCAGATACAACAAATTTATTAAAAGTGTACATTAATTCTGTACCATAATACTTTTCATGATACCGGTTCGTACTTTTTGTACCCTTATCTGTAAAAATAGCAATAGCCACAATCTTCTTACCATATCGATCCCTAATACGATAGAAATATTCAAACATGCGCTTCGCAAAATGCACTTCATCTCCAGCTTGTATTTCCGTATGGACAAGGATCCATTGCTCTTTCCCACTTTTCAGATGAACCTTCGCAATTTGGTCAGCTATTTTGCGCCCTTGACGATGCTCAATAATTTCTTTGAAAAGCTCCTGTTGCAAAAATTCTACTTGCCATCAATTATGCCTCGGCATAATTGCGTCCGGAATCGGCTTTGTGCTCGCACAAAGAACACCTTTCCGATTCCGTGACATCCGCCGGAGGCTTCAATTTCTTTCAGGGTTGTTTGGACACCCTGAAAGAAATTGAAAAATCCACCTCTAAGTGTAAATCTGGCAAAAAGAACAACAAAAAATCTTCAAACAAATCCGCAATTAACTTCTTCCATAAATTATCTTTATTCACTTGGCTAAGTTTATATAGGTCTGGTTTTTCCCATACTAACTGCATGATAACTTCATTCCTCCCCCTTCTTTACATCCATTACACCCAACACGAACATAAGTTTCTACTTTATTGTTCTATTTTTAAAAATATTAAAACTATTCTCTATTATTATTTCACTTTCCGAAATAGTTTCGTTATAATGGAGACACTTACACATAAGGGGTGTTTATTGATGGAAGTATTACGAAAAGATGTACCAGTAGAAGAAACCTGGAATTTAAAAGATTTATTTGAAAAGGATGCGGATTTTGAGCCTGTTTTAGTTCAGCTTGTAGAGGATGCACTAAGCTTTGAACGCAAGTATCAAGGTACAATTACGGATGCGCAAAAAGTAATTGAAGTTTTAACAGCTTTTGAAGCATTACAAAAAAGCATTGTCCCTATTGGCACTTATGCAAATTTAAATATTCAAACAGATCTTACAGATGATGTAGCGCAAATGCGTTCTGCAAAATACAGTACTGCGGTGGGTAAAATAAGTAGTGCATTTTCTTTCGTACGCAGTGAATTACTAGCACTAGACGAGGCAATTTTACAAGAGGCCACTGAGTTGAGTCCTATTTACAAAGTTTACTTAGAGGAATTGTTAAAGCAAAAGCCTTATCAGCTGCACCCTGAAGTGGAAAAAGCATTAGCTGCATTTAGCTCAACTTTTAAGGCACCTTATGAAACATATAATACGACAAAGCTTGTTGATATGCATTTTGGACGGTTTGAGGCAAATGGTGAAAAGCATCCATTAAGTTTTGTATTATACGAAAACAACTGGGAGTTCGAGGCTGATACAAACGTACGTCGTACTGCATTTGAAGCATTTTCTAATAAGTTACGAGATTATCAGCACACAACTGCAAAAATTTATAACACACATATTCAACAAGAAAAAACAATGGCGGATTTACGCGGCTTTGACTCTATCATTGATTATTTATTATTTGATCAGGATGTTGATCGATCACTTTATAATCGTCAAATAGACCTTATTACAAAAGAGCTTGCGCCTCATATGCGCCGTTATGCAAAACTTATTCAACAAGCAAACGACATCGAGAACATGACTTTCGCAGACTTAAAAATAGCGTTAGATCCAGAGTATGATCCAAAATTAACAATGTCAGAAGCAAAAGAATATGTTGAAAAAGCATTATCGGTTATGGGCGAGGATTACAAGAACATGATTGAAAAGGCATTTAACGAGCGCTGGATTGATTATGCAACAAACAAAGGAAAATCTACTGGGGCATTCTGTTCAAGTCCATATGGTAATCATCCTTATATTTTAATGTCTTGGAATGAACGTATGAATGAAGTATTTACGCTAATTCATGAGCTAGGACATGCAGGTCACTTTGTAAATGCGCATGCCCATCAATCTTATTTTAATAGCCGTCCTTCGCTATACTTTATCGAGGCACCATCAACAATGAATGAAATGCTTCTAGCCAATTATTTATTGGCCCATAACGAAGATCCTCGTTTCAAACGTTGGGTTATTTCAAACATTGTGTCCAAGACATACTATCATAATTTCGTCACACACTTACTAGAGGCAGCATATCAACGAAAAGTATATGAATTAATTGACGCAGGTGAAGCTGTTAATGCTTCGGTTTTAAATCAATTAAAACGTTCTGTCCTAGAAGATTTCTGGGGCGATACTGTCGACATTTCTGAAGGTGCAGAACTTACTTGGATGCGTCAGCCACACTATTATATGGGCTTATATCCATACACATACAGTGCTGGCTTAACAATTTCTACACAAGTATCCAAGCGTATCTTAAAAGAAGGTAAGCCGGCGGTAGATGAGTGGTTAGCAGTCCTTCAAGCTGGCGGTACGAAGTCACCTGTAGAGCTAGCTCAAATGGCGGGTGTCGATGTTACAACAGACCAGCCGCTTCAAGATACGATTGCTTACATTGGTCACCTCGTTGATGAGCTTGAACGATTAACGACAGAAATGGAAGCTATTAAAAGCTAAACTAACCTTAGAACCATCTATGCTATTTCTAAAGCGTAGATGGTTTTCTTTTTTTAGTTCTAAGTTGGAAAATATGTTCATATAATAGAATCAGGGCGTCCATTTTTTGATATTTCTAAATAGACAATCATTTTTCTTCGTACAAATGTACCGTTATTATTAAGTAGATGCAATTTATTTAGCAAAATTCGACTAACAATTTTCAAAGGAAGTGTTTCTAATTATGGTAAAACGTAATGATCCATGCCCTTGCGGTAGCGGCAAAAAATACAAAAAATGTTGTGAAGGCAAACAGCAGGTTACAGTAGAAACTGTAGCAATCGAAGAATTAGAACGTGTACTACAAACATTTTACTTAGAATATCCAGAACGCAAAGATGTTCGTGCTTACATCGAGCATGTAGGTACATGGCAGCCTAAATTAGAAAGCGTACTGCAAAGAGAGCTAATTGAAGCGATCGCGTTAGACGACTTCTTTTTCCATCAAGAGCCATCTATTTGGAAAGGTTACTTAAAGAAAACAAAGAAAAAAGCGGTAAGACCTTCAACAGTAAAAGTGTTAGAAGGCTGGTCACAACCTCGTCTATTTATTGGTTCTGTGTCTGTTGTAGAAGAAAAATATTTCAAGGCTACACATGTGTTATCAAATGAAGAAATTTATATTCGTCGTGAAAATGATAAACCAATCCCTGAAGGTATGCATGTCTTTGCATTCATCTTACCGGATGGTACAAAAAAATCAGAGCATTATTTAGCTGTTTCAACACTGATCTTCTTCCCGGAAGATCACGCGAAGGTGTTTGAGCAATTTAATAAAAATTTCGAGGCTTCTGAGAAGAAGATTGGCGCATTCTTAAAAGAAGAGCATTTATCCTTCTGGGAGTTACTTGTGTCAAACGGTTATAAAGGCGAGGAATTCACGAATTTCGAGAGCAATGTAATCACACAAGTGAAAGATTTCCTTGAGCAAAATGATCGTGAAACAGCTCCTATGTTAGAGCTTTTAGAAGACTACTTAATTGAAGGACAACCATCTGCGCGCAAAGAGGCTGCGATCGCTGCTGGCGCGATTCGATATGGTCAAGAAAAAGAGCTGTTCGAGCCGCTATCAATGACAGTAAAAGAAATTGCAGCGACGTTCGATATTTCAGCTTCCTCTCTCACAAAATACTACCAAGACTTAAGTACCTATGCTGAAACTAAATAATACTTAAAATGATATTGCGCTACACGCTCTAAACAGATTTTAGAGTGTGTGGCGCATTTTTGTTACCATAGAAAAAGCTACATTTGTTATCGGTAGTGAACCAATAACAAAGTAGCTTATTTTACGGTAACCAACCATCACCATTTTTTTCGAACAAATTGAGTAAAAAAATTTTTTCATTAAGCTTTACTTTATTTAAACATAGTCCATTTAGTCCTATGATTACTTCAAAGGCATTTCTGCAATATGTGAAAACATTATTTACTATATACCTTCATGAGCTCTTCTCCAAGAAATTGTAGTCGCTCTCCTATTGTGCAGGCTTCAATACAAAAGCGATGAGCTCCAGATTTACCACGCTCTTTTCGTAATTGCTTGATCACTAAGCAATCAGCACAATACATATCATGTAATTCATCAATATCTTTCATAACCGTCACTTTATCCAATTTGAACTCTCGCTCCTTTCACGTCCAAATTTCGCTTCTTACTATTATGAAGTGAACATTTTGAACAAGCAACTATTTTGTTTATCCATATTTAACTTCTTTCAGCAATTATTTTCTGTGCGAAAGCGTAGCGACAGCAACAATTATTTTCTGTGCGAAAGCGTAGCGACAGCAACAATTAAATTCTGTACCGTATGCGCTGCGACAGTTACAGATGTTTTTTGTAACGTAAGTGAAGCGACAGTTACAGAAATCCCCCACCATTTTCATAACGCCGGAATTATTGATTATCAACTAAAATATTGTGAAAAAGCACTATTGATGTACAATTAATGTAAAATCTAAATCAAAAAGTGGGGATTTTATGTTAGAAGTTTATATTGATGCAGCTAGTGCAGGAAACCCTGGCCCCAGTGGTATTGGAATATTTATTAAAGGAGAGGGCCACCATATACAAATAAGTGAGTATATAGGACAGACCAATAACCACATTGCCGAGTTTACTGCATTAGTACGTGGACTTGAGGAAGCACTCAAGCTTAGTTCAAACCTAGTATCAGTGCGCTCTGATTCAAAAATTGTTGTAGCCTCTATGGAAAAAGAATATGTGAAAAATGAGGAATTTAAACCTTATCTTGAGCAGGCACTTACACTTGTAAGTAACTTCGATTTATTTTTTATTAAATGGGTTCCAGATACGCAAAATAAAGCTGCCGATGCACTTGCACGTAAAGCAATTCAAAAAGAAAAAAATTAAACTTCGGGGACTGTCCCTTGTCTTAAACCAAGAGCCGGTCTCTCCCTTTATCTACATTCACTTTATTTAGATACTTAATATCCCCCAATTTTTCATTTTTATCATCTTCAAATACAATCTTCTATAAAACCACCTTCCTATAAATGTAAATCTCCTTCCATATGATATACGTTTACCTTGTATCATCCCTGACTTTAGATAATGAGCCATAAAGTGGATGATTTCCTAATTATTATTAGTAAAATTTGTATCTTTAATGTTATTTTATTGACATACTATTGTAATATTACAATGTTAGTATCATTTATGTATTAAATTTTTATTTTTTCAGGAGGATACATATTATGAAAAAGAATAAAAAGTATAGATGGAGGATGAAATTAGCTACATTGGTTTTAAGTTCATCTGTACTTTTTTCAACAATTGACACAGCATCGGCGGCAACTTATACAGTAAAATCTGGTGATTCTTTATGGAAGATTGCTAATCAGTACGGTGTTTCTTATCAAACTTTAATGAAATGGAATAACTTATCTTCTTCAACCATTCGCGTTGGACAAAAGTTAAATCTCAATACTACATCAACATCAACAGTTAAACCAAAACCAATATCTACACCTAAACCATCAGCTAGCATTGTACAAATTGCTAAAAAACAATTAGGCGTAAGATACACATTTGGTGGAAGTAAACCGAGTACAGGCTTTGATTGCTCAGGCTATGTTACATACGTTTTTAATAACGCTGGCATTTCGACTGCTCGTAAGTCAGCAGCAGGTTTTTTTAGTACAGCTAAAAAAGTAAGCTCACCCCAAGTAGGTGATTTAGTATTTTTCTCTAATACGTATAAAGCTGGTATCTCACATGTAGGCATTTATATTGGAAATAACCAAATGATTAGCGCCAGTGACGGTGGTGTTTCTGTCGCTAACATCAAGAGCACTTACTGGAAAAAACATTTTGCTGGATATGGTCGTTTATAGTGCAAAGAAAAACAGTTGGGATATCCCAACTGTTTTATTTTGCACTTATACATGCGCTACTTTTTTCAATTTTTTAATTATGCCTCGGCATAATTGCGACCAGAGGGTTTTGTTTGCGCGAAAGCGCAGCGTCAGCAAGACGTTGATCACTCAGTCGTTGCCACAGGACGTGGCGTTCTTAGACTGAGTTCCTGTTTTAAGCGGATGTTTGCCCGCGGAAAGAAGTTAAACGCGCTAAATAAATGATAAAGACAACGACTAGTATGCCTGCTCCAATTAGATAAACAGAGCCATAGCCAGCTTGCACGGCCACCATTCCTAAAATATAAGAGCCGAGTGCAATGCCCAAGTCAAACATCGTAAAGTACGTTGCGGTTGCATAACCACTACGTGTATGTGATGCAGACTGTACCGCTAATGCTTGTAAGCTTGTATTCACCGCTCCGTAGCCAATTCCAACAAAGATGGCTGCACATAAAAACAATACCGGCCCTGCGACAAATGCAAGCATAACAAGTCCGATTGCAAAAAATAGTATACCCGGCAGTATAACAAATTGCGGCCCTTTTGTATCATAAAGCTTACCTGTATATGGCCTTGTTATAAGCATTGCCGCTGCAAAAACCGCATAAAACAGACTCGCAACATCCATTAAATCTTTTTGCTGTGCGTACACTGATAAAAACGATAAAACACTCGCATATGAAAAAGCTACTAAACTAGCAATAGCCGCTACCGGAAGTGCATGACGTTCAAATAAATCATTAAATTTAAATGTCAATTTACCTTGGTGTTTAGGCTTAGGTAAATCATCCGTTTTCATCGTTACAGCTAGGATGCCCCCTACTAATATGCAAATACTCATAACAATAAATAGTACATTAAAGCTGCTATATTGAATAAGTAGTAAACCGATAAATGGCCCTATAACTACAGCTAGGTTAGTAGACATTGTAAAATATCCTAGACCTGCACCTTTCCGATTGGCTGGCACAATATCCGCTGCTAATGAGCCAGCTGCCGTTGTAATAATACTAAAGAAGATCCCTTGAAAAAAACGTAATCCTAGTAAAAGTCCAAAAGGATGTATAAATAAATATAAAACTGTACATAAAAAATAGCCGATAATTGAAATAACTAAAAGTTTTTTCTTCCCAAATACATCTAATAACTTACCAGAAAAGGGACGAACGATTATAGCCGATAATAAAAATCCTGACAGTAACAATCCCGCTTCCTTGTCAGTCTGGTGCAACTCACCAATCGCATAAAGCGGCAAAGTCGTTACTAATCCATAAAAAACAAAAAATACCGAGATATTTGTGAAAAAGAGACTAATAAATCGCTTCGTCCATATTTTTGTATTACCCTCTTGCTGCATATCTATCAACCTTTCATTTTTTCCAATAAAATCATAAATTGCTGCTGTTCCTCTACAGTCAATGCCCCTACCATTTCTTCCTCAAATGCTAAAATGGTTTTAGTAATAACAGGCAAATGTTCCTCTGCATATGGAGATAAGGTAACAATTTTTTCTCGTTTATCTTCACCATCTATTCTTAGCACCCAGCCTAAATCCTCAAGTCGAGTTATTGCTCTTGTAATACTCGGCGCTTCAACGTTCAAATACTTCCATATTTGTGTTAATGTCATTGATCCGTGATTATGTAAACAATATAAAATAGTCCATTGTGAGCTATACAAATTATGCTGTTTCAGTACTTCATTTAAACAATTCGTTATATAACGACTTTTTTGGAATAACGCATGAAATAAAGGATTCATGATTGTGACCTCCCGCATTTATTTACCTAGCTAAATAAATACTATACGCCTCATTTTTTTCGTTGTAAAGCAAGCTGTTTATGTAGTGTATTTAGTGGCAATGTTCCAGAGTCGACTGGCGCGGATTCTCACACAATTAACAGCGATTACACTACTTCTTCTAGCTTTTCTATACTATTTATTTGAAAGTGTCGAATTTAGCTACTAGATTACAATAAAAGGAGATGGAAACATGGGGAAAAAGGTATTAATACTTGCAGGAGACGCAGTTGAAGCTTTAGAAATTTTTTATCCTTATTATCGTTGTCTTGAGGCTGGCTATGATGTAACGATTGCAGCACCATCCGCAAAGAAGTTACAAACTGTATCGCACGATTTTGTCGATGGAGTTGATACTTACATTGAGCGTACAGCATATGGCATAGAAGCGCACTCATCCTTTGCCGAAGTAGACCCAACACAATTTGACGGACTCATCATTCCTGGTGGACGAGCGCCGGAATACATTCGTTTAAATGAGCATGTTCCAGCACTAGTGACCCATTTCTTTGAAGCAAATAAACCAATCGCCGCTGTATGTCACGCAGCACAAATTTTCGCGACCATTCCAAAAGTTCTGCAAGGACGTGAGCTAACTGCTTATATTGCCTGCAAGCCAGAGGTTCAAGTAGCAGGAGGAACGTATATCGATGCTAATCTTCATACAGACGGCAATTTGATTAGTGGTCATGCATGGCCAGATTTACCTGGATTAATGCGAGAATTTATTCATAAGCTAGAAAACTAATAGAATGAGGATGCCTGAAGTTAGGCATCCTCTTATTTTATGAAGTGATTTCTTGGAATTCAACTTTTACTAATTTATTTGTATTGGTTACATATTTGATTCGAACTTGTACACCGAATTCCTTGTCACTTAGTTTTATCCAAAGCTTAAATTTCTCAATCGTGGTGTCTCCTTTAACCTCGCTTCCCTCATGCAAATAATCGAGGATTTTAGCTTGAGGATATTTTGCCTGCGTTTCTTTTATCGCTACTTTTCCCCATTGAGCATGGGCTGGTATTTCTTGCTGAGCATAGACACTTGTTGGGAGGTAGGTCGATACGGCAAACAATACAAGAGAGAATCCTAGCATTACAAAAAATTTTCGCAAGTGAATCAACCTCTCATATTTTTTTGGGATAAAGTCGCCAAAACAGCATAAAATAAGTGCTCCCTAAGTATTTTTTCAATTTACTTAAGGAGCAGTTTTTATTATCTTTTGCTGGATTGTTTTGGCTGCTGAGGATTGTTATGAATTACTTGATTAAATTCGGCTGAATATTCTTCACGATCATTTCTTTTATGTGTATCTTCTTTCTTTTTCTTTTTGAAGCTTGTTTTACCCTTCTTTGCCATTTTTTTAGCCTCCACTATTTGTTTTTGTTGGACTGTTGATTTTTCTTATGGTTCGTTTTATTATCTTTATTTTTGGCCTTCGCATCGAATTCTGCAGAGAATTCTTCATTTAAATTGTCATTCGGGTTATTGTTATTACTATTTGATTGATCGAGGTCTATTTTTTTGTAGGTATCAAAAGGATTATGCGTTCTAATGTTCATTGTTTTATTGTTATTTTTGTTGTTTTTATTCGTATTTCTATTGCCCACGGATGTTCACCTCCTAATTGTAATGTGCTCAGGATAGAACGATTTATGCTTTGGGGATTACTGCAGGCATTGCCAAAAAAAAATGTACATCACCAATATTAATTAGTAATGCACATTGTATTTAGACAATCGTATATTCAGTTATATTTAATAATGCACCGACTGCGCCAGAAAAACCGTGGTCATTTATAAAGATTGGTGTATGTTTTTTCGTTCTTGTGTAATTGGCAATAACACGTGCAAGATGATCATTATTACTTAAAGTTGAACCGATATAAACGATATGCTGAGCATTTTTCTCTTCAGCATATTGAATACTAAGGGTAGTAATAACTTCACCAACAAGACCTTGTACAGTTGCAATAATATCTTCTGTTGGATGTTTGACTGACTCGGTAATACCAACTTTACCAAAATTACTAGCTGTCAAATGCCCATCAATAGGTGTGTCCATCCCTTGGTAAATATCCTTTACAAGTAAATCAATACTTTCACGATTTCCCATAGAGGCCAGATTTCTTATTTCATTATAATCCGTGATTCCCGTTGTAAGCGCTGACAATCCAATCAATGTTCCACCACCAACGCCTGTCCCACCAACACGGACATGCGTATTATCTTCCATATAATGAATTGAAGTACCAGTACCAATATTCGTAATCATACTTCGCTCGAATAAGTAGCCCTCTTTATGCAACAAAAATCGAACGCCCTTCAAAGTGGCTTCAAATTCTACTATATAATGAATCGATTTCATTGTTTTAATGACATCAAGTAATTGTTCCGTACGCCCTCCCGTAACTCCAATATCCTCAATATCTGGATGATTAATAATCCAATTCTTCACAGCGAGCAAATCATTTGACGGGAAAGTTGTTAAAACAAGCTCGTTATGCTCATCTAAATAAGCAACTTTTGTCAATGTTCCTCCTGCATCAATACCTATAGCCTTTGGCATACCATTCTCCTTTGACTTTACGTACAATCTCTATTTCAGATGGTGAGATATATACTAGATTTTGCTTTTATTCAAGAGGCTTGTAGATGCCAGTTGAATAACGTTCATGTCTCCACAAATGTCACGGATTTTGCAAGGAGTTATTGTACCAAAATCCGATGTATTGTTTTTAAGTACCGAAAGCAAACAACAGCAACAAATGTTTTCTGTGCGGAAGCGAAACGGCAGCCGCAATTTCTCGAAAGATGAAGCTGCATATTTGTCCTTCCTAAACTTTAACGCTGTTGAAATAATTGTGCAATAACTTAGCAAACTTTCATGAAAAAAACACGAAAAACATCAAATTTATACTATTATTTACGCGATTTTCGCCGCATTTTTATAACTTTAACATTATTCTATTAAAAAAACAAAAGAAGCGAAAATACGCTAATACATTTTCACTTCTATAGGAATTCTTGCAATTAACGAGCCAGATATCCTCATCATTCACTAGGTAATTTTTGTCGCCAACTTAAACATTTTCTCCAGTGCCACTGCCACCTTTGTCGCCCAACCTATACTATTCGCAACTTTGTTATCCATCCTTTCTATCCCATTTGAAAATAGTTAAATATAAATTGAACAATCTGTTTTATCTTTCTTCACTTTTACGATACGATATACTATAGATGCGTTACCATTTGAACGGAGGAATACAAGTGAAAGAGCAAAAGAAACTTTACAAAGAAGCGATGCAAGTTTTAAAGGAAACTAGTCGCACTTTTTATATACCAATTACTTTTTTAAAGAATGATTTAAAATTGTCTGTGGCAGCCGCTTATTTAGCAATGCGCGCTATAGATGAGATTGAGGATCATGAAGAACTTTCAAATGATGTAAAATTTGATTTACTAACTGCAACAAGTGAATTATTAAAAGATACATTTAATGCCGAAGCTTATGAAGCATTATTAGCGCCATATGCAGATCAGCTACCTGAAGTATCTCTTCGTTTAGCAGATTGGCTAATATTTTGTCCTGAAGGCTCACGTAAAATTGTTCAAGCTTCAACGAGTGAAATGGCATTCGGGATGGCAAAATGGGCAAAGGCAAACTGGCAGGTTCATACGCGAGAGGATTTAGATGATTATACATACTACGTTGCTGGGCTTGTTGGGACAATGCTGTCTGAACTTTGGGCGTGGGGTGCAGACATTCAAACAGATCGCGATTTAGCAATTGGCTATGGTCGAGGTCTCCAAGCAGTCAATATTTTACGCAATCAGCACGAAGATCTGGATGAGCGCGGCGTAAGTTTCGTTCCTGATGGCTGGACACGCGATGATTTATTTGCATACGCGGAGGAAAATCTTGCGAAAGCGGATCTATATATGAAAGATATTAATAAACGAACAGTATTATTATTCTGTCGATTACCGCTTGCCTTAGCTCATAAAACATTGAAGGCGATGCAAGATGGTCGTGAAAAAATGACACGAGCAGAAGTAGAACAAACAGTTGAAGAAGTACAGGCCGACTAAAACCAGCTTCTTTAAAAAAGAGCCCTAGTACGAAAAAAATTTCGTACTAGGGCATCTTTTATACTGTCTGTATAAGCTTAATCATAATTTCATAGCTAAAAAAGACTGAAAGTATTGTTAACAACATAAACACTACCTTTTCAGCTTTACTACCCGTTTTTGTAGTAATGGGTAGACGCACTGAAATGGATACTGGGAAGAACAGCTTAACACCCTTCTTCGTCCCCATATCAAGAAGTATATGACTGGCCATTCCTAATAAAATACCTAGTGAAATGGCTTTGTAAGGAATAAATGTATGTAGTAGCATCCCAACTAGAAATAAAAAAAGCAAACTATGTGTAAAGGAACGATGTCCAAACATAGTATTGACAATCTTTGAAATGATGGGAAGCTTCCTCCCAATTTTACTGCCGCCATGGCAAATATCTGGAAGTAATGCACCGATAACGCCTGCTCCTACTAAAACAAGCGGATTATCATTAGAAATTTGTGCAAAAGCAAGGCTTGCCGTGATGCCTCCGATAATATGTGTATTCCCTTGCATATTTACTTCCACTCCTTATGTCTCTATATTTTTACCTTTCTTAATTTATCACACCTCACCCCGAAAGGGAACATATATTCCGAACAAACAATCCCTTTTTTTAAAAAAGTTTACCCGAAATAATAACTCTCATAAAAAATCAGAAACATTTCAGGTTCTTATTGTATATATAGGAGGATTAGAGATAAAAATGAGTATTGGAGGTTATTTATGAAATCTATCAAAGGAATTTTGTTTATTATACTAATCATGAGTGGTAGTGCTTTCCTATGGTATTTTGCTACACCTTTAGAACCTATCCATGCTATTAACAGGCTTAGTCATATTATTGGAGGCATGGCCATTACAGGCTTCTTTCTTGTCTTCTTTTTAGCAACAAGAATAAAAATTCTTGAGCGCTGGTTCCACGGTCTAGAGAATGTTTATTTTTATCATAAATATTTAGCAATATTTTCACTACTATTGGTGATTATCCATGGGCAATTACAAGGTCTAGTCCCCCGCTTCGATAAAGTAGAAAGAACTTCATTCAGTGAATTTGCGAAAGAACTTGGGTCACTTGGCCAATATGGCTTCATTGCGCTTATTTTAATTGCGCTTTTAGCTAAATTTCTAAAATATGAACATTGGCGGATCTTTCATCGGTTATTACTTATCCCATATACATTTGGAATTTATCATGCCTATTTTTCAAGCAGATACGATTTATTACAGCCTACACCTTTAGGTATTTTTACCGTAATAACGGCTACTATTGGATTTATGTCAGCATTATATATGTTGACGATGTATCAGGATATGTTTTTTAAATATAATGGCAACATTACGGGGATCAAAAAATTGGGACCTAATGTTATTGAATTGGAACTCACACTTGATAAAACATTAACGTATCGACATGGACAATTTATTTTTATCAAGATTTTGCAAGATGGCATAGAAAAGGCGCCTCATCCATTTTCTATTTCGGGTGGCGATGGAAAAAAAGTAATTATCTCTATGAAGGTACTTGGCGATTTCACAAAAAAAGTATATGATGCCGTTCAACTAAATACACCAGTCACCCTCGATGGTCCATATGGTCATTTAAATTTTGAAAATGCGTCACAGCAACAAGTTTGGATAGCAGGTGGCATAGGCATTACTCCATTTTTATCTTATTTGCAATCACAGCCCGTCGATCGTAATATCGAGTTATTTTACACTTATCACGGTGAAGACAACGCAATCTATAAAGATTTTTTACAGGAGTATGCTCAAACTAATCAACAATTTAGAGTGAACTTTATTGATACTGCCCAAATGGATAGGCTTTCATTTGAACATTTTTCAGTGCCAGTTCATACGAGTATTTTTATGTGTGGCCCCCAAAAAATGCTTAAACATTTTGTCAAGCAATTGAAAACTTGCAATAAAGATTTAAGCATTCACTTCGAAGCATTTAAATTTAAGTAATAAAAAAACATAAATTTAAAACTCTCTAATTCGAGCAATTTACTTGGAATTTTAAAAAGGATATCGTATAGTAAAAATCTCATCAAAATTAAAGGAGATTTTTTAACATGACTACAACTAAAAGTTATTTAAATAAAGTAATGCACGATCGAAAATCTGTTCGTAAATATGAGTCAAATTTTAAAATTTCACAATCTGAATTAGAGGAATTACTTGTTGAGGCAACTACCGCTCCATCATCGAGCAATTTACAACCATGGCGCTTTTTAGTCATCCAAAATGAAACAGTAAAAAAAGAACTACGTTTGATTGCTAATAACCAGGAGCAAGTAGAAACTGCGTCTGCTATCATTGCGGTATTAGGCGATACTGAAATGTACAATAATGTAGAGGAAGTCTATACAAAAAACTTCGAGCTTGGCTACATGGATGAAGCAACGAAAAATATGATGATTGAAAATTCATTAAAGCTTTATTCAAACCTTCCTAAAGAAGTTCTAAAAAATATAGCTACATTTGATGCTGGCCTAATTTCTATGCAAATCATGCTTTTAGCAAAAGAAATGGGCTACGATACGGTTACAATGGGTGGCTTCAATAAAGAGGCTTTTGCGAAACGCTTTGAATTAACAGATAATCTAGTGCCTATTGTCTTAATCGCAATCGGAAAAGCAGCAACACCGGCTTACGGCTCTTCTCGTTTAGCGTTAAATGACATTGCAAAATTCATTTAAGACTATAGATGTTCTTTTTAGAATAAATATGATACACTGGCTATAGAATAAAAAAGACTGGATGCGTTCACATCCAGCCAAAAGCAACAATCATGCCGCAAACATAACGGCTGACCAAGTTAAAGTTCATAGAAATAGCCACCTTACTTAGCCGGCAGGGTGGCTATTTCTTTTTATTTTGAGAGACAATAATGCTAAGCATCAGTGTAAGTACTGCAATTAGTAAAAGACTGCTCTGTACAATTAAACTGAATGCTTCAAATACTGTCATCCGCCTCACCCCCTTTCAAAAGGGAGTTCAGCCGCCACCTGCATTATGAATTGTTGCTATTGCTAGTCTACCAATTTTATGAAATATATTCTACGGAAAATCATCAGAAAATCCATGTTTTTTTAACTTGTATCGTTAGTCTGATAAAAGACTATACTCTACATTTGCCGCTTCATGAGCCGAATCCCGACTAAATTTGTGCCTAATATACATGTAGGAATGGCCTTTGTTATTCTGGCAATTTAGCTAATGACTCTTTCAAAAGCTGCAGTTCGGGCATTGATAACGTAACACCCTTCCCCATCTTTGTATGATCGTCCGACCAATCTCTAATATCGTATTTCGGTTCACGATCATTCCAACTAATTAAATTCAATTCTTTTTTCCAGCCTTTATTACCCTCCGATAACACCGCAATCGTTTCAATAATTTCGTATTTAATTTCTGCCATATGTATTCCTCCTTAATGTATCTGTAATAAGAACTATATCTTGAAATAATAGGATTATCAAACGTGACAACGCATGAAATAATGGACTTGTATAGAAACTAGATCGTGAAATCTGGACTTTTCTATGGCCTTCCTTAAAAAAATCAAATTATTACTTCAATTTGTGTACTTTCTGTGGTTTCTATACTTCAAGTACTAATGGCAACAACCTTATTCCCAATTTAGTCTTTGCCCCATTAAAATTCCTTCAACGCTCAATAAAAAAGATGACGCCTGCACGATACACGATACAGTCATCATCTTTTTTTAGTTACCTAAAGCGTAATGTCTTTTATAAAGAGCACACATTATATTATTGTTAGTTTTTCTTTTTATTATTTTGTAGGCATCATTTCAATTTGATCAACAACGAATTCATTCTTGGCACTATCGAATTTATATGTGATATTGAAATCACCTACATATACTGGAGATACCCCTACAGATCCAGGCATGTTTAACTTTATTTTTTGATTTTCCAATGTATAAATAACTACACCGCCGAATGCAAGCTCATCTTGATTTAGATTTGGCGCTGGATCAAAATCATAATCAAATTTAGATTCTTTTCCTTGCGCTGTAGCTGTAATCGTTAATGTACCATCGTCATTTTTAACAACTTTTGATTTAATTTCATTAGCAACAATGTCTTCATAACTTTGTACTTTAATCTCTGATAAATCCTCAACATTAATAACATGAATATCATAGTTATCTAATCCTGTTCCTCGTCCCGTTTGGATTATAACTACGGCTTCTTCCTTATTATCATTTGTAAGATCTGTATAGAATAGCTGGGGTTTAGTTCCTGTATTAGGGATTTCCCAGTCAAAGTTTTTTTGTTTACCCTCAATATCCAAAACTACGCTTTTTATTTCATTGTTTTCTTCATTATGTGCGTAAAGTTTAACTTTTTTATCATCTGAAGCCTCAATTAATTTTGCATCATTCTGTTGCTCTGACTGCGTTGTTTCCTGTTCACCAGAAGCCTTTACTGTACTTGTTGTTGACTTATCTAAACTGCATCCAGATAGTGTAAAAATACTCAACAACATCAATATTCCAATTTCTTTTTTCAATTTCTATGCTCCCCTTCTCCTATTATTTTACACGTGCTACATGCAATATAACATGTACTCTCTCCAACTGTAAAATAAAGGATAGGAACAACATTCATTATTAAAATAACATCACCGAAGGCTTTAGGACAACAGATATTCTTTTGTGCTAAAGCGTAGTGCCAATGTAGCAGTAACAACAAATGTCTTTTGTGCGAAAGCGTAGTGCCAACGTAGCGGCAGCAACATTACTACCGAACTAGGAAGTAACGACAAGGTTAATCCATCCTTTGTCATTACCCCCTTTTTTTGGTTCAATCACTAATTTCAAGGTTGCCTTATAATCCGATAACAAAAACACATTATTATTATCAATAATAGCTTCAGGAAAATGATGTGAATATGTTATTACCATTAAATTCCGGATATTTTTTACTGTAGATTTATTACTTTAGCACTGTTATCATAAAAAAGTATTTTTTAGAAAGGAGGTTATCTTGTGTACGATTCTTATTATTACGATGATTTTGATGCGGCTCTCGGAGGTATATTTATCATTATTATGTTAATTGGCCTTATGTTGAGTATCGTAAGCTATGTTATTAGTTCACTCATTTATTATAAGGCATCAAAAATAAATGGTTTTAGCGATCTAGCTTATATTGCATGGATTCCAATTATTAACGTTTATAGCCTTTTCTTATTAACTGCAAAGGGTGAAGATAACGCAACTGTTCGTGGTGCAGCGAAAAAGAATGCTCTTATTTACGTAGGATTAATACTAGTTTCATTTATCCCGCTTATAGGTATTATTGCTTCATTAGGTCTTTTGGGCTTTACTTTGTATTTCACGTATCGCCTCTTCTATCGTTGGACTGGTGAAACTGGCAAAGCTATACTTTATATCATTTTATCATTCATTACATTCGGACTATTTTATTATATTTACGGCTTAATGAAAATGAATAAACCTTTCGTTGCATAAATACATATGCAAGTACAAAAACCTCTTTAAACCTTTAAAAGGGTTTAAGAGGGTTTAAGAGGTTTTGAACTTAATTTTACTATGGAATCTCCTGATTTTTAGGGAAGACCTTATCTCACGTTTTAACTTTTGAATTTTGGAATCCTCGATCCTACCATTGTAGTTATAGTTTTTATTTTACATTAACATCAAAAACAAAAGTCTCTTTTCCTTTATCCCATGTTACCTTAAGTTCATAAATATAATGTCCTTCTTTAGATGGAATTGTTATTTTATAATCATTCATTTCAACATTATCAATTGTACCATCTTCATTCTGTTTAGTTATTGTAATAAAAGAAGGGTTTTTTTCAATTTCAAAATTTAATATCTCCTTTTTTTCGACATCTATTGTTTCAAAATCATCAGCTAATTCATTTAGATTACGAGAACGCATTTCTGTTATTTTTACATCGCCTTCATCCCATTCGAAATTACTTGAAATCATTGTATATTGTTCTCCATTCACAATAACTTTGCCTCCAGGCTGACTAACAGTACCGTTTGGAAAACCGTTACATCCACTCAAAAGAGTAACAATCAAAATGGATAAAATTATTTTTTTCATTCCATCACCCCTATAAATAAAATTATAGACCGATCATAGTAATGTTCTTCAGTATCCTATGTAAATGTATATCATTATAATTTTAGCTTCCCTCTTCATCCTTTACTTCAATTAAATATATACCTTTCGAAAACCCTCCGCGTCGCCTCTTCTTCCGAGTACGTATTTGTTCTAATTGTTTGTAGGAAACATCGTACATTTGTATAGCTGTATGTACTAGTTCTAAAATATCCGCAAGTTCCTCAATGGCTTCTTTTGGAGAGGCTGCCTTTTGAAATTCTAATGCTTCTTCTTGCATTTTCACTTTTATTTCTTCTAAATGTTCACTCTGCTCTAAAATTCTTATGTTACATGTTTTACCCCTCGCTTCAATTACTTGTGGAATTAAATCACGTACTAATTTATTGTATATTGGCATGTCCCCTGTCTCCCTTGTAACATCTTATTTTTCACCATATTTCTGCTGAATCATTTGAATATGTTGTTTTTTGACTTCATCGGATACTTGCATTTGAGGCACAAGCTTATTGTAAATCGCTTGAATATCGTCTTGAGAGAAAAGTTGTCTTGCAGTTTGCTTTTGCGTTTGGATAAAACGCCTTAAATTCTCTCGTTTTATAATATGTACATTTTGGGAAGTTACCGCCACTTTTTTCAAAGTACAGCGCTCACTAAAGACAATGACTGAATGAATTGCTTCTATAGGAAGTTCTAGGAAATCTTGAATTGCACGTATATGCGTAGCATTTTGACGGATTGGATTGAAAAATTTATATTTTTTCTTATTCGGCATTGTTTGTGTCCATTGCTGTTGTGTTTCATTGCCAAAAATCCAACCACTATAGTTTTTGGACTCAATCACATATAGTCCCGTTCGATCAATAAATAGAAGGTCAATTTCCGTTAATTCATCTGAATTTCTCTTTGGAACATATACATTTAATAACTGCCTATGGCTTTGTAAGGCATGCTTCTCAATAATTCTCGATGTTAAGTATTCACCATTTCTCCCTTTATTGAATTTAACTGCAAAGAAATTATTTTTTGTCAGTTTATAATAGACACTTTTTCGATAATTTTTGTCCATGAGGTAAAAGCTTAAAACTATTAATACAAAGAAAATAATTAGCAACATAAATCCCCCTATCTCATTATTTTTCACTCCATAAAAAACAATAATTCCCAAAACTATTATACCAATTTTACCAATTATGTTTTTACATCCTTCAACTATTTCCCTTATCAATTACCACCGTATGTTTGAAAAGGAAGTTAGCTATCAAAAAGTATGCTATACTTTAATTAGAATATTTAGAATCTACAAAATTTAATGCAAAGGGGTTTGATGATAGTGTATGAAAATATTTTAAGACATCCTGGGCCTACTCCTATCCCAAAAAAGGTTCAGCTTGCGATGAATCGTGATATTATCAGTCATCGAAGCAATGAATTTGTGGAGCTTTACCGCGAAACCATTGAATTAGTAAAACCTGTCTTCGGGACAAAACAGGATATTTTACTCCTTCCATCAGGTGGTACGGCTGCTTTAGAAGCTGCAGCGATTAACACTGTTTCTGCAGGTGAAAATGTTGTTGTAATCACTGTCGGAGCTTTCGGAGACTATTTCGTTTCAATTTGTGAGAAATATGGCTTTCATGTACATAAGCTTGAAAAAGAATGGGGACAAGCTTGCACAGCTAAAGAGCTACGAGAATTTTTGCAGCCGTTACAAGATATTAAAGCTGTTTTTATCACATATAATGAAACTTCGACTGGGATCATAAACCCAATTGCTGAATTAGCAGAAGTTGTTCGTGAAGAAACGGATGCATTATGTATTGTCGATGGTGTTAGTTGCATAGGTGGGGCTCCTGCTGAAATGGATGCTTGGGGCATCGATATTCTTGTTACGGGCTCTCAAAAAGCCATGATGCTACCTCCTGGACTTTCCTTAGTCAGTGTAAGCGAAAGAGCTTGGAAAGTTATTGAAGAAAATAAAACACCATCCTTTTATTTAAACTTATTGAGCTATCGTAGCTGGGCAGAAAAAGGAATGACTCCAAATACGCCTACTGTCACACTAATAAATGGACTCCACGAGGTATGTAAGCTTATAGAGGAAGAAGGAGGCATTGAACATACAATTGCTCGCCATGAACTAATAAAAAACATGGTTCGTCACGCAATGAACGCCCTTAATATTGAACTTCTCACTACTGATGAGCATGCTTCTCCGACCATTACAGCAATTATGGCACCAAAAGGAATAGCACTTGGAGACTTCTTGTCGCATTTAAAGCAGCAATATCATTTAGATTTCGCTGGAGGACTTGGTCATTTGCAGGGCAAAATTTTTAGATTCGGTCATATGGGCTATTGTTTCCCAAGTGATATTTTACAGGCTATTTCTTTAATGGAAGCTGCACTGCAAGACTTTGAATATGACTTTGAGCTAGGTGCAGGTGTGCGGGCAGCACAGGAAGTATTTTTATCCGCTCAGCGAAAACAATTGTAACGATAAAGTGAAAATTTAATCAGCGGGGTCTTCTTCATCCCCAAAGGTTAGTCTTTACGTATCGGGCTTATGCAAGCAGTTTATCTCTCACATCAAACTGGTTGTTTTCACTCTTACTGCTTGTAATATGGGATAAAGCTTCAAACCTTCAAATCTGTGTATGGATTTGGAGGTTTGTTCATTTATTTGAGTTAATTTCATAAATTTAATCCCTTTAGTTTCAATGAATCCGAAACAAACTTTTTGTTAAAGTTTTTTATATTTGGGCTGGGAGATAAATAGTCTCAAGAAGAAGTGAAAAAAGTGAAATCGCTTCGTCGATTTCACTTTCTTCGTAAATAAATAGTTTACAAATTTTATTTGAGTAATGTGAGAGTTGTTGCGATTGCATTGTCAATAAATGATTTTTGTGGTTGAGATTTCATCATGACTGTTAATCCAATTAACGCCACAATTAGAGCCTGCGCTAAAGACTTCGCATCCGTTTCTTTCTCTAACTCACCCGATTGAATTCCTCGTTCAATTGTCTCCTGAAAAATGACGGCTAAATAAAGTTGATGTTCTCTCGTTAAGATTTCAAATCTCTCATCATGAGGAGCTAGTTCAACCATTGTATTGATGCAAAAACAGCCGTTACTAAGATCTTTCGTATATTCAGCAGCAATCACTTCTTCAAAAAATTTAGCAAATGCCTGTTTTACAGAAGAATGACCTTGAAGTCTAGCTCTTATTTCAGCTGCACGAGATGTCGTATACCTACGAAGTGCTGTTTCGAATAGTTCTTTCTTATCACCAAAGGTTGAATAAATACTCGGACGTTGAATCCCCATTCTAGCAGTGAGATCACTTAAAGAAGTAGCTTCATAGCCCTTCTCCCAAAATAACTGCATGGCAGCCTCTAAAACTTTTTCCTCATCAAATTCACGGGTTCTTGCCATAAAAAATCCACCTCCATTGTTTAAGAGTTAGTGAGTTTGTCACTTTGAAATTTAAAATACCAAACAGTATGTAAATATTGTATAATCAGCTGCATTTATTGTCAATTTTCATTGTAATAGGTAAATGGGAAGTAAAATAATTTCAAATAAATCCTTGACATTATAAACAGAGCTAAGATATATTTACCAATATTCATATTGTACCGAACGGTATGTTATGATTAAAATCTAATAACGAACGGAGGAAATGGTGTGGACAATGATCTGAGGCAAGAAGTGGATGCATCTGTGATGAATCTAAAACCTTCTATGTCTAGAACTGTAACTTTATTATTCGCAACTGCCTGCGGAATGTCTGTGGCCAATATTTATTTCGCACAGCCGTTGCTTGATCAATTGTCTAATGAATTTAATATTGATCACTCAACAATAGGTATTGTAATTACCATTACGCAGATCTTTTATGGGTTAGGCTTATTACTGCTGGTGCCTCTTGGAGATTTACTAAACCAACGACGCTTGATTATCGGACAGATGCTATTATCCACAACAGCATTGGTTATAGTTAGTACCGCTTCTTTTAGCGTGGTGCTTTTTACAGGTATGGCCTTAGTAGGTCTACTTGCAGTTGTGACGCAGACACTTGTGGCGTTTGCAGCAACTATGGCTTCCCCTACAGAACGTGGACGCGTTGTTGGTATTGTTACAAGCGGAATCGTCATTGGCATTTTGCTTGCTCGAACCTTCGCTGGTCTATTAACAGACCTTACAGGATGGCGCTCCGTCTATCTAGTCTCTGCCATCCTTATGCTTGTAATGGTTTGTATGTTTCTGAAGGTCTTACCAAAGGTTGAGCGTGAAGTAAGATCACTCCCCTATCATCAGCTAATTAAATCAGTGTTCACTCTGTTTATGCAAGAAAGAACATTACGTATCCGCTCAGTTCTTGCCATGCTAATTTTTGCTGATTTCAGTATTTTGTGGACTTCACTTGTTCTGCCACTTAGTGCGCCACCATTAGCTCTTTCACATAGTGTAATTGGCGCATTTGGCCTCGTTGGAGTGGCTGGTGCACTAGCTGCTGCACAGGCCGGAAAACTGGCTGATCGAAGTTACGGACAAAGAACGACAGGTATTGCTTTAGTTCTTTTACTCATTTCATGGTTTTTTATCAACTATCTAGAACAGTCTTTATTGGCATTAATTGTAGGTATTGTATTGCTTGATTTGGCCGTACAGGCAGTACATGTCACTAATCAGACGATGATTCTTCCATTACGTACAGAGGCACGGAGTCGACTTACTGCTGGATATATGATGTTTTATTCCATCGGAAGTGCCGGTGGCTCAATCGCTTCTACACAGATGTATGCACACTTTGGTTGGGAAGGAGTTTGTTTCCTCGGAGCTTTAATCAGTGCAATTGCTCTTATTTTTTGGGTTACAACTAAAAAGTTTACAAATTATTAATTTTGACAAGGAGAGATAACAAATGGAAATAGGAATTACCTCTTTTGTAGAAACAAAACCAGATGTTCATAGTGGTGAAGTGATTAGTCATGCACAACGTCTGCGTGAAGTGGTTGAAGAAATCATTCTTGCAGATCAAGTCGGGCTGGATGTGTTTGGTGTCGGCGAGCACCATCGAGAAGATTATGCTGCAGCCTCTCCAGCAATGGTGCTATCTGCTGCAGCTCTACAAACAAAAAAGATTAGGCTTACAAGTGCAGTAACAGTTCTATCTTCAGCTGATCCCGTACGTGTCTTTCAGGATTTTTCCACATTAGACGGACTATCAAATGGACGCGCTGAGATTATGGCCGGTCGGGGTTCCTTTATCGAATCCTTCCCCTTGTTTGGCTACAATTTAAATGATTATGATGAACTATTTGAGGAACATCTGGACTTACTTCTCAAAATTCGCGAGTCAGAAAAAGTAGTATGGGAAGGTAGACATCGACCAGCAATCAATAATTTAGGTGTGTATCCAAGACCTGTTCAAAGCTCCTTACCAATATGGGTTGGTAGTGGAGGAAATCAACAATCTGCCATCCGTGCAGGACTTTTAGGATTACCACTTATGCTAGCAATCATTGGTGGCAGTCCAATGCAGTTTGCACCTATCGTACAGCTCTATAAAAAAGCAGCTGTTCAAGCAGGGCATGATCTATCAAACCTTCAGGTGGGATCTCATTCAATTGGTTTTGTTGGCCCGAATACTGAATGGGCAGCGGATACATTTTTCCCCTCAACAAAAGCGGGCATGAATAAATTGGGCAAAGAACGGGGTTGGCGATATTATGATCGCTCTAGCTATGATGCTGCACGAAGTTTTGAAGGGGCGTTATATGTAGGTGATCCAGATACAGTTGCTGAAAAAATCATCCATCTTCGTAAACACGTAGGGATTACACGTTTTATGCTGTATGTACCATTAAGTACAATGCCACACGATCAAGTTATGCAAGCTATAGAATTGCTCGGAACAAAAGTTGCTCCTCGTGTACGTGAGGAAGTTGCCAAATGGGAGGCGAAAATGGCACTAGAAGGGCTTCCATTTCTTTAAGATATATTTTTAACAGGAGGAATTTATATGACGATCATCAACCGAGTCTTACCAGAATTAAGACAGGCTTACTCCCAATTTCCAGGGTTTCGGTTGGAGAAAGATTTAGCATGGAGTCGAAATCTCTTGTCCACCCCACCATCGATGTCAAACGGGTGGCGATTGCAGGCGCAAGTGGTGGCGGAGGGCTAACAGCAGCTCTAGCATTAATGGCTCGCGATAAAGAAGGACCTTCAATTATATTCCAGATGCCACTGTATCCAATGCTTGATAACCGAAATGAAGCACCTTCCAGCTACGAGATTACCGAGGATCATGCAACGTGGAGTAGAATTAATAATTTAACCGCTTGGCGTATGTATTTAGGTGAGGAAAAGGACACCCATGAGCTATCTCCATATGCGGTCCCTTCAAGAGCGGATAACTTAGCAGGATTACCTCCAACTTATACATGTATAGGTCAACTCGATATATTCCGAGATGAAACCATTGAATACGTGACACGTCTTGCCCAAGCAGGAGTAGATGTTGAATTCCACCTCTACCCTGGTAGCTTCCATTGCTTTGAAGTCTTTATGCCAAATGCGGAAGTAAGTCAACGAGCTAGTCAGAATTATTTAGATGCTATGGCACGCGCTCTTTATTTTTAATATCGAATAGCCCTAATCTTTAAATGAAGCCCTCTCTGACTGATTTAACTGCGTAAGAGAACGATAAACCTAAGTAAAACTGCAATTTAGGCCAATATTTCATTGTATGATCGACTGAATAATCTTTTAAAGCTAGAATTATGAATATAAGTGCATTTTCAAAAGCTAAAAGTGTTATACTAATAAGCACGTTATAAATTGAGGAGTTTGACAGTATGAAATATTTTAAACCACAAATGCAGCAACTTGTGAAAGAAAACCGTGAATTACATGATCGCCTAAAAGAGTTAATGGCCGAAATGGATTTGCAAAAAAATTATGCTTTAAAAGCGCTATATCACGCTGAAGTAGCGGACGGTGGACGCTATCAGCAAGATTATCAAGCGTTGGACTATTTATATAAATAACTCTCAATGAGCAAAAACACTTTTAATAATTGCCATTAATGAATAAATATTTGAGATCAATTTTTTAAAAGTAATAAACGCAAGAATGTTAATTCCGATCGCATTCTTGCGTTTTCTTATTAACTACCTTAATCATCAATTCTTGCTGCTTGCACTACCTTTGCCATGTATTCCTCACGCATTTCCACCGGTACCATACTTCCACCTGTTGCCCAAACAAGATGGGTAGCTTGCTCCATCTTATTAACTAAATCATGCTTTTCTAAATAACTTTGTCCATTTTTCATTAACTGAATTGGTCCGAACATCCCTGCATGTGCAGATGGCTCTAAAAATAACTCTTCAACTTCCATAGTTATTGCAAGCGATTTAAATAATTCCTCATCTTTTACCGTGTAGCAGCCACTAATATAAGTTTCCATTACTTTCCCAACGAACTTAGACGCGCGGCCAACAGCAAGGCCATCTGCTTCAGTTTTATTATCAAGACCAATATCTTCTACACTGATGGCGTCATGTAAACCTGTCATTAAACCAATTGTCATACAAGGAGAAGCTACGGGCTCAGCGAAGAAAATATGGGCATGTTCTCCAAAAATTTCACGTACGCCGTATGCAACACCGCCTGGTCCACCACCTACACCACACGGCAAATACACGAACAATGGATGGGCTTCATCTACTGTAACATTCGTCTTTTCAAACTGGACTTTTAAACGTTTCGCCGCCACTGCATAGCCAGCAAATAAGTCCTTCGAATTCTCATCATCAATGAAATGGCACTTAGGGTCTAGTTCAGCTTCTCGACGCCCTTGTTCCACAGCGACGCTATAATCAGCTTCATATTCAATCACTGTCGCACCTTTTTCACGCAGCAATGCTTTTTTCCACTCTTTTGCATCACTCGACATATGTACAACGACATTAAAGCCGAGTTTTTTGCCCATAATGCCGATACTTAATCCTAAATTACCTGTAGAACCTACGGCAATTGTGTATTGCTGGAAGAATGATTGAAAATCATCTGTTGCCAACACTGCATAATTGTCCTCTTTTGTTAGTTTGCCACTAGCGATGGCAAGGCGCTCTGCATGCCTTAATACTTCAAAAATACCCCCACGAGCTTTAATAGAGCCTGAAATTGGCAAGGTATGATCACATTTTAAGATCAACTGACCTGGTATTAAAACGTCAAATTCCTTTTCAAGAGCTTTCTTTATCAAAGCTATGTCTTGTATAGGTGATTCAATAAGTCCTTTACTTTCCAAAAGCTCAGGAAATGCAATAGTTAAATAGGAAGAAAAACGTATAAGTGATTCTTCCGCTTCCTCAACCTCTTCCATTGAAAAAAGATTGGTTTCCCCCCTTTTTTTTCGATTTGTATTTTCCCATAGCACAGTTTCATGATTCGCTAGCTCTTCTAATCTCGAAAATCGGTTAAATAGTTCGTGTTTAAGTTCATTTTTCACCTTTAGATTCCTCCACTTTTTGAGCTAAAATCGCTCGTTCACAAATTTGTCGAAATTTCAATTCGAACGAAATATTGTTTTCTTGTGTTCGTTTTTTCGGTCCCCTCGTACGTCCACCTGCACGTCTAATTTTTTGTCCAACATGGCGCATATCGAGCAAACGTTCGATATTTTCATCGGACATCTCTCGTCCATTTTGATCGATTGGATAACCACCTCTTGCCAAAACCATTGCTGCTAACCCGTAATCCTGTGTAATGACAATATCATGTTTTGAAAGCGCATTCACTAGCGTAAAATCAACCGAATCTGGCCCCTTAGGAACAATAATTGTTATTACATTATCACGTTCAACACGATGGGATGTATCGCAAAACAAGATTGTTTCAATCTCAAACTCAGATGATATGGATAGTGCTAAATCCACGACTGGACAAGCATCAGCGTCAATTAAAACCTTCACAATAAAGCATCATTCCTTTCTCATAATTAGATGGATCAATCATGTCATTATTATTTTAATATAATAAATTCCCACTCCCATTTGTTCAATTTTTCACAAACTTAAGACTGTTAAAAAAGTATTTTATTGAATAGTGCGAAAAATAGATATACGATACACCTATCAACTAACTGGAGGTTTTTTACTATGACAACTGTAACTGTAAGCAACGAACAATTAGCAAAAGAATACGTTGATGGCGTATTTGAGCAACTAAAAAACCAAAATAGTTATCAAGCAGAGTTCTTACAAGCAGCTGAAGAAATTTTTATTTCATTAGTGCCTGTATTTGCACAACACCCTGAATATATAAAAGCCAATATCTTATCGCGTATCGTTGAGCCAGATCGAATCATTTCCTTCCGTGTTGCTTGGCAAGATGATAATAATCAAGTTCAAGTAAACCGTGGTTACCGTGTGCAATACAATAACGTTATGGGGCCATACAAAGGCGGCCTTCGCTTCCACCCTTCCGTAAATGAATCCATTATTAAATTCTTAGGCTTTGAACAAATTTTTAAAAATGCTTTAACAGGCCAACCAATCGGTGGTGGTAAAGGCGGCTCAAACTTTGACCCTAAAGGTAAGTCAGATTCAGAAATCATGCGTTTCTGTCAAGCATTCATGACTGAATTATACCGCCATATTGGTCCTGATGTCGATGTTCCAGCAGGTGATATCGGTGTTGGCGCTCGTGAAGTTGGCTATTTATGGGGTCAATATAAGCGTATAACAAAAGCAAGTGAATCTGGTGTATTAACAGGAAAAATTCCTGGCTATGGTGGCTCTTTAGCTCGTAAAGAGGCAACTGGTTATGGTACTGTTTATTTTGTAAATGAAATGCTACAAGATGCCAACGATTCATTCGAGGGTAAAACAGTTGTAGTTTCTGGCTCTGGTAACGTTTCAACATATGCAATTGAAAAAGCACAATCCTATGGTGCGAAAGTTGTTGCTTGCTCTGACTCTTCAGGCTATATTTACGATCCAGAAGGTTTAGACCTTGATGCAATTAAAGAAATTAAAGAAATAAAAGGCGATCGTATTTCCACTTACTTAAACTATCGTCCAAATGCTACATTTAAAGAAGGCTGCACGGGTATCTGGACGATTCCTTGTGATATCGCGCTTCCATGTGCTACTCAAAATGAAATTAATGGCGATTCGGCTCGTACTTTAATTGAAAACGGCGTAAAAGCTATTGGTGAAGGTGCAAACATGCCATCAGATTTAGAAGCAATTAACGAATTTTTAAATGCGGGCGTATTATTCGGTCCTGCAAAAGCGGCTAATGCCGGAGGTGTTGCAGTATCTGCTCTTGAAATGGCGCAAGATTCAAGTCGCGTATTCTGGTCATTTGAAAAAGTAGATGCTAAATTACACGAAATTATGAAAAATATTTACGCAGATAGTAAAGCTGCTGCTGAAAAATATGGTTACCCCGGGAACCTTGTAGTTGGCGCGAACATCGCTGGCTTCGTAAAAGTTGCTGATGGTATGCTTGCTGAAGGCGTATATTAATAACTTTAGCCCACTCTAAGATGATAACGAATATTCGTTATCATCTTATTTTTTAATAAAAAAAGCGTTGAAACACACGTGAATTTTACATTAAAACGAACAATTTTACTATTAAATAATAAAAACATTCGTGTTATAATATTGGAGTACTACGACATATTGGAGGGTTTTTTGTGGAATTATTGTATACAGGTAAAACGAAAAATGTGTTCAAGTTAGAAGATGGTCATTACTTATTAAAATTTAAAGATGATGTAACTGGTGAAAACGGCGTATTCGACCCAGGTGCTAATACTGTTGGATTAACAATCGACGGTGCTGGTTTGGCTGGTCTTCACTTAACTTCTTATTTCTACTCAAAACTAAACGAACAAGGTGTTCCTACTCACTATGTTGATGCAAACTTCAACGATGCAACAATGACGGTAAAACCTGCAACTGTTTTCGGTAAAGGGTTAGAGGTCATTTGCCGTTTCAAGGCAGTAGGATCTTTCCTACGTCGCTATGGTGCTTACGTGAAAGAAGGACAAAACTTAGATTCTTTCGTAGAAGTTACCATCAAAGATGATGATCGACTAGATCCTCCTATTTCTGAAGATGCTTTAGCAATGTTAGACCTGTTAACACACGAAGAATATGCAATTTTAAAACAACGCACGATTGAAATTGCTAAATTTGTTGCTGCAGAACTTGCCAAAAAAGGGTTAACCCTTTACGATATTAAATTAGAATTTGGCCGTGATGCTCAAACAAATGAAATTTTATTAATAGATGAAATTTCAGGTGGTAATATGCGCGCTTACAAAGGCGAACAATACATAGAACCATTAGAGCTTGAAAAAATTATGTTAGCTGAATAAAAAAACCATTCTATTAATATGCTATGTAAGAGTAGTTACGAGTAATCAAAAGAGTCGCTTTTTTGCGGCTCTTTTTGTTAATAAAATGATTTCTTTCGAAACTTTTCACTAGGTAATTCCGTATACTCATTATACGCATAATTTTTACTATTATTTTGGAGGTAATTTGATGGATAACTATAATGAATCATCACAAGAAAGGCCAAAGGTTAATCCATTTTTGTCTATTTGGTTGCATCCAAAGAAAACAACCCGTTACATGATAGAAGAAAAATCAATAGGTTTTGCGATTCTTCTCATGTCAATTGGTTATCTAGGTGTTACACTTTCAGACCTTATTGATAGTACATTTTTGTCAGACGTGTCTCCTTGGTTTATCGTCATTTTTTGTGTTATTGCAGCACCGATTTTAGGGATAATTGGCACGGCTTTTTCTGCACTAATCACTTGGCTGTTCGGTAAACTTTTTAAAGGAACAGGCACGTACTCACACTTATTCAAAGGGCTAAGTTTAACTTCTATCCCATTTATAGTACTAATTCCTTTTTATTTAATTTGGTTATTTACATCACCTGAGTCTTTAATGAATTCTGACTTCGCTGGAACTTATCCTTGGGTTATTTGGCCAGCACTTTTATTAACCCTTGTGGTTGTAATTTGGTCCCTCGTTATTACAGTAGGAATTGTAGCCGAAGCACATCAAATTCCGAATTGGATGGCCTTCTTAACGCTCTTAATTCCAACCATTATTTTCGTTATACTATTCATTATTCTTATTATTGTTCTATTTTTCATTTTCGGCATTTTATTTGGAATGATGTAAAAAAATCTCCCCTCTCTATGAGAGTGGGAGCTTTTTTAGGTTCACTTGTATACATAAATGTTAAACTGAAAGCACTGCATTTTGTTGGAAGAGCTCTGACACACCTGACTCAACAGCTGCACCACTTACAGCTTTCGAAACAATTTCAACAACCCGCTCATCTAATGATTTAGGTACAATATATTCCTCGGTTAATTCCTCATCACTAACAAGAGCCGCTATCGCTTCCACTGCAGCTATCTTCATCGCTTCGTTAATATCTGTCGCTCGAACATCCAATGCCCCACGGAAAATACCAGGGAAAGCGAGTACATTGTTAATTTGGTTCGGATAATCTGAGCGTCCTGTCCCCATAACACGCACACCCCATGCCTTAGCGTTTTCATAAGTGATTTCAGGATTAGGATTCGCAAGTGCAAACACGACCGGATCTTCATTCATTGAAGCAATATGTGCTTCTGTTAATAAATTGGCAACAGATACGCCGATAAAGACATCAGCCCCTTTAATGACATCCTCCAATGTACCCTGTATTTTTTCTGGATTTGTTAAATGGGCAACCGTTTCTTTAATCGGATTCATACCTTCAGCGCGGCCTTCATAGATGAGTCCCTTTGTATCGCACATAAAAATATTTTTATAGCCCATTTGCACAAGAATACGCAAAATAGCAATACCTGCTGCTCCTGCACCATTAATGACAACCTTCATCGTTGCCACATCTTTCTTCACAATACGATTGGCATTAATCATCCCTGCACCTACAACAATCGCTGTTCCATGCTGATCATCATGAAATACAGGAATATCACATTCTTGGCGCAGACGATCTTCAATTTCAAAGCATCTTGGCGCAGAAATATCTTCTAAGTTTACAGCACCGAAAGTTGGAGCAAGCGCCTTCACAATGCTGACGATTTCATCTGTACTCTTCGTATCTAAGCAAATAGGAAAAGCATCAACATTAGCAAATCGCTTTAATAAAATCGCCTTCCCCTCCATTACCGGTAACGCCGCCTTCGGACCGATATCTCCTAATCCTAACACCGCTGTACCATCCGAAACAACAGCCACCATATTCCCCTTCATTGTATAGTCGTAAACAAGCGATGGATTTCTTTCAATCTCTACGCAAGGCGCAGCTACCCCCGGAGAGTACGCAAGACTTAGATCATATGAATCTTGTACAGGTACTTTAGAAATCACCTCTAATTTCCCACTATAATACTCATGCATTTCTAAAGCCTTTTTCATAATGTCCATTCAATCCCATCCTTTTCTTTTTGAATTATTATATATTTCAGAATCATAATACTTTGTGAAAGTAAAGTCAATGAATTTTCTGTCAATTTTATTTTTTCTTTGAAATAGCGCTATTTTTAATCGTCTACTCCTGTTTTTTGTCATGTTATTTCCTTCACAATCAATTATTTCAATATAAAATTCACAACTGTTGTCCTTTCAATAAATGTATAACTACCGGCATTAAACCTGCTCAACTTTTCACATAGTATTTTTCTTATGTAATTGAGATTTTTTTCACAAACTTATGTAAGCGCATCCATTGCCCTATCTAGTTTCGTCACATTTTCTCCACATTTTTTCACATAGTTTTTTATTATCTTCATTCCTTAACAGTGTTACATTAATCAACAAAAAAGAGCCCTCATTTCAAGGACTCTTGCGTAAACTGATTTATAAATGCGGTGATAATATGCTTAGAAGACCATTGTTCCCCTGATACTTTTGTAATCGGGTATTCCCGAGAAAAAATTGATTTTGTCATTTCGTCTACCGAATAACCTTTATGAAACAGTTGCCTTATATTCTCCTCCATCTCTTCTAAATAAGCAATTTTTTCTTGTATTTTCGCTCGACCATCCGCTATAAAGCCTGCATGACAACAATATACTACCTCAAAATCATAGTTTACTATTTTTTTCAAAGACGCTAAGGTATGTACGATATTTTCTTCATCAAGGACAACCTTAGTTTTCGTTTGTATATACAAATCACCTGTAAACATAGCACCTGTTTCCCGATTATAAAATGATACATGATCTGTCGTATGTCCTGGCGTTTCAATAACATCCCAAGTAGCTAAATTCGTTTGTAACGTATCGCCAAACGGTTGAGCCATAAACGCTGGCCGCTCACCCCATAATGCCTGTCGATAAAAAGGATACTCCCCATCTTTTGCACAAATGCCCACCGAATCACGGTGAACATAGATAGGTACACCCGTATGTTGCTGAATCCATGCTGCATTTCCTGAATGATCCTCATGAGAATGAGTGAGCGCCAATTGTTCAATCGGTAATTCTTTAAAAAAAGATTGGAACTCCTGCGAAAGTGAGTATGAGCCTGTATCAATTAATAACCCATCCACAAAAAAGCTATATACACTCATGCCGATACCCTGAACCGCCACTTTCCCTTGAGCACATTGCACATCAAGATTCTGTTGAATTTCTATACTTTTCTCTCGTTCAAACATCCTTTCTCCCCCTTTGTAAAAAGAGTTTAGCATAAAAAGAATATTCAGTCATTTTACCAATCCGTCAAAACTCGGTTCGTTGGTATAATTTCGCCCTAGCGGGGTTATCCATGACTTTGATGGTTCTATCCACGACTTGGGCGGGGCTTTCCATCATTTTGACGGTTCTATCCACGACTCTGACTTTTCTTTCCGTTGCTCTTGCTTTTCTTTCCGTCACTCTGATTTCCATCCGTCACCTCCGCCTTTCTTTCCGTCACTTCGACTCTTCTTTCCGTCGCTCTGATTTCTATCCGTCACCTCCGCTCTTCTTTCCGTCGCTTCGACTCTTCTTTCCGTCACTCTGATTTCCATCCGTCACCTCCGCCCTTCTTTCCGTCGCCCTTGCCTTTCTTTCCGTCGCTCTCGCCTTTCTTTCCGTCGCCTCGGCTTTTCTTTCCGTCACTTCGACCGCTTTCCACCTTTTCCACTCCAATAAAAGCAAAAACGCCCACCAAAGTGAGCGTTTCTTCTATAATCTTTTATTCATTTGTTCCTTTTTCAACGTCATATTGTGTAATCCAGTCACTATAGCTACCTACGTACAGTTGAATATTTTCGTAGCCTTCATCTGCTAGCACTGCATACAATGGTGATGCTGTAACACCGCTTCCACAGTACACCACAACATGCTCGTCACGAGTAATCTTGCTACGTAACGCATCATTCGCTTGCAAATGACCGTCTGACTTTAACTGTTCCCAGTCAAAGTTTTTCGCAGTTGGAATATGCCCAGCTACACTATCAAGAGGCTCCATCTCACCACGATAGCGAGCTGCGGCACGTGCATCTAACAACGTAGCATTAACTTCTCCATCCACAATTGCTTTCACTGCTTCACGTGGAGCATATAGTTCATCTCGCCAAACAAATTCGATCGTAGTTGGTGGATATTTGATAATGTCTTTTGTGAAAGGTATTTTCTTTTCAAGAGCCGGTGCGCCACCATTCACAATTACTACATTCGGAAAGCCTGCATAAGTCAGCATCCACCAAGCACGTGGTGCAAATGGAGCCGCTCCTTGATCGTAAACGACAATTTGATCCTCATAGTTTAATCCCAATCCTTGAAATACCGCGGATAGCTTTTCCTTATTCGGCATGGGATGGCGACCATCGCCGGACCCCATATCAGATAAATCCTGCTCTAGATCCATATAAATCGCTCCTGGTGCATGCCCTTCTTCAAATGCTTTGCTACCCGCCTCTTTCTTTTGTAAATCAAAGCGGGCATCTACGAAACGGACTTCATCAAACTGAATTTCCTCAACTGATTTGAATACTTTTCCCAAATGAATCACCTCATGCGTATTGTAATTGAGCATAGATTGCTTTCCAAGAAGCTAAACGACTTTCTTCCTGAAGTGCAAGTCTTTCTGTTGCAATTTGTTCAAGTGCCTGATGATAAATATGCAGACGTAATTTCTCTGCTTCCTCCGCAATATAAGTAATCGCCCATGCCATGAGAGATACTTTTTGCGAATCTAAATAATCTTGCGCATCTGGTTTTGTTAAGGCCTCTAGCGCCTCACTTAACTTCACTTTTTCATTTTTCTCAAAGAATGCCTTTTGATTACGGAAGTGTGATTTCACACCTGAATATTTAGTTATATCTGCAAATGGCCCTTCAAAATCAAGTAAATCTGGCTCAGAAGATTCAAACGCTAAAAACGAGAAGCTTCGATTTAATTCTTTAAGCTCACGTACTTCATCTTTAAAGCGCAATTGCATTTTTTTACCAATAAACTGTGATAAACGGAAGTTTGTTACACGCATTTCTTGTGTAAAATCAAATCGTAAACTTTGCATTACTTCCTTTAAAGCATGCTCTAATGCTTGCTGAACCGGCATTGCTGCAAATGTTGACGGATTGTAGCCTTCCTTAAAGAACTCTGGGTAACGATAGTACACACGCTGAAGAACATAATACAGTAATTCATCAAGCTCTTGCTTCGTTTCACTTTCTACCATACTTGTATTAAGCGAATTGAATTTCGATTTCACATGTTGTTCAAGAGTTGTTAATTCCTCTAAACGCTCATCCTTACGCTTTAAGTTCTCTTCTGTTTGAGCAATTAAGTCACCTAAACGTTGCTCCGTTTTATCGACTTCCTCTGCAAGTGCCTGAACCGCCAATGCACTTAATTCATCATTTAAGAATGTGTGGAAAGAATCTTCGAAAGGAGGCATACCAGATGTTAAATCCGCACCCTCTACTTTTTCCTTTAATGCTAATAAGCTAGACACACCGTAAAGTCGTGGGAAGCGAATGCCAAAGCGTTGTAATTCTGAACGCACATAACCCTTTACATCTTCCTGTTCTTCTTCTGTTGTCGCTAAATCAATCGCATTGACGATAAAGAACATCTTATCAAGCTCGAAGGCATCCTTCACACGACCAAGCTGGATTAAAAACTCACGGTCCGCTTTTGCAAAAGCATGATTATAATAAGTAATAAACAAGATTGCATCAGCATTACGAATATATTCAAATGCCACACCTGTATGACGCGCATTAATAGAATCTGCTCCTGGTGTGTCAACAAGTGTTACACCCATGCGTGTTAACGGACTGTCATAATAGAAATCAATATTATCGACAAAGCATGATTTATTTTCCTGTGCAACAAATTTTTCGAACTCTTCACGGTTTACACGTAATACTTGTCCAAGCTCAGACTTAAATGTTGGGAACCCTTCTTTATATGCGCGAATAAATGATTTATGCACATTTAAGCGTTCGTCAGATAGTTGCACCGCAAGTCCCTCATCTGCACGATTGAATGCTTCTTCTAACGAAGAAACCGATAAACCAATCGCTGCATATGAAGCTTGAATATCTTCTAGCATTTGGTCAGCTGTTTTTAATTGGACATCTGCTGTTTCATGCGGATGATCTGGTGAAACAGGACGAATTTTATTAATAGCCGCTGTTGTCGGGTTTGGTGACACAGGTAAAACCTTGGCACCCATTAACGCATTAGAGAACGAAGATTTCCCTGCACTAAATGCACCGAAAAGCGCGATTGTGAAATCCTTTTTCTGTAAGCGTTCTACTTTATTTTCTAAGTAAGTTGCTACTTCCGCAAAGCCTTGTACATCTTTTACAGCAGTTGCCGTGTGAAGTGCACGCTTCACTACACCTTCAATAGGAAGACTTGTTGCACTAACTGCTTGCTGTGCTTCTTCCTCCATTAACGCTTCCTCTTTTGGCTTTAACATCGATTCGTCAAATAATCGAATATCTGCTAAATCTTGCTTAAATGCATGCTCCCAATTTGTCAGCTGTTGATTTGCTATTTTACGTATTTCATTGCTTGCCTGATGCATAATACTTGCACTATATTGCTGATAGCCCTCGATTTCAAGCACTGCTTGAATGGCATCAACTTTCTCTTGCATCCCAGCCATTTTTAATTTAGATGGAGCAGCCGTTTCTGTAGCTACTGCTTCTAAAGTTGTTGCTTGCGCATCTTTCCACTTATCAGTTTCCTGGATATAATAGCGCTTAGTCGCTTCTGCCACACGGTTGGCAAAATTCAACACAGCATCTCCTGTTAAAATTGCGCCAACTTGTACTTGCTGCTCAATAAGGGAGAACGGTAAATCAAAGGCGTAGGCATCAATAGCTGTAGCACGTTCTTCATTTAACGCACCAACATCCTTTATCACCTTTTTCATTAGCCCTTTTAAATGTCCAGTAATCTGTGCATGAACAACATTCTGATAGGCACTATAGGCATCCTCTTTACGGCGGTTACGCTCTTCCTCTGTTTTTTTCTTAGCAGTAAATAAGCCCCCTACCTTGAAACCTTCCTGCTGACTTTCTAAATAAAGACGTAATTTATCGCGTAAATCTGCTGGCATAATAGCTGCATTCGCAAGAAGTTCTTTACGTTGCTCTTCGAACATTTCATTCCATGCCTCAACTGAGAACAGTTCAACTTGACGATTTAGCTTATTGTACTGCTCTAAAATATCCTTATGGTTTGCCCAGTCATCGGCACTTAATACATCTTCATCAATGTCTAAACGATCCTGTCTTTCTTCCGTTAAATAATTGTCATGCTCACTTTGTAATAAACGCAATGTATTTGATGCAGTTTGTACAAGCTGCTCCTGCCAATCATTCATACTATCCATAACGATTTTCTTTACGACCGTAAAATCGTTATTAGGGTGCTCCGGCTCTCTTAATGAAGTAAAAAATACGCCTTTTGGTACTACGCCCCAAGCTGCAAAGGAATTGTGAACAGTTGCTTTAAATTCCTCGAAGCTTAATTCATTTTCCTTATGCTTATCAATCATGTTAACGATTAAATAAACGTTTGGATTGTACTTCATTAATTGCTTTGTAAATTGAAAATTCAATTCCGATTGCACGTGATTGTAGTCCATTGTATAAAATACGATATCAGCAATATGAAGAGCAGACTCTGTTGACATACGGTGTGCATCATCTGTCGAGTCAACTCCTGGTGTATCCATAACAGTGACACCTAGTGGTAATGTCGATGTACTATGACCAATTTCAATTTGTGACACTAGGTCCCCATTTTTACTTAGCTCTTTAACTGTTTTAAAATCATAGCCCGCTTCGAATTTTACAGGCATTTCATTATGCATATAGACAATTGCAAAGTCTTCTTCAGATTTATGGACTTTGACGATATTTGCACTCGTTGGAATAGGGCTTGCCGCAAGTAAATCTTCACCCGATAGTGCGTTAATCATACTCGATTTACCAGCAGAGAAATGGCCTGCAAAGCCAATAACATATTCTTTTTGCTGTATTTTACGTGCAAAAAGTGATGTCTTATCCATACGCTCTGTATCACCATTATGCTGATAAATTATGTATTGTAACGAAGCCTGCTTTAAAAGCGCCTCCAATTGTTGTTCAAAATCTTTCATAAAAACCAGTAACCCCTTTATTCATATTAATCAATTTCGCCTTGGCGTAATCGCGTCCGGATTGTGAATTGTGGAGCACAATTCACTCCTTTAAAAATCCGTGACATCCGCCGGAGGTTTTATCTTCAATCAGTGATATTTGGAAAGGAACCATATCCGTATTCATCTTACAACTTCAGAGGAAGTAGTTTTTACGAATGAAGATAGTCATAATTAATATTCTACCTTATTCGACAAGCAAAGTATAACACTAATTTACTATTAAAAGCATATATATCAGGATTTCAGACGCCATATTCATCCATATCGTCCTGTTTATTTATAAAATTAAAGCATTATAGGCTCATTATTATAGGTAATGATGTTTCTTAAAACCTTATACCAGGATAACGCCCAGCCTGAACAGAAATTACCCACACGTTATGGTCATTATTTTTCTAACTACTAATTCCTATTGCAAAAATGGATGTGCAACTATTCAACTAATAATTTTCTTGATATTTTAAAGTAAGAAAAAAAGATTGGTGTGCGATTGTAAATATAAAAGTGAATAGATAAGTACGAAGTTAAATGGAGTGATAAACTTATGGTGAACTTTAGGAACCACGAAAAATCGAGCAAGAATGTGAATGTAAAGATCGGTTTATTTGGCCACGTATAAAAGCTAGAAACATTCCTTTGAAAGACCCTCCCCCAGTCGTTGAACCTAGTAGAAATATTATTCCAACAGTAAATAGATATTTCAATATTGCTACATCGGATATTGATTTGACTAATGGGGCGACTCTATCAGCTAGCCAATTTTGGAATGATAATGGGAACCAAGCAACCGAATTTATCATTTTTAATCCGAGTGGCTACGTTAATCTTTATATCAATGCCGTCATGCAGGAAGGTAGAATTTATACTTTGACTCCAACCACGTTAACCTTAAGTCCAAGTAATTCAACAATTTATAGGGGTACTCCAATCATCATAGAATCAATAGGGTTTTCAACACAGTAAAATAAAGCCTTGAAATAGGTACTTTATCTGCCTGGACACTGTATTAGTGATAGAATAAACAGGAGTACGTTGATATCAAATCAATCCTACTATCCAATAATTTGTTTCTTTTCTTATCTAACTAAAAATGGATGCCTAAAATGATGATTATCATTTCAGGTCATCCATTGTACTTCTTTATTTATCCTCATCGTTTGAGGAAAATCAATCATTTGCTGAACGAACTGTCTCCTCGATACAGAGCCTAATACACGTGATTAAATCTTGGATATTCCATCCCGGTATTTTTCCATGTTGAATCGCCAAATCAAATGACGCAGGAATATGAATAAATCCAGCACGTACCTCTTTATGTTGCTTCGCGTAAACAAGCCCTTCATACATAATGTTATTACATAAATAGGTACCTGCCGTATTTGAAATCTCCGCTGGATATCCTTCTTTGCATAATCGATTTACCATATTTCTAATAGGTAGATTCGTGATATAGGAATCTACACCATCATCATAAATGCTCTCATCTACTGGTGTATAACCTTCATTATCTGCTTCCCCATCTTTAATATTAATCGCAATTCGCTCTGGCGTTATTTTAAATCGGCCTCCAGCTAATCCTAATGAAATAATGATTTGTGGCTTAATCTCAGCAATATATTGTTTCAGTTGCTGAGCGGATTGCTGAAAATCCACAGACAAAATGCGTCCTACAATTTCATAGCCATCCATCTTTTCCCCATTTAATTTTTCTACAATTTGCATCGTTGGATTTATTTTATAGTCAAGAAATGGCACAAATCCTGTTAGTAATATCTTCATCATTTTCTTCACCTTCTATAGGACGTCGCTTGATTGCCCATCCATTTATATTTTTTGATACTACAGTAGCCAGAACGATCATTAGCATCTAATAAACATTCTATGAAGTTAATGTCTTATTAATAGCCTCGTAACCAGTCTATAAAAAACCAATTCTCATTTTCAACATTTTTCAGAAAAAAACAAATAATCATCCTCTTTATTCCCTCGAAAGTATGTAAGATAAATATTTTCGTAAAAAAAAAAGCATGATCTTTAAATTGCTTAGACCACGCTCTATTGTCGTTATTGTTTATTCTCTTATTTTAAATGCGCAGTCGCCTGTTTCATAACGTGTTTCCCTACTCCAATATAGATAACCACTGCTGTTCCAATCAATACGAATGTCATCGCTGACCGCTCCTTTTTTTATAAAATCGTCCATTTAATGATTTTGAAAATCATTCTCATTAATATAATATAAATTTCCCATTAATTCGTCAAGACATACTTTCATCTTACCCATTTAACATGGTAAGATGTAGAAAAGTCGGAAAAAGGATGCGGTAAAAATGAGTAATTCGAAGTACTTTCAAACTATTTTAAATGGGACAATTCACGCTTTAAAATCGATCCTACCTATGGAGATAGACGTAAAAACGCCGAGTATTATTTCTGAACCATTTCAACAACAGCAAATGGGTGTTTTAATTGGTTTAATAGGTGATTTAAAGGGCCGAGTAATCATTGATTCGTCTCCAGAAACATTTAGTGGCATCGGCAATACGATGTTTGGTATGCCTCTCGAAGGGGAAATGTTGGAATCCTTTACAGGGGAATTTGGCAATATGATTGCCGGAAATCTATGTACTACCGTCGGACAAGAAAGCTTAGAAATTGATATCACACCGCCAACGGTGATGGTTGGTAACACAAAATTATACGGCTTTGAAAAGGCCTTTATACTCCCTGTCACAATTCCAAGCGTCGGTCCACTGACAGTTCTTTTAACAATTGAAGGAGAATAAAGTTCTAGAATATCGAACTGGTTCAATTTATACATCCTATGCCTACACATCAAACATTTATGATTACGCCTGATCATTCTCTTTAATAAACGGTGAATGCCCCCTAAGGCTCAAGTCTAAATTTCATATAGTAAAATTTCTTGAAAAATAATAGATTTCAATAATAATCACTTCATTTTCAACCAAAATGCGGCCATCTCAATGACTATAGAGGTGGCTTTTTTTTATTCCCCCCTCAATTTTTCACATTTTTTTCACATTATTCGTCAAGATATGTGATTTTTTTCACATCAAAAAGAATTTTATTTATATATCATGACAATAAGAAAGACACACTAAAAGCGAAGGAGGAGCAAAAATGGCAAATAAAAAAAAGTCAGATGAAAATTTAAAAGGTTCACTCTATGCGGTATTTGGAGTAGGAATCATTATTATCTTACTTTGGGTGTACTGCTTCGATTTGTTCATCAATCGTTTTTAACTTCTTTCAACGGGTGTCCAAACACCCACTGAAATAGAGGAACTCAGTCTAATAACGCCACGTCCTGTGGCAACGACTTTGGCCTAAAGCCTCCGGCGGATGTCATGGAATCAGAAAGAAGTTCAATATAGGATGTTAGCCTAAGATCATCGTATCCATGCGATAACGGCTAACTTACCTGCATCGGTAAAAACGCCACGTCCTGTGGCATTACCGAAATGACCGACATCGTGTCGGCCCTCGTGCAGGCCTAAGCACAAAGCTGATTCCGGACGCAATTATGCCGAGGCATAATTGATTCTATTAAGAATAAGAAAGGACAGAGACATATGCACTTACATAAGTATGAGAAATACTGGCTTGTGTTTGGAGTTACTACTTTAGTAGCATTCCTTATCATTCTCGGCATCGGTGCATTTCATCAAGGCTCACATCCGAACAATGGTAAAAAAACACTAGATTATGAGAAAGTAAATGAATTCCCTCCCTTCGATAATCCTGGTGTTCACAAAGTTGAAGGTAAGGATTGGGACTATGAAGTGGTTGTTTTAGCATCAGCATTTAATTACAATCCGCCAGAAATAGAGGTCCCTCTAGGAGCTAAGGTGAAATTTATCGCAACAAGTGCGGATGTCATGCACGGTTTTGAAGTTGCAGGTACAAATATTAATATGATGCTTGAACCTGGATACATTTCTGAATATGTGACAGAAGTAAATAAAGTAGGAGAGTTTTTAATTGTATGTAATGAATACTGTGGTACAGGACATACGATGATGCACTCTATGCTAAAGGTGGTGGATCCAAATGAGTCTCAACAATAATTTGACAAAAGTGGATCGTCGTGATGCGAAGCTAGCAATGGCACATATATACGTGGCATTCATCGCATTATTATTAGGGGGTCTTGCAGGTTTATTACAGGTTTTCGTTCGTTCTGGTCAATTTACATTACCAGCAGGCATTGGTTATTATCAAGTTTTAACTGTACATGGTGTTTTACTCGGTCTTATTTTAACAACATTTTTTATTTTCGGTTTCCAAATTGCCAGTGTTAGCCGTACATCGGGGACTTTCTCAGACGGACAACGTCGCCTTGGTTGGATTGGCTTCTGGTTAATGACTATCGGTACAGCAGCTGCTGCAGTAATGGTTCTATTGAACGAAGCATCTGTTTTATATACGTTCTATGCTCCTCTGAAAGCTCACTGGATTTTCTATTTAGGCCTTACATTAGTCGTTGTTGGTTCTTGGGTTGGCGGCGCAGGTCAAATTTTACGATATGCTCAGTGGCGTAAAGAAAACAAAGGTAGCGGACAACGAAGCCCATTACTTTCATTTATGGTTGTTGTCAATAATTTAATGTGGTTCGTAGCAACTTTAGGTGTAGCTGTTTCTGTTCTATTCCAGTTACTTCCATGGTCTTTAGGCTTTATCGAACGTGTTGATGTAGCACTATCCCGTACATTATTCTGGTATTTTGGTCATGCTCTTGTATATTTCTGGTTATTGCCAGCTTACATGGTTTGGTATGTCATTATTCCGAAGGTTATTGGCGGAAAAATTTTCTCTGATTCTTTAGCAAGACTGTCATTTATGTTGTTTTTAATATTCTCTGTACCGGTTGGGATCCATCACCAATTAACAGAGCCTGGTATTGATGGTACATGGAAATTCATACAAGTTGTTTTAACATTTGCCGTAATCGTACCATCTTTAATGACCGCCTTCTCGATGTTTGCAATGTTTGAATTACGCGGTCGTGAATTAGGAGGAAAAGGACTTTTCGGCTGGTTTAAAAAATTACCATGGAAAGATGCTCGTTTCTTCGTGCCATTTGTCGGCATGTTAGCATTTATTCCTGGTGGCGCAGGCGGTATCATCAATGCTTCTTACCAAATGAACCAATTAATCCATAATACTATTTGGGTTACAGGACATTTCCATTTAACAATTGCAACAACAGCCGTATTAACTTATTTTGGGGCGGCATTTTGGTTAATTCCTTATTTAACTGGTCGTACACTGACTAAATCTTTAAACAATCTTGGTAATTTTGCCGCTATTTTATGGGCGGTAGGTATGACAATTATGTCTTCTGCTATGCATATCGCTGGTCTGATTGGTGCACCGCGTCGATCTGATTACTCTGAGTATGGCGGAGCTCAGCAAGCTTACGATTGGATTCCTTATCAAATCGCTCAAGCTGTTGGTGGCACAATTCTATTCATCGCCATCATAATCATTCTTTATATTGTGGTGAAATTAGCATGGTTTGCACCAAAAGGCGAAGAGGAATTCCCTGTTGGTGAGGTACATGAAAACGGTGGTACGACACCAGCTATTTTAGAGAACTTTAAAGTATGGCTAGTTATTTTAGTAGCATTAATTTTATTTGCTTATACTATTCCAATTATCGATATTATTTCTAATTCTCCACCTGGCTCTAAAGGCTATAAGCTTTGGTAATAATGTTTTGTCTCTTCATAAAAAGAGGTTGGAACAAAACTAGCTTCTAATATCAAAAAAGTGAAATTGAGTGTGCTTAATTTCACTTTTTTTGATTTCTCTAACTTTCTCAAATTATTTACAGCCATAAATACATGCAAGACCTATTTCGTTTTCTACGTTCAATTTTCCTCAGAGAGAAAATCGAGTGAAATGCAAATTAGCCTTCAAGACTCCAAAAACTAGTTCCACTTCAATTTCACGTTGACATAAATGGCGTTATTTTTTTTCTTCTGAAAGCTTCTTTCACTTGCGTATAGGCACATAAAATCAGTTCAAGCACCATATGAGGATGATAGGCAGGACAACCCGCACTTCGTATAAACGGTTTGAAATTTTATTACGAAAAATATAAAGCTGGTGAAATTTTACATTCCGTAAAACTTCACCAGCTTTTTTGGTATCAGAGGAATGGTTTGTCCTTGCCTCTTAGTAAAGGTATCTGCAAAATTAGCATAATGTCTCTCTTTTGCCTACCGATCATTTTTTAAAATATTTTTTAGCGAGCTCTCTTTTTCTATTTTTGTATGCGTAAATTGCGCAATCTCAACTGCTTTTTCATATGACTACCTCAATTTGAAATGTTTTAAAACATACGTTTCGTATTATAACAGTTTTAATTGAGGAGAGGCCGCATTTTGATAATTTGTGAAACACAGGCTCATATATTAATGTGATGCCTCGCGATTGTACGTTTCCATTTCAGAAGCAGGGTCGAATTGCTCTCTACCCATAGCAAATGCCATAATTAACGCAATAGCAGCTGGGATTATCGCCCAAGCAAAAGTATGAGCAACTGAAATAGTAAGTGCTTCTTGCATTTTATCGAGAACCTCTACAGGAATGACGTTTCGAGTTTCAGATGTTAGGATTACACTAGGATCACTTAACTCCATACCATTAGGTGCTTGACCACTAAACGGGGACGTTAATTTATTTGAGAAAATATGGTTTTGAATAATCCCAAACACTGTAATTCCTAATGTCATTCCTAGTTCTCGATTGAAGTTTAGCGTTGAGTTAGCCGAGCCACGTTGTCTCATACTAAGACCATGAATAACAGCATTGCTCAAAACAGAGAAAGACGAGCCAATGCCAAGACCAACGAGTATCATAAAGATTGTTACCATAAAGTGTGACGTTTCAGTTGTCAATGTTGTAAGCAAGGTAATTCCAACAACGAATAGAGTTAAAGTCGGTAACATAATCGTTCGATACTTAAATTTCGTGAGGAGAGCTCCACCCCCAGATGCTGTTACAACCGAACCGACCATCATCGGAAGTAAAATAAGACCTGAGTTCGTTGCTGAGCCTCCAAGTACGCCTTGAACAAAAATTGGAATGTAGATGGCAGCTGTAATGTAAGCAGCACCAGCAAATATTGAAATGATATTACTCGTTGCATAAAGACGATTTTTGAACATTTTAAAGGAAATGATAGGCTCTTCTACACGTAGTTCAATTAAGATAAAGCTAATAAGAAGCACTCCAAATAGAGTGAATAATCCAAGAATCATTGCGGAATCCCAAGCGTATTCTTTGCCGCCTAGCTCAAGAGCAAACATTAAACTAACTACTGCACTAACTAAAGTAACTGCGCCAAAGTAGTCGATTTTTTGCTTCGCATGTACAACAGATTCATTGTAAAATTTTGTAACTAATACAAAAGCAATTAGCCCCAGTGGTAAATTAATATAGAAAATCCAAGACCAATGAACATAATCTGTTAAATAGGCTCCAAGAAGAGGACCAAAGATACTCGATAGACCAAATACTGCCCCGAATAAGCCTCCCATTTTACCGCGTTTATCTGGAGACACTACATCAAACATAATTGTGAATGCGATTGGCATTAATGCACCACCGCCAATACCTTGAATTGCACGGTAAATACTAAGCTGAACGATTGAGTTTGCTGTACCAGCTAGCGCCGAACCGATTAAAAATACAACTAAACCGAAAATAAAAAATCTTTTACGACCATACATATCGGATAATTTCCCGAAAATCGGCATACCTGCAACCGACGCGATCATATAAGCTGATGTCACCCAGACAAGTTTGTCATATCCACCAAGATCTCCGACAATCGTACTGATTGCCGTTGCTACAATTGTATTATCCATTGCAGCCATTAAAATCGCTAATAATAGCCCAGCGATTACTACACCTATCTTACTTGTATTCTTTGCCACTTTCATACCTCCGTATTTGTGAATCCCTACTATTTTTAACTATCAATATGTATCTTGATAGGGGATGTTTAAATAACCATTTTGTATTATAACAATTCTAATCAATTTTATATACGATATAGGATTCAGCATTTTCTTTTGGAAAGAAGTGGGCCATTTGAATATGAAAAGCGATTTCTCTATAGTAGTAGAGAAATCGCTTTGACCTTTAAAGCTGATACAGCTTCGTATACTTTTCTTGTAAATAGTTTGCTAAATATTTGGCATTTAAGCCCTCCCCTGTCGCCTCTTGCAATAGCTCGAACGGCTTCTTCAGCGCACCGTATTGATGGACTTTCTCTGTTAGCCACTCCCGAATTGAAAGTAACTCACCTTTTGCCAGTAAGTCATCAAAGTTCAGAATATCTTTATCCATTGCATGCTTCCATTGTGCGGCGTAAATCATTCCTAAAGCATAGGATGGGAAATAGCCAAACATGCCCCCTGACCAGTGCATATCTTGTAAAACCCCTTTTGCATCTGTCTCAGGACGAATACCTAAATATTCCTCGTATTTATCATTCCATACTTGTGGAAGATCTTTCGCTTGAAGATCTCCATTGAATAGGTCTCGTTCAATTTCATAACGAATCATAATATGTAGTGGATACGTTAACTCATCTGCTTCAATGCGAATAAATGAAGGTTCCACCATATTGATCGCTCGTAGGAAATCAGCTAATGCTACATCACCAAATTGAGCAGGTGAATGTTTTTGCAGTCGCTCGTAATTATGCTCCCAGAACTTCTCGTTCCTACCTACAAAATTCTCATAAAATAAAGATTGGGATTCATGTATCCCCATTGATGTACCCGTTGCTAACGGTAAACCATCAAGTTTCACATCGATATTTTGTTCGTACATGGCATGTCCACACTCATGGATTGTTCCAAAAATTGCTGAGCGGAAATCGTTTTCATCATATTTCGTTGTAATACGATTATCTCCATGATTTAAGCCAATCATAAATGGATGCACACTTTCGTCTAAGCGACCTGCATCAAAATCATAGCCAAGTTGTGTTAGCATTTCCAATGATAATGCACGTTGAGATTCACGAGGGAAATGCTTAAATAATATGCTTGTATCTGGTTTATTTGGTGAGTCTGTAATTTTTTGCACAAGAGAAACGATTGTTTCACGTAATTCACCAAAAACTTGATCTAAAACATCAGTCGTCATATCCGGTTCATATAAATCTAGTAATGTATTGTACGGAGAACCGTTTTTAATACCCCAATATTGAATGAATTTCTTCTGCCAACTAATTATTTCCTCTAAATAAGGTAGGAATAAAGCAAAATTATTCGTCGCTTTTGCTTCTTCCCATGCTGTTTCTGCTTTAGATTGTAGAATGACATATTCCTTATATTCATTAGCTGGAATTTTTTTATTTTGATCGTAATCTTTCCGTACTTTCTCTACTAAACGCAGTGTAACATAATCGAGATCTACCTTTTGTCCCTCTAGATCCGTTAGTAATTTCCCTAACTCTTCACTAGTTTGCATTTCAAATAAGGAAGCAGATAATGTTCCAACTACCTCTGAACGCTGAGTTAATCCCTTCTTAGGTGCACCAGTACGCATGTCCGATACGAAAAACATATACATTTCTAAAATGTAGATATTTCTACTGTGACACAACTTATATCTTCCGACTTTCGTATGTGTGTCTTCCTTATTCTCCGAGTCTGGTTTCGCAAAAAGCTACTGCCATTTAGTATGACTCTCCAAAGGCTTAAATTCCGCAGTATCGTTGCGTACACATCTAAGGCTTAGTGTCAGTTAATTTCCTTAGATTGAGTAATTTGCTAAGTTAATGCTTGCGTTCAAATCTCTATCCAGTTTTAATCCACAAGAGCAGATAAATAATCTGTCTTTCAGTCTCAAATCGAATTTGATTTGTCCACAACTAGAACAAGTTTTGGATGATGGATACCACATCTCGCAGTCCCCGCAGACTTCCAAAACAAAACCTCTTGTTCTTTAGTTAGCTTTAGTCTTATCTTTGTCGCCATTATCATTGTTTTTCACCTTGACTTGATGTACTGACTCGACAATAGCCAATGACCAACTTTTGTTTAGCAAATTTCCCAATGGACATTCATTCCATGCGTACCACCTCTCTTTCACTAGGATAAAATCACATTACCTTATTTAGAGAGGTTGTTAACATTTTTATAGTTGTATATGTCTTTCTTGTTCACATGAAGGCGCAACCCTTCATGCAGTCTTTCTCTCACGAGTAGACCTCT